>JAXHTU010000081.1:0-13778 GCA_034189955.1 Pseudomonadota bacterium | reverse complement strand
CGCGCCGTCTCGTCCGCGATCCACCGGTCCATCCGCGCGTCCAGCAGCCCCAGCGGCAGCGGCCCGTCGACCAGCAGGGCGTCGTGGAATCGCCGCACGTCGAACCGCTCGCCCAGCGCCTGTTCCGCCCGGGTCCGGATCGCCCGCAGCCGGATCTCGCCGATCTTGTAGGCCGTCGCCTGACCCGGCCAGCCGATGTAGCGCTGCAGCTCCGTCTCGATATTGTGCGGGGCGAGGGCCGAGTTGTCTCGGAAACACGCCCGCGCCTGTTCGATGTCCCAGCCCAGCCAATGGATGCCGGTGTCCGCCACCAGCCGGCAGGCCCGCCACATCTCGTAGCTGAGCCGTCCGAACCGCTCATACGGCGTGCGGTAGAAGCCCATCTCCTCGCCGAGAAACTCCGCATACAGGCCCCAGCCCTCGGTGAAGGCGGTGACGTCGACGCTCTTGCGGAAATAGGGCCCGTCCTCGGCCTCCTGCTGCAGGGCGATCTGGATGTGGTGGCCCGGCGCCGCCTCGTGCAGCGTCAGGGCCGGAAGCTCGTACAACGGCCGCTGGTCCAGCCGCGAGGTGTTGACCATATAGCCGCCGGCCACGCCGGTCTCCATCGAGCCGGGGAAATAGCGGCCGGTGGTGTAGTTGGCCTCGATCTCGGCCGGCACCGGGCGCACGCCATAGGGGGTGCGGGGCAGGGTGGCGAACAGGGCCGGCAGGCCGTCGTCGGCCCGCTTGGCCATCTCCGACGCCTTCTCCAGCAGCCCCTCGCGCGTGGTCGCATAGAACTGCGGATCGCTGCGCAGGAAGGCGAGGAAGCCGGCGAAGTCGCCGGTCCAGCCCGAGGCCCGCATCTCCGTCTCCATCCGGGCGCGGATCCGCGCCACCTCCTCCCGCCCGATCTGGTGGATCTGGTCGGGGGTCAGGTCGGTGGTGGTGTAGCCCTTCGTCAGGAAGGCGTAGAGGTCGCGCCCGCCCGGACGGTGAACGAGGCCCAGGCTCTCCGGCGCGCGCGGAAGATACTCGTCGCGCAGGAACCGCGCCCACGCCTCGCGCGCCGGTTTGACCCCGTCGTCGATGGCGGCGGCGGCCCGCGCGCGAAGCGCGGCCTGTTCGGCGGCGGGGATCGAGGCGGGCAGGGCGGAGAGCGGCTTGAGCAGGGGATCGCTCGCGGCGTCGTAGGCCGTCTCGGGCTCCATCAGGCCCAGCGCGCCCTCGACCACCGGGCGCGGCTGCACCAGGCCGCTGTCCAGCCCCCGTCGGGCGCTGTCCAGCTGGTCGCGCCAGAATTTCGGCACGGCCTCCAGCCGGGCGATCCACGCCTCGGCGTCGGCGCGGCTGGCGATGCGGGTGACACTGGCGACATAGGCCATCGACTGACCCGGCCCGCCCTCGGAGTTGAACGCCCCGATCCGGTCGACATCCAGCGGGATGCGGGCGCGCGACCGTTCCACCACCCAGCCCAGCAGGGCGTGGTTCAGTCGCTCGTCCTCGGTCAGGGACGCCGGATCGATGACCGCCAGCCGGTCGGCGAACCCCTTCAGTACCGGCTCCTGCGCCAGCTCGAAGGCGCGCGAGACGTCGGGCAGGCGCGACAGCGCCGCGCGGTCGCCCTCCATGCCGGCGGTGATCGGGTCATTCGCCCGCAGATAGGCTTCGTAGTCGGCGAGGATGGCGGCGAGGGCCGGGTTTGCGGCCTCTCGCGCGGCCGCCGGGGGCGTCTGCGGCGCGGCGTCCGCGGGCCCGGCCAGCGCCGGCCCGGCGGCGGCGAACAGGGCGGCGGCCCCGATGGCGATCACGGTTTTCATGGGCGTCCCTCCGGCTGGCCGGGGACTGCACCGGAGGGGCGGCCGCCCGTCAACCGCAGAAGGCGAAGAAGCGCTCGATATCGGCGGCCGACCCCGGCTGCGCCGCATAGGCTTCGCGCGCGCCGTCGCGCCACTGCGCCAGCCAGCCGATCCGGCGGAAGCGCTGGAACACCGGCTCGGCCGCGGAGGCTTCGGCGCTGAGGAAGACGCCGTCGTGCAGTTCCGACGGTTCCGCCCGGGCCGGGAACCGTTCGGTGTCGGCGCCGGATTCGATGTAGATCTCCGGCTTGGCTCCCTTGTCGGCGATGGCCGACAGCGCCAGCCTCCCGGTCCCGCGCTCACAGTCCAGACCCAGCTTCAGGTCGTCGCTCTCGGCCAGGCCATAGGCCAGCCGGACGCTGGCGTCGTCGGCGTGGAAAAACCAGTCATAGCCTTTGACGGGCGCCGGCCCGGCGTCGACCGGCTCGGTCAGCAGGGCCGGCGGCGGCGGTTCGACCGACGCGCAGGCGGCGGCGGACAGGGCGAGGCCCGACAGGAGCAGCAGGGCAGGGGCGCGCATCGACAGTCTCCGGGCGGTCAGCCCGAGCACAGTTCGGTGAAGCGGCGCAGTTTGGCAAGGTGCGGGCGCGGCACCTCGACGACGCGACGGTGCTCGCCGACCGCGGCGGTCAGCCGTCCGCTGGCGGCGAAGGCCGCGAACACCGGGTGATCGGTCCGCAGCGCCAGCTTGAACGCGCCCCGTTCGGCCGAGGCCTCGGTGACGGCCGAGGTCTCGCCGGCCGTCACCCGGGCCATGCCGGTCTCGGCCGCGCCGCCATAGAAGGCCACGCGGGCGACGCCCGACGCTGGCTCGCATTCCAGGGTGAAGCGCAGGCTCGGCGTGTCCGGAACCTCGTTTGCCAAGGCCACCCGCGCCTCGTCGGCATAGAGGGTCCAGGTCCAGGCGGCGTCAGCCGGCGTGGTTTGCAACGCCAGAAAGGCGAGGCCTGCGATTGTGGCGATCATGGCTCAGCCCCCCGCTGATGGTCCGTGACGGGATGTGGTCAGGCCGTCTCGGTTCCGCAATAGGCGAAGAACTCGCTGACCAGACGGCGCTCTTCGGGACCGGCTGTCAATTCAAAATGACCGGCGTCGCCCTCGACCGCCAGCTTGCCGCGCGTCGCCAGCTTCTGCAGGGCCGGGTCGCGCAGCGAGATACGGGCCTCGTCGGCCAGGTCCCCGCTCAGCGGATCGATCGCGGCGGCGGTCATGGAGGCCTTGATCAGGCGCGCGCTGGCGGGCTGGACGTCGCCATACACGACCGCCTGGGCCTCGCCGGGCCGGCAGGTCATCATCAGCGCCAGCTGGTCCGAATTGGCGACGCCATAGGCCAGTTTGGCCATCCGGCCCTCGTGGCTCAGATGCCAGCCCATCGGCGAAACGACGGCCGCCTCGACGGCCGCATCCGGAGCGGCGTCGGTGGCGCGGGACTGGGCGGCGACGGCGATCAGACCGAGGGCGGCGACGGCGGGGATGGCGAATTTGAACATGAAACGATACTCGCGTCTGACAGGCAAACGCGGGTTTCCGTTAACGGTTCACGGCTCCGCTTGATCGAATTGCGATCCCGCCGGTCAGAACGGGCTGAACCGCTCGACCAGCGACTGCGCCGCCGGCGTCGCCTGGACCCGGCTGATGTCGCCGCGGCCGCCGTAGCTGATCCGGGCCTCGGCGATCTGGGTGTGGGCGATGGTGTTGGCCGAGCTGATGTCCTCGGGCCGCACGATGCCGGCGACGGTCAGTTCGCGCACCTCACGGTTGGTGCGCACTTCCTGCCGACCCTGGATGACCATATTGCCGTTCGCCAGCACGTCGGTGACCACGGCGGCGATGGTCAGGCTGACCTTCTCCGAACGGTTGACCGACCCCGCGCCGTTGGCGGTGGACCCGCCCTCCATGCCGACCATGTTGGCCGCGTCGAACCCGCCCGGGAAGATGCGGCCGAGGCTGTTTTCCAGACCGAAGAGGTTGGTGACGCCGCCCGAGATCTCGTTGCTGCGGCTGCGCGCGGTCGAGTTCTGCGTCTGGGCCCGGTCGTCGATGTCGATGTTGACCGTCAGGATGTCGCCGACGCGGCGGGCGCGCTGGTCGCCGAAGAAGGTGCGGGCCCCGGTGCGCCACAGGCTGTTGGCGCTGGCGGAGCGGGCGGCCTGCTGCTGCTCGGGCGAGGGCAGGTAGACCTGGCTGGTCGGCACCAGGGCGGCGGGATAGCCGATCGGGGCCAGTTCCGGGCCGCGCACGGCCTCGACGGCGGTCGAGCAGGCGGCCAGCGCCAGGGTCGAGGTCAGGGCGGCGGCGGAGACGATCAGGGCGGTGCGCATGGCGGGTCTCTTCCCTCTAGCGGGCGGCGAATTGTTGGGGGCGAAGATTTTGGCTGGCCGGGCCGGCGACGGCCTGACCCGGGGCCGTGGCCACGGCGTCGATGACGCGGCCGGATTGCAGGTTGCGGATGGCGAAGCGCTGGCCGGCGACGGCGTTGCCCTGGGCCTGGCCGGTGATGGCCAGGCGGACGCCGCTCGCCACATACAGCACCTCGACGATGTCGTTGCGGCTGATGATGCGGTCGCCATGGGCGGTCCGCGCCGGCGCGGGCCGCACCGCGGCGGCGGCGGCCGCGACGGTCTCGGCGCGCGCGACGGGCTCCGCGGTCGGGGCGACGGCGGCGTGGCGCACCACGACCCGGCGCAGCCCGGACGGATTGGTCCAGTTCAATCCCGACTGGCGGGCCAGCGACTGAAGGGCGCCGGCCTCGAACACCACCGACGGGCCCGAACGGGCGCCGATCACCGTGCCGCCGGCCGATCCGGCCCCGTCGAACACATCGCCGAGGGTGACCCGGCCGTCGACGTCGACCGGATTGGCCTTCAGCGTCACCGACTGGGCGAGGGCGGGCCCCGCCAGCAGCAGCGCCGTCGCGGCGAGGATCAGCGTCCTCATGATTTCACCTGCCCGGCCACCGACAGCATCTGGTCGGCGGTGGTGATGACCTTGGAGTTCATCTCGTAGGCGCGCTGGGCGATGATCAGATAGCTGATCTCGGACACGGCATCGACGTTCGACGCCTCGGTATAGCCCTGCAGCAACTCGCCGAAGCCGACATCCGTGGGCGTGCCGATGCTGGCCGGGCCCGAGGCCGCCGTCTCCAGCAGCAGATTGTCGCCGATGGCTTCCAGGCCGGCCTCGTTGAAGAAGGCCGCCAGTTCGATCTGACCCACGATCTGGGGCTCGGTCTGGCCCTGGACGACGACCTGGACCTGGCCGGCCTTGGAGATGGAGACGTCGAGCGCACCCTCCGGAATGGCGATGTTCGGTTGCACCGCATAGCCGTCGTCGGTGACCAGCTGGCCTTCGCCGTTGACCGAGAAATTGCCGGCCCGGGTGTAGGCGGTTTCGCCCGACGGCATCAGGATCTGGAAATAGCCGCGGCCGTCGATGGCCATGTCGTAGGTGCTGCCGGTCTGGGTCGGGGTGCCCTGTTCGGTGACGCGATAGACCGAGCCGGCCTTGACGCCAGCGCCGATCTGGATGCCGGTCGGCACCACCGTGCCCTGGCTGGACGACTGCGCGCCCATCCGTTCGACGTTCTGGTACAGCAGGTCCTGGAACTCGGCCCGCTGCCGCTTGAAGCCGACCGTGTTCATGTTGGCGATGTTGTTGGAGATGACCTCCACGTTCAGCTGCTGGGCGGCCATGCCCGAGGCGGCGGTTCTCAGCGCTCTCATATCCGGTTCTCCTTAGGCGGCCCGCCCGAGGCGCTCGACGGCGCGACGGGACAGGTCGTTGCTGTTTTCGATCATCCGGCTGACGCTCTCGTAGGCGCGCTGGATCTCGATCAGGTTGGTGATTTCGATGATCGGATTGACGTTCGACCCCTCCAGCATGGCCTGACGCACCTGGACGTCATTGGCCTCGACGGGGGCGGCGTTGGCGGCGTTGCGGTACAGGCCGTCGCCGCCCTTTTCGAGCACCGCCAGGGTGTCGAAGCGGACGACGCTCAGGCGACCGACCGGCTGGTCGTTCTGACTGATGGAGCCGTCGGCGGCCACCGTCACCTGGCCCAGGACGGGGTCGAGGATGATGTCGCCGCCGTCGCCCTGGACGGCCGCGCCGCCCTCGGTGGTCAGTCGGCCTTCGGGGTCCAGGGTGAAGGCGCCGTCGCGGGTGTAGGCGTCGCCGGCCCCGTCCGTCACGGTGAAGAAGGCGCCTTCGCCCTCGATGGCGAAATCGAGGACGCGGCCCGTCTGCGCCAGGGCGCCCTGGCCGAAGTCGCGGCCGACGCCGTTGTCCAGCACGAAGCTGACGCCGGGCCGCACGAAGGCGTTGCGGGCGCGCTCCCCGACCTCCTCGCCCAGCAGCAACTGCTCGACCTTGAAGCCGGTCGTGTCGGCGTTGGCGATGTTGTTGGCCACGATGTCGAGCTCGCGGCGCAGCGTCATCTGGCGGGACAGGGCGACATAGGCGGCGTTTTCCACGGGGCGGCTCCTTTCGCCCCGGTCCTCGCAACGGTCGTGCCAGCAGGGTTAATCCAGTCAGGGCGGGGCTTTCAGCCGCAAAGCTGCTTCCGGCGCCCGGCAGGATTTGCCGGTTCTTAGCGCCTCGTTAACCAAAAACGTCTCGAATGGACGCAGAGATTCTCGGGGCGCGCGCATGTTCAAATTCGGCAAGAAGAAGGGGGCGGCCACCGCCGACGCCTTGCCGGCCGTGACCGACGGCGAGACCGTCGACGGCGAGGACGGGGCGCCCAAAAAGAAGAAGCTGCCGCTGCTGTTCATCATCGTCCCGGCCGCCGTGGTGTTGCTGGCCGGGGGCGGGGGCGCCGCCTTCTTCCTGATGCAGCCCAAGGCCGAGGCGGCCGAGGGCGATCACGCGGCGGAGAAGAAGGACAGCCACGGCAAGGCCGAGAAGAAGGGCGGCGACCACGGCGCCGCCGAGGGCGGCGAGCCCAATCCGGCCCTCGGTGTCATCACCGAGGGGCCCGACGGCGTCACCTTCTACACCCTCCCGGACATGGTGGTGAACATCCAGTCGCCCGACGGCCGGCCGACCTTCCTCAAGCTGAAGCTGACGCTCGAGATGAAGGACTACGCCCTGGCCGAGCACCTGCAGTCCGAGATGCCGCGGATGCAGGACATGTTCCAGACCTTCCTGCGCGAACTGCGGCCCGAGGATCTGGCCGGCTCGGCTGGCAGCTTCCAGCTGCGCGCCGAAATCCTGCGCCGGGTCAATCTGATCGCCGCCCCGGGCAAGGTCGACGCCGTGCTCATCGAAGAAATGCTGGTGAACTAGGATGACCGACGCGGCCTTCGCCGACGATCCGGATCCGCTGCCCGAGGGCGACGCCCTGGCCGAGGCCGAGGCCGCCGTCCTGTCCGAGCGCGTGCTGAACCAGGACGAGATCGACAGCCTGCTGGGCTTCGATCTCGGCGAGGACGACGGCTCCGAACGCTCGGGCATCCGCGCCATCATCAACTCGGCCCTCGTCTCCTACGAGCGCCTGCCGATGCTCGAGATCGTCTTCGACCGTCTCGTGCGGCTCATGACGACCTCCCTGCGCAACTTCACCTCGGACAACGTCGAGGTCAGCCTCGACAACATCAGCTCGATCCGCTTCGGCGACTACCTGAACTCCATCCCCCTGCCGGCCATCCTCGCCGTCTTCCGCGCCGAGGAGCTGGACAACTACGGCCTGCTGACGGTCGATTCCAACCTGATCTATTCGATCGTCGACGTGCTGCTGGGCGGCCGCCGGGGCACCGCCGCCCTGCGCATCGAGGGCCGACCCTACACCACCATCGAGCGGGTGCTGGTCCAGCGCATGGTCGAGGTCGTCCTCGCCGACGCCCGCGCCGCCTTCGAGCCCCTGACCCCGGTCCACTTCAACCTCGACCGGCTCGAGACCAATCCGCGCTTCGCCGCCATCGCCCGGCCGGCCAACGCCGCCATCCTGGTGAAGCTGCGCATCGACATGGAGGACCGCGGCGGCCGCATCGAACTGCTGCTGCCCTACGCCACCCTCGAACCGATCCGGAAGATGCTGCTGCAGCAGTTCATGGGCGAGAAATTCGGCCGCGACAACATCTGGGAAGGCCACCTGGCCACCGAGCTCTGGACCACCGGCACCGAGGTCCGCGCCGTGCTGGACGAGCAGCAGCTGCCGCTGTCGCAGGTGCTGGCCTTCAAGGTCGGCGACACCCTGATGCTCAACGCCACGCCGGATTCGGAAATCTCGATCCGCGCCGGCTCGATCCCGCTGACCACCGGCCGCATGGGCCGCAAGGGCCAGCATATCGCCGTCCGCGTCGAGGCGCCCGTGGACGTCGAGACCGCCTCAAGCCTCGCCAAGGGAAGACGCTCATGACCGGCCTGATCCTCGACGGCGTGCTGATGCTGCTGCTGGTCGCCGCCCTCGGCTACGGCGTGCGGCTGGAACGCAAGCTGACCGCCCTGCGCGAGGGTCAGCAGGCCTTCGCCTCCGCCGTCACCGAACTCAATTCCGCCGCCGGCCGCGCCGAAGCCGCCCTCGCCTCGCTGCGCGCCTCGGGGCAGGAGACCGACCTGCTGCACGACCGCATCATCAAGGCGCGCGAGGTCAAGGCCCAGCTCGAGAGCCTGATCGCCCGCGGCCCCGCCGTCGCCGAACCGGCGCGCGAGCCGGCCGTGGCCCGCGCCGCCCCGCCCCCGGCCGCCGCGCCCCTTGCCCCCTCCGCCGACGACGAGCGCGCCCTGCGCATGGCGGCGCTCGCCGAGCGCATCCAGGGCCTGGCCGCGCCGGCGAAGGCGCGCGCCCCGGGCGGAAGCAATGTCGCCGCCATCCTCGGCGCCATGACCGCTAACCAATCTGCGAAGCAAAGCCTCAACCGGGCCCGGCGCAGTCTGGACGAAGACCTGTTCGCCGCCTGAACCTTGATGTCGCCCCGACCCCGGCGCCCGGCGCCGGCGGTCCGCGGGCTGGAGCCAGCCGACCATGAGCAAGATCCCGCGCCTGCTGCCCCTGATCGCCGTCGCCATCGGCGGGGTGGTGGTGGTGCGCGCCGCCGGCGTGGCCCCCGGCCTGTTCGAGGGCGCCAAGGCCTGGGCCGAGGAGGCCGTGCCGGCCTCGGCCTCCGCCGTCCCCGCCGCCGCCATCTGCGCCCTGACGCCCGAGCAGCTGGCCCAGCAGGCCGGCATCTCCCCGGCCGAGCTGCGCATCATCCAGTCGCTGTCGGCGCGCCGCACCGAGCTGGACGCGCGCGACGCCGATCTCGCCTCCATGCTGCCGCTGATGACCGCCGCCGAACAGAAGCTGGACGCCAGGGTCGCGGCGCTCGAATCGGTCAAGGCCGAGGTCCAGGCCCTGCTGGGCCAGGTCGGCGAGCGCGAGAAGGCCGAGGTCGACCGCCTCGTCGCCGTCTATTCCGCCATGCGCCCGCGTGACGCCGCGCCGGTCTTCGCCACCCTCGACGACGATGTGCGCCTGCCGGTGGCCGCCGCCATGCGCCCGCGCGCCCTCGCGGCCGTCATGGCCCAGATGGAGCCGGCCGCCGCGCGCGAGCTGACCGAGAAGCTGGCCGGCCGCTTCGCCGCCCAGCGCCAGCTGGCCGCCCGCGCCGCCGCCGCGGCCGAGTCTCCGGTCGCCGCGTCCGCCGCGCCGGCGTCGGCCCGGCCGGACGAGGCGGTTGCGCCCAAACCGGCCGCGACCCCGGCCCCGCCGCCCGTCGCCCGTGCGGCCGCCCGCACCCCGGTCCGCCGTCCTGCGCCGCGTCCGGCCGCCGCCGCGCCCGCTCCGGCCGCCGCCGAACCGGCTGGCGAACGCCCCTACCAGGCCCCCGCCGCCGACGCCGCCCCCGACCGCCCGCGCCAGTCGGTGCAATAGGGGCGGTCTCCTTCTCCCCTTGGGGGAGTGATCGAACAAGGTATAATAATCAGGCGCCAGTCCGGGACCGGCACCATTGATCACTTCTGTTGTGATGGTAATAACGGAGTCCAGGTCGGTGGTCTTGTTGCCCTTGTACAGCATTTTCAAATGCTGCTCTGCACTGTTTTGCCAGCCGGCCGCCTGGGCACGGTTCAGGTATAATTTCGCCAGGAAATGACCGGCTGCCCATCTTGAAAGGCGTCCGCGATCTACAGAGGCAGGCAGATTTTCATAGGCAAAACGAACATCACCGATGATCTGGTTATAGATCGATTCGAGACTGGACTTGGGAAAATAATAAATACCGTTGTCTTCACGACGGGGTGTCAA
Source organism: Pseudomonadota bacterium (assembly GCA_034189955.1). Classification (GTDB taxonomy): domain Bacteria; phylum Pseudomonadota; class Alphaproteobacteria; order Caulobacterales; family Caulobacteraceae; genus Brevundimonas. The sequence goes on along the minus strand of JAXHTU010000081.1, from coordinate 3,713 downwards.
CAACAAGGGAACATCACCCAGTTGGTTAGACACCAGGTAATAGGCCCAGGCACGCAGCATCAGTATTTCCGCTCTTCTTTGCAAGCGATAGGCCTCGTCCGTTCCGAACTTTCCCGGTTTGATATTATCGATTACATCCAGTGCAATATTACAGTTGTTGATATGCGGATAAGCGCCCATCGGTGCATAGCTGGAGTTGGCAGAACCCAGGAAATTATTGACGTTATTGGCGATGCTGCTGACATCAGAACCATAGGCCGAACTTCCATAGTTGGCAAATGTGGCATTGGTATGCATATAACCTTCGGAATCCGGCTCGATAAGCTTGGAACCGTTTCCATCCCATTCATGTTTAACACGTGCATATACATACAGGCCATTGATCAGGGCATCGAGACCGGCTTCGTTGTTATAATAATTCTGCGTCAGCGTCGCTACCTGTTCCTCATCCAGGAATTTTTTACAGGAGGACATCGAAACGATAATGAGTAATATCAGTACAGGAATTAACCTTTTCATATGTCAATATTTTTATTCAATCATTTTTATTAAAATCCAACGCGCAAGCCAAATACAATGCTTTGTGGAAGAATAGTATTGTTATTGGTGCCACCCAGTGGTGCCGAGTTGTTGGAATTTGGTTGCGAAACGGAACTCCAGTTGGTAACATCATCAGGATTGATACCCATCTGTACGATATCGCCGCCAAAGATGAATGGATTGAGTACCTGCACATTTACCTGCATGCCGTTGATATGGAACCTGTTCAGGAAGTTGGCCGGCACATCATAGAGTACTGAAATATTCCTGACTACGTAAAAAGTGCCGCTGTTGAATTGCATGGCAGGCGTAAAATTATCGACCGTTACACCCATGATCGGGATCGGCCACCTGCCACCGGCATTGTTCCAGCCCCATACATCATTCTCTACACGCCCATTGGGAAACTGGCCTCCGTAAGAATTGGGATATCCGCCAAAGTAAGTCTGGCCTACCCTTGCATAAATAAACGAGCTCAAAGAGAAGTTCCTGTAACGGAAAGTGTTGGTGATACCACCGGTCCATTTGGGAACACCTGAGCCACGTACTATATAGTCTTCACCATTGATCCTGTAATCACCGTTCTGGTCTACCACCCTGATCAGGCCGGGATAGAAACGGTGACCATTGGCATTGAACTTGGCCATTTCATCCAGGTCTTCCTTGGTATTCTGCCAGATGCCGTCATTATCATAATGATAAAAAACACTCAATGGCTGACCAATAAATGCCGGGTTGGCATTCAACAGTTCCACCACGCGCTCTTTGTTCCTGGCAAAGTTTACATCCACCGACCAGGTAAAATCACTCTTACTGACAGGTATGGCAGACAAGGTGATCTCGTAACCCTGGTTCCTGGTTTTACCGATATTCTCCAGTTTCTGAACATAACCGGATACCGGGCTGAGTGAACGGTAATTCAGCAGGTCCGAAGTCTGGGCATCATACACTTCAATAGAGCCGGTCAACCGGCCTTTGATGAAAGAGAAATCGATACCCGCATTCCATTGTGCAGTTTTTTCCCAACCCAGTTGCGGGTTTTGAACCAACTGCGGCAGGTAACCAATACCTGCTGTGCTGCCAAATACATAAGGGTTACGGCTAAGAGGCCCGGATGTAGTATAAGGGTCTACAGATGAGTTGCCTGTAATACCAAAACCAAAACGTGGTTTCAATTCTGTTATCCAGGGTACGCCCTGGAGAAATCCTTCTTCCTGCATTTTCCAGGCCACCGAGAAGGACGGGAAATAATCCCATTTATGATCCGGCGCCAGTACGGAAGAACCGTCCGCACGATAGGAAGCCGTTAACAGGTATTTGTTTTTAAAAGCATAATTGATACGGGCCATGAAAGAAGACAGTTTGTTCTCGGTAAAGCCCGTTCCATACCCGCTGGGGTTACCGTTGGTATTAGAACCCAGATCGTACCAGTAACTGATCGGATTGATCACCCCTCTTGCACTGAGACCAATATTTTCGCGGCGTGACTTCTGTGAAGATTGTAACAGGGTCACATTGATATCATGATCGGTGCCGATGGTCTTATTGAAGAACAACAGGTTCTCTACCACCCAGGAGAAATGTTCGTCCCTGCTGAAACCGGCCGTGCTTGGAATCTGGTTGAGGTGACCGGTAACATCGGGTCCGGTCCAGGTGCCGTTCCGGAAGTTCCGCATCTGCGCGCCAAAGTTCACGCGGTATTTCAACCAGGGCGTGAAACTGATCTCGGCAAAAGTATTGGCCAGCACGGAGGCTGTGCGCCTGTTGTTGATAGACTGGTCGATATCGATCAGCGGGTTCCACAGGTTCAGGAAACCACCGGGATTTCTTACCCATAAACCATTTTCATCTTTTGGCAATGCATAGGGAAACTGGTCAATGGCGCGGGAGTACAGGTCTTTCGAACCCGTATTACCGCTGTTGGCGCTAATACCGAAATCCTGTTCCGACAGAGAACCGATCATCGATATGCCCAGCGTAAGAAATTTGGTTGCAGATATATCACCATTGATGTTCACGTTGAACCTTTCGAAGTCCTGGTCCCGTTGTACTCCCTTCTGGTTGAGGTAACTCAATGACAGGTATAAACGTGCGGTTTGTGTACCGGTACTTAAAGAAACCTGGTGGTTCTGTGTCAAACCTGTCCTGGTGGCGGCATCTATCCAGTCGTAATTACGGATATTGCCGGAGTTGTAAACGGGTACCATATCAGGCCATCCCATGGCTCTTTCTTCGGCAGTGGTCGGACGCATTTTCGGCGTTACACCATATTCCTCCCACTCGTATCCCATCCAAACAGATTCCAGTGCCCGGGGATCGGCTTCCAGGCCTAACCTGGAGCGATCGAGAAAAGGATCGGGATACCAGGAGGTAGCCGGCACTTTAAGATCGGTATTGGTAGTTGGCTGGTAGCTACGTCCATTGATCAGTGATTCACGCCAGCGGTCTATCCACTGACCGCCATCCATCCAGTCGGTTAAAGACTTATAATAATCCAGCGATACCGTGGTGTTGTAATTAACGGATATCTTTCCTTTGGTACCTTTTTTCGTACTGATCAATACAACGCCATTCGCACCGCGGGAACCATATATCGCAGTAGCAGATGCATCTTTCAATATTTCAATAGACGCAATATCATTCGGGTTGATATCATTGATGGAAAAAGACGATACCCCCAATGCATTCACGATGGGTATGCCATCCACCACATATAACGGGTCGTTGGAAGCATTGATAGAACGGTTACCCCGTACACGGACAACCGGCAGTTCACCGGGTTTCATGTTCGTGGATACGTTGATACCGGCAGCCTTTCCCTGCAGCGCCTGCAACACGTTGCTAACCGGCCTTTCGCGAATGGTTTCTTCAGATACACTTACCAGCGCACCGGTTACATCGCTTTTCTTTTGTGTACCGTATCCCACCACCACAACGCCCTCCAGCGATTTCGGGTCGGGCTTCATGGATACATTCACATTGCTGCGGTTGTTAAGCGGCACTTCCTGTGTAAAATAACCGATATAGGTAAACTGCAATGTTGCACTTCCGTTGGATACAGTGATCCTGAAAGTTCCATCGGCATTGGTGGAAACACTATTGGAAGTTCCCATTTCCTGAACCGTTACACCGTTCAGTCCGGCATTGCTTTCATCCAATACCCTTCCGGTAAC
>JAXHTU010000080.1:0-13871 GCA_034189955.1 Pseudomonadota bacterium | reverse complement strand
TGCGCGCATTCCTCGCCCGCACGGGGAGGGGGACCATGCGAAGCATGGTGGAGGGGGTCTTGCCTCATCGGATCCGCTTCACCCCTTCGAACGGGTCGCTTTCGTTGCCCTCCGCCTCCTCGAAACCGAAATGGGCGAAGCCGGCGCGCATTTCGGGGCTCAGCGGCGCCTCGACGATCAGGACCCCGCCGCGGGGATGATCCAGTTCGATGCGGCGGGCGTGGAGCTGGAGCTTCAGACCCGTGGACAGCTCCTTCGATTTCTCGTCGCCGTATTTGCCGTCGCCGAGGATCGGATGGCCGATGGCGGCCATGTGGGCGCGCAGCTGGTGGGTCCGGCCGGTGAAGGGGCGCAGGGCCATCCAGCTGGCGCGGTGGGCGGCGCGGCTGAGGGTGGCGAAGGCGGTCTCGGCCGGTTCGGCGCGAGGATCCTTGCGGTCGGCGGGGCGCATCATCTCGAAGTCGTTGATGCCGGTTTTCTTCAGCGGCATGTCGATCTGGCCGGCGGCCGGCTTGGGATTGCCGATGACGATGGCCCAATAGGTCTTTTTCGCCTGACGCCGGGCGAAGGCGCCGGCCAGCCGCTTGGCCGCCTCGGGACCCTTGCCCAGCAGCAAGACGCCCGAGGTGTCGCGGTCGAGGCGGTGGACCAGACGCGGGCGGTCCATCCCCTCCCCCCACGCCGACAGCAGGCGGTCGACGTGGCGGCTGGTCTTGGTGCCGCCCTGCACGGCCAGGCCGTGGGGTTTGTTGATCGCGATGACCATGTCGTCCTCGTAGAGCACGAGGGATTTGGCGAATTTGATGTCCTGGGCCGACAGGGTGTGGGCGTCGCCGGCCTGACGCGAGGTGTCGTCGGGGATCGGCGGGACGCGCACGGCGGCGCCGGCGGTGAGCCGGCCTTCGGGCTTGATGCGGGCCCCGTCGACGCGGATCTGGCCGCTGCGGGCCATCTTCTGCACCTGGATATTTGACAGGTGCGGCCAGCGCCGGCGGAACCAGCGGTCGAGACGGATGCCGTCCTCGGCCTCGGCGACATAGAGGGTCTGGACCTCGCGTTTCGGCGCGGGTTCGGCTTCCTGGATGGGTTCGTCGGTCAAAGGGCGGCTCCAAAGGCGCGGCGGGCGACCATCAGGCCGAGAAACAGGGCGACGATCGACAGGACCACCGAGGCGGCGACGTAACCGCCGGCCATGGCCAATTGACGGCGTTCGATCATCAGGGCGGTCTCCAGCGAAAAGGCGCTGAAGGTGGTGAAGCCGCCCAGCACGCCGACGGCGGCGAACAGACGGATCGACTCGGCCTGCGCGCCGCCCCGGAACGCCAGCCAGCCGGCCAGCAGACCCATCAGCAGGCCGCCGACGGCATTGACCGCCAGCGTGCCCCACGGCCAGGCGGCGGCCGGAAACAGGCGGAAGGCCCACAGGCCGACGCCGTAGCGCGCCATGGCGCCGAGGGCCCCGCCGGCCGCGACGATCAGAAGTCGTGTCATGGTGCGGCGCTTATACTGCACCCGGCGGCAAAACGAAGGAGGCCCGCGTGGCCGCGTCGGCGAACCGCCAGCCTGACCGAAACTTCACTTGCCGGGCGATACGGTTAACAGCGATACCTGAACGCAACGGCTCAGCTTCGCCTGACGAGGGAAGGCCGTCGGTCCGGGGGCGACGATCCGCCATACTGCCGGACCATCGAGGAAGGACCGCCGAAGCGCCATGTCGCACGACGATCATAGCCACGCCGCCCACGGGCACGCGCCCCAAGGGCACGACCCGCATGCGCCGCAGGGCGCGCCCGCCGACGTCGGTCATAGCGGGCCGGGTCACGACGCCCGGCCGGACGGCGTCGACGCCGCCGCCAATCCCCCGCCCCGGGGCGCCGCCGATGTGCAGGACCGCGCCGTGCCCCCGGCCACCCCGCCCCGCCGCAGCGGACCGCTGCGCAATCCGGAAGGCATTCTGCATCCGATCCAGGACAGCGAGTATTTCTCGGAGGATCCGGAGGCGACCGATCGCGTCTCGGCCCATATCGACGAATACTTCAACCAGCCGCTCGACATTTTTCCTTTTTGGGAGACCGAGGGAAAGCCCGACCGCTTCCACGTGCTGTTCGCCCGCCAGATCGAGGAGCGGTTCCCGATCGACAACGACCTGAGGGCGCACATCTACGCCTATGGCCGTCGGGTGTTCGACGCCCTGCGGGTGCACGTGCTGATCAAGCGGCTGACCCAGGCGCTGGCCATGGCGGGCTTCGGCATGCTGGCGGTGCTGGGCCCGACCTGGTTCAGCCGCTGGACCGGCACGGACGCGGCGGGCGCGGCCATTGCCGGCGGCGCCATGCTGGCGGCGCTGGGCCTCTACTGGGGCATCCAGCAGATCCTGTTCATCCAGTATCGTTTCCGGCTGGAGAATGACTCCTATCAGCTGTCGCGTGAGATCGTGCAGCGGACGCGCGAGTTGCAGAACCTGTTCACCACGGGCCGCGCCATGGCCGACCAGGCCGAGACCCGCTACCAGCAGGACGGCAAGGCGTGGGGGCAGCGGGCGCTGTATCTGACGCGGCTGACCATGTGGCTGGGCGCGCGCATGGAATACCTCGAGAAATACGTCCAGATGGAGCTGTGGCGGGTCCGCCGCGAGCGCTACTGGATGCGCTGGCTGGCGCGGCTGCTGACGCCCGTGGTGTTCCTGATCGGCGTCGCGGTGATCGCCGGCCAGTCGGCCCCGGTCGGGCACGAGGTCGCCTTCCGCGGACTGCAGGCGCTCGCCATCGGCCTGTCGGGCGTGGTCGGGCTGCTGTCCTACTTCCTGTGGCAGACCCCGACCTCGGCGGTGCAGGACAAGCTCGGCATCGAGAACTGGGTCCGCTACGCCTCGCTGGACGTCGACAACGCCGTCGCCGACCAGGTGCGACGCGACAAGGAGCGGCTGGTCGAATACCGGGCCCTGACGCGCGGCGGGCGTTAGGGCCTAGAGACCCCGGCCGCGCAGGCTGTCCTGGACGCCGCGGGCGTCATAGGCGTTGGGGCGGGCGGGGGTTTCGCCCCGGCCCATCACCACCTCCAGCGCCGTCGAGGTCGGCGACGGGCCGCTGAAATTGAGGCCGACGCCGACGCCGACGCCCGAGCTGCGGTAGCTGCCATAGCGGCCGCCGTAGCTGCTGGAGCCGGCGCCGATCGAGACGCTGGGCCGCAGACCGCCGGCGCTGTCGAGACGGCCGTCGGTCCAGCGCTGGGTGACCTCGAACCAGTCGTAGCCCTCGGCCGTGGTCAGTTCGGCGGCGCGCAGCAGGGCCATGTCGGCCACCGGACCGGGCGCGCCGACGCCGTTATAGGTGACGCGGAAGCGATTGGATTCGATGCGCTGCTCGACATAGCCCTGCCCGCCCGGTCCGGTCTGCGGGCCATAGGGGGCGAGGCTGGCGCAGGCCGACAGGACGAGGCCGGCGGCGGCGATCATGGGCAGGGTCAGGCGGTTCATGGGGGGCGGCTCCGGAGTTCGTCTGAAATAGCGCCGGGCTAGCGGGATTGTTCCTGGAGTCCCGCCGCCTGTCTCAGGGTTTCGAAATCGACCGGCGGCGGCGCCTCGACGGTCAGGTCGCCGCCCTCGGGATGGGGGAAGGTCAGTTTCGCCGCGTGCAGCATCAGCCGCGGCGCGGCGAGGCCGGCGAAGGTCAGGGCGCCGCCGTAGCGGGGATCGCCGACCAGCGGGCGGCCGATGTGGGCCATGTGCACCCGCAGCTGGTGCATCCGCCCGGTCAGGGGTTCCAGCTCGACCAGGGCGCCGTCCTGCGCGGCGGACAGGGTGCGGTAGCGGCTCTGCGAGCCCTGGGCGCCGGGGGCGTCGAAGGCGCAGACGCGCATATAGCTTTCGCGGCCGATCTCCTGACGCACCAGCGGCGCGTCGATCTTGCCGGCGGGCGGTTCGGGCGCGGCGGAGACGAGGGCCAGGTAAGTCTTCTTGAAGCGGCGCATCTGCAGCGCCTTGCCGAGGAAGCCGGCGGCCGGCTTGGTCTTGGCCGCGAGGATGACTCCGGAGGTGTCGCGGTCGAGCCGGTGCACCAGTTCGGGGCGCTTGCCGTTGGAGCGCATGAAGGCCCAGAGCAGGTCGTCCAGCGTATGCGCCCTGATCCGTCCGCCCTGGCTGGACAGGCCGGCGGGCTTGTTCAGCACGAGCACATGCGGGTCCTCGTGGAGCACCCACGAACGGACGGCGGCGGTCTCGTCTTCGGACAGGGAAACGGGGGCGCGATCGGTCACCCGCGGGGCTTTAGCGAAGCTCGCCCCGCTTTGCCATGCGCGCGGAGGCGAGGGCGAGCAGTCCGTACGCGACCATCAGGCCGAGGCCGGCCGCCAGCAAGGCCGCCTGTCCCGTCCCACCCGCCGTCGAGGCCAACAGACCCGCAAGCACGGGAGCCGTCGCCGCCGCGCAGGCGATGGCGAAGAAGGGCGTGGCGCTACGCCTGCCGCGGGCGACTTGCACCGAAGCGATCAGTCCCACGAGCGGTCCCAGGCCGAACAGGCCGAAGCCGACCACCACCGTCACAGCCAGAAGAGCATAGACGGTGACGGACGGCGGCGCCCCCGAGACCAGGGGGAGCAGCTGGCGGACGGCCTGGACGAGCGCCACGACGCTGAGCGCAACGCCCAGCGTCGCAACGATTCCCCGCGAGCGTCTCAGCGCAGGACACCCTTCTTGCTCATGGCCCAGGCGTACCAGGCCTGGAAGGCGGCGACGGCCGTGATGACCCAGGGCATGACGCCCATCATCGCCATTTCCGCCGGCAGCGGCGGCGGCGGATTGAGGACCTGGCCGTAGATCAGGCTGCCCACGGCGCCGAGCAACGACAGTCCGAAGGCCCAGACGGCGAACCGGCTGCGCATCAGCAGCAGGATCGAGCCCGCCACCGCGCCCCAGACGCCGAGGACCCACGGTCCGTACATCCAGGTCGGCATCGCCAGATAGTAGTCGATCATCGCCTGGTCGAAGCCGGCCGCCCGCATATAGGCCGCGCCTTGCGTCGTCGTCATGATGAAGTCGTAGGCGCCAAAGGCATTCCACAGCAGGCTCACGACGCCCACGGCCCACAGGTGCCACGGCGTCGAGGTGGTCATCTTCATGGTGTCGGTCATTGTCCCCTCCCAAGGAATTTCCGATGGCGGGAGGATGATCCGAAAACGCAATCACGGCAACGGTTGCCCTTCCGGATCGTCGCCCGCCTGCATCCGCGCCCGCAGCGCCGCCCAGCGGTCGAGCCGCTCCTTGACCTTGGCCTCATGGCCCTCGCCCTTCGGGGCGTAGAAGACGCGGCGCTCCATCTCGTCGGGGAAGAAGTTCGCGCCCGAGAAGCCCTCGGGGGTGTCGGGGTCGTACCGGTAGCCCTTGCCGTAGCCGAGCGACTTCATCAGCTTGGTCGGGGCGTTGCGGATGTGGGCGGGCGGCATCAGAGAGCCGGTCTCCGCCGCCGCCCGCTTCGCCGCCTTGAAGGCCTCGTAGACCCCGACCGACTTGGGCGCGGTGGCGAGGTGGACCACGGCCTGGGCGAGGGCCAGTTCGCCCTCCGGGGACCCGAGGAAGTCGTAGGTGTCCTTGGCGGCGTTGGCGACCAGCAGGGAGAGCGGGTCGGCCTCGCCGATGTCCTCGACCGCCATGCGCACGATGCGGCGCGCCAGGTACAGGGGATCCTCGCCGCCATTCAGCATCCGGGCCAGCCAGTAGAGGGCCGCATCAGGGTCAGACCCTCGAACAGATTTATGCAGCGCAGATATGAGGTTATAGTGTTCTTCTCGACTCTTGTCGTAGGCGGGCGCGCGCTTCTGCAGGATGCCGGCGAGGGCCTGGACATCCAGCGGCTCGGTCGAGGTCAGGTCGAACAGCACTTCGGACATGGTCAGCAGATAACGGCCGTCGCCGTCGGCCAGGGCCGTCAGGGCGTGGCGCGCTTCAGGCGTCAGCGGCAGGGTCTTGCCCTCCTGCGCCTCGGCCCGAATCAACAGTTGATCCAAGGCGGCGTCATCGAGCCGCTTGAGGACATACACCTGCGACCGCGACAGCAGCGCCCCGTTCAGTTCGAACGACGGGTTCTCGGTCGTGGCCCCGACGAGGGTGATCACCCCCTCCTCCACGAACGGCAGGAAGCCGTCCTGTTGGGCGCGGTTGAAACGGTGGATCTCGTCGACGAACAGCAGGGTCGACTGGCCGGCCGCGCGGCGCATGCGGGCGGCCTCGAAGGCCTTCTTCAGGTCGGCGACGCCGGAGAAGACGGCGCTGATCTGCTGGAACTGGTAGCCGGCGGCCTGGGCCAGCAGGCGGGCGATCGTGGTCTTGCCGGTGCCCGGCGGGCCCCACAGGATCATCGAGCCCAGACGCCCCGCCTCGACCATGCGGCGGATCGGTCCGCCCTCGCCCAGCAGATGATCCTGCCCGACCACCTCCTCGAGCGTGCGGGGGCGCAGACGATCGGCCAGCGGCGCGTCGGGGGGGTGGATGCCTGAGGCTTCGAACAGGTCGGTCATGAACGAGCAGAGATAGGCGTTACCGACGCGCATTTCACGCGTTAGTGTGGCTTCCCGCACAGGAGAGCGAGATGGCCGATCCGAACCAGGGCCCGACCTCGGGCGTCACGCCGCATCTGGTGATCCCGTCACGGGGCGGCCAGGCGGCGCTGGAATTCTACACCCGCGCCTTCGGCGCGCGCGTGCTGGACCAGAAGCCGGCCGAGGACGGCGAACGACTGATCCACGCCCATCTGTCGATCAACGGCGCCAGCGTCATGCTGCACGACGAATTCCCCGAATACGGCGGCGAGCAGGATGTCGTGCCCAAGGGCGTCACCCTGCACCTGCAGGTCGATGACGCCGACGAATGGTGGACCCGCGCCCTGCTGGCCGGAGCCATCCCGACCATGCCGATGGCGGATCAGTTCTGGGGCGACCGCTACGGCCAGCTGAAGGACCCGTTCGGCCACAGCTGGTCGATCGGGGCGCCGATCAAGCCGCAGTAGCGATCGGCCTAGCGGATCACCCCGCTGATGCGCCGGCCGCGCCGTTCGAGGACCACCTCCGAACCACGCCCGACGTCGGCCAGTTGGGACACGGCGGTCACCGGACGGCCATTGACGGTCAGAAGGACGTCGCCCCCCTGCAGGCCGGCCCGGTGCGCATAGCTGCCGCGCTGAACCCGCCCGACGATCACCCCGGTGGCGAAAGGATCCCCGCCGAGGCTGTCGGCCAGGGCCGGATTGAGGGCCAGCACCTGGGCGCCGGACAGGACGCCCGACCGGATGACCGTCGCCTTGTCGACGTCGGCGTCGCCCGGCAGCCGTTGCACCCGGGCGTTCAGGGTCTGGGGCCGACCGTCGCGCAGCACCGCCACCGCCACGGCGGCGTTCGGCTCGCGCGTACCGACCCGGAAATTCAGTCCGCCCTGGTCGTTGATCTCGGCGCCGTCGATGGCGGTGATGACGTCGCCCTCGCGCAGGCCGGCCCGGGCGGCCGGACCTTCCGGCCAGACCTCGGTGACCACGAGGCCCTGCGGACGCTCGAGGCCGAGGCTGCGGGCGATGTCGGCGCTGACCGTCTCGCCCTTAACCCCCAGCCACGGCCGCACCACGGCGGTCGCCCCGCCGACGGCCGAGTCGACCACCCGCTTCACCAGCGTCGCCGGCACGGCGAAGCCGACGCCGGACGACGAGCCCGAGCGCGAGAAGATGGCGGTGTTGATGCCGATCAGGTCGCCGTCCATATCGACCAGCGCCCCGCCCGAATTGCCCGGGTTGATGGCCGCGTCGGTCTGGATGAAGGAGCCGCTGTCGGAAATGCCCGTCTCCGTCCTGTTCAGGGCCGAGATAATCCCGTTGGTGACCGTCTGGCCGACCCCGAACGGATTGCCGATGGCCAGCACCAGATCGCCGATCTGCTGCTCCTCGCGATCGTCGATGTTGAGCGTCGGCAGGCTTTCGCGGACGCCCTCCAACTGCAGCACGGCGATGTCGGATCGGGCGTCGGCCAGAACCACCCGGGCGGAGAATTCGCGGCGGTCGTTCAGGGTGACGCGAATCTCCTGCATGCCCTCGATGACATGGTTGTTGGTCACCACCACCCCGTCCGGACGGACGATGACGCCGGAGCCGACCGAGCCGGTCTGACGCTGGCCGGGAATGCCCCAGAAGGGATCGCGGACCTGCTGGACGCCGCGGGCGGAGATGTTGACCACGGCCGGCGCGGCCTCGCGCACCACGGGGGCGAAGCTGGCCTTCATCGACAGGGCGTCGCCCGGCACGGCCCGGTTTTCGGCGAAGACGCCGTCCTGGGCCCGGGTGTCGCTGGGCTGACCGCAGGCGGCGAGCGTCAGGGCGAGAGCGATCGCGAGGGTGCTGGTCTTCATTATCATCCGGGGGGTCATGAAGGCGTTGTACAACGATTTCGCCTCGATTTTTGGACACGATCAAGGCGCGGACAGGCCTAAACGGTTACGGTTTGCTCACGTTCCGCCCACCCCCCGACCCCGGGTCGGGTGATCGGTCGCGCCCCGCGACCCGCTTTCGGGGAGCGCCATGTTGCAAATCCTTAATGCCGGGCCGTCTTGCGTCGGGGCGCGACGCACGCTCAACCTGAAGCCATGACCACTGTTATCGAAACGCCCGTGATCGAGGTCGTGGGGCTGACCAAGACCTACGGAGCCGTGCGCGCCCTCGACGGACTGGATCTGTCGATCCCGCGTGGCGGGGTCTATGGCGTGCTCGGGCCCAACGGGGCCGGCAAGTCGACCCTGTTCCGCATCCTGCTGGGCCTGATCCGCGCCTCGGACGGAACCGCCAGCGTGATGGGCGGAGCCGTCAGCGAGGTCAGCCACCTGCGCCGCATGGGCTCGATGATCGAGACCCCCCGATTCCCGCCCTATATGACCGCCCGCCAGGTGCTGCGCTGGCTGGCGCTGGAACACGGAATCGGCGCCGCGACGGACATTCCGTACTGGCTGGAGCGCGTCGGCCTGACGGAGGCGGCCGACCGCCGGGTGCGCGGCTTCTCCGTCGGCATGATGCAGCGCCTTGGCGTGGCCGCCTCGCTGATGAGCCGCCCGGAGCTGGTCATCCTGGACGAGCCGACCAGCGGCATGGATCCCCCCGGCATCCAGGAGATGCGGGCCCTGATCCGCAGCCTCGCGGACATCGACGGCGTCACCGTCGTCCTGGCCAGCCACCAGCTGCTCGAGGTCCAGCGCGTCTGCGACCGCGTGGCCATTCTGAACAAGGGCCGGCTCGTGCGCGAGGGCGCGGTCAGCGATCTGACGGCGGTGGGCGAGCGGCTGCGGCTGTCGGTCGCCCAGACAGGCCAGGTGCTTGAGGTGCTTGGCGCCAAGGGCGCGGCCGACGGCCAGGCGGTGCTGGCCGATATCACCCGCGGCGAGGCCCCGGCGCTGATCCGCGCCCTCGCCGTGGCCGGGGTCGACATCCACGAAGCCCGCTGGGTCGGCACGGACCTGGAGGCCATCTTCTTCACCGAGACAGGCGCCGTGCAGGCGCCGGAGACGATCCATGCTGGTTGACGCCATCCGCGCGGAAGGCTTCCGCCTGTCGAAGAACCGCACCGCCCTGTTCTGGAGCGTGGCGTTCGTGCCCCTCATCACCCTCGCGATCGGCGCGGTGACGAATCTTGTGCTGAAGGCCAATGAAGCCAAGCTGCTGGCCGACCCGGACGCCCCTCCGGGCCTGCGGGAGATGATGCAGTCGGGCGGCCCGCTGGACATGGCCGCGGCCCTGGTCTCGGCGGCGGGCAATACCGCCAATCCGCTGATCCTGTTGTTCGTGCTGATCGGCGCAGCCACCCTGTATGCCGGCGACTACCGATGGGAGACATGGCGACTGATCAGCGCCCGCAACAGCCGGCCCAATCTGCTGTTGGGCAAGCTGGTGGTCGTCGCCGGGCTGGCTGTGGCCGCCATGCTGTTCATGCTGCTGGGGGCGGTCGTCGAGAATATCATTCGCGCCTCAGTGTTCGACCGCGCCGTCGTCTTCGAGGCGACCGGCGCGGCTTTCGCCCAGTTCGCCGGGCAGATGGGCCTGTCGTGGCTGCGGATCCTTCAGTTCACGATGGCGGGGATGCTGGCGGCTGTCGTGACGCGTTCGCTGCTGGCGGCGCTGTTTGTCCCGCTGGTGCTCGGCGTGGCCCAGTTCTTCTCGCCCAATATGCTGGCGCCAATGGGCGTCATGCCGGACGCCTGGCTGGCGGTGTTGCTCAACCCGGGCTCGGCCGTCGACGCGGTGAGAACGGCGATGCTCGGCGGCGAGGCGGCCGCCGCCCTGCCCGACGGCATCGTCCTCAAGGCGTGGATCAGCGTCGGACTGTGGACACTGCTGCCGCTGGCCGGCGCCCTGGCGTGGTTCCGGCGTCAGGATCTGTCGAAGGAATAGGCGGCGGGCTGACCGCCCCCTCGGCCACGAGCCAGTCGCGAAAGGCGTCGATGGCCGGGTCCTTGCGGCTGGCCGGTCGCAGAAAGGCGAACTGCGACGGCCGCAGGGCGAAGCCGAACGGCGCGACCAGCCTTCCGGCCGCGATATCGGGGGCGACGAAGACCCAGGGCGCGATCGCGACGCCCATGCCGGCGGCGGCGGCCTCGATCATCGAGTGGTTATGGGCGAACTCGCGCTCGACCGGGGGCGGCGGCAGGACCACGCCCGTCAGATCGCTCCAGACCCGCCAGCTCTCCGGAAAGGTCGCGGCGTGCAGGCGAGGCAGGGCGGCGAAGGCCTCCAATGACTGCCCCGACGGCGTCACATGCGGTGCGGCCACGGGGCCCTGATACTGAGGCAGGAAGGGCGTCACCTCCGCCCCGGCGGTCTGCGCCCCGGGGTTCAGGATGCGGATGGCGCCGTTGAAGCGGTCGCGGACGAAGTCGACGGGCGCATAGGATTCCGAAAGCCTGACGCGAATATCGGGATGGGCGGCGAGGAAGGTCCCCAGGCGCGGAATCAGCCACTTCAGTGCCAGGGTGCCGAGGCAGGAGATCTCGATCTCGCGATGATCGCCGGTCCGGGCGGCCGCGACCGCGTCGTTGATGGTGGCGAATCCCGCGGACAGGCGGGCCGCCAGCTCCGCCCCCGCCGGCGTCAGCGAGAGTTGGTGCCGCGGGCCGATGACCAGGGGAGCGCCCAATGCCTCCTGCAGGGCCCGCACCTGACGACTGACGGCGCCATGGGTGACGCACAGTTCGGCGGCGGCGGCGGTCATTCCGCCATGACGGGCGAAGGCCTCGAAGGCGCGCAGGGCGTTCAACGGCGGCGACGGCGGCGGGCGCGACATGTGACCTCAGCTCACAACGTGAGACCGTTTAATCGATTTCAGACCGGCTTCAAACCGGCTTCAAACTGGCCGATGCCTCTGTTCGACAAATCCCCGCCTCCGCCCCGCCGCACGTTTTGGGACCGGATCGCCTATCTCCTGTGCGCCGTCCTGATCTGGGCGGCCGTGCTGTACGAGGCGTTCGGCTAGAGCCGCTTCTCCATCCATACGTCGGCGCGGGCGTAGGGGCTGGGCCGGGACGGCAGGTCGACGAAGCCGAATCGCCGGTAGAGGGCGATGGCGTGGGTCTGGGCCTTGTTCGTCTCAAGGTAGAGGCGCGGGGCTGCGGCGGCGCGGGCGGCGGTCTCGCAGGCCTCGAGCAGCCGCCAGCCGAGGTTCAGCCCGCGCGCGTCCTCGACGACCGCCATCTTGCCGACCTCATAGCCGCCGTCGGCCATGGCCATCAGCGAGCAGCAGCCGACCGCCTCGCCGTCACGCTCCGCCATGAAGATGAAGCCGCCTGTGTCGAGAACCGCGCCCTGCGGGTCGCCCAGAACCAGGCGGTCCTTCGGCTCCAGCGCATAGCCGCCGGCGATCAGCCAGCCCTCGTTCAGCGACCGCCAGGCGGCGGCGTGATCGGGACGATACGGATCGATGGTGACGCTCATCATCGAAATCTGGAGCTCGGAGCGGCGACCTGCAAGCCTGTCGCGGATGGGTTCGATGTCGAACCCGCACCGGCTCCCGATATCGACGGCGTCTCGCCCGGATTGTCCGGTTGGCCGGCCAAAAGAAAAGGCGGCCGGATCGCTCCAGCCGCCCCTTCGAAGCCCCGACGAAAGATGCTTACGCTTCTTCGTCGCCCTCGATTTCATAGACCGGACCCGAGTCCAGGCCCTTGGCGGCGGTGTCGCGATCGACGAACTCGATCACGGCCATGGCGGCGTTGTCGCCGTGGCGATAGCCGGCCTTCATGATGCGGATGTAGCCGCCGTTCCGGTCGGCGTAACGCGGGCCGATCGTCTCGAACAGCTTGCCGACCTGCGGAACGTCACGGACCTGGCTGATGGCCTGACGACGCGCATGCAGGTCGCCCTTCTTGGCGAGCGTGACCAGCTTCTCGACGAAGGGACGCAGTTCCTTCGCCTTGGGAAGCGTGGTCGTGATCTGCTCGTGCTTGATCAGCGACGCGGCCATGTTGGCGAACATGGCGGTCCGGTGTGCGCTCGTACGACCGAGCTTGCGATAGGCGGCGCCGTGGCGCATCGGGGTCTCTCCTACTCACCCTGGTTTCCACGACAGCGGACCTGGGGTTCTCTCATTCTAACCGCTCCGTCAGCCTCGAAGGCCTGGGGCGGAGGGTTGAAACTAGATCTGGTCGTCGAACTTCTTGGCCAGGTCTTCGATGTTTTCCGGCGGCCAGTTGGGCACATCCATGCCGAGGCTGAGCCCCATGGTCGCCAGCACTTCCTTGATCTCGTTCAGCGACTTGCGGCCGAAGTTCGGGGTGCGAAGCATTTCGCCCTCGGTCTTCTGGATCAGGTCGCCGATGTAGACGATGTTGTCGTTCTTCAGGCAGTTGGCCGAACGGACCGACAGCTCGAGTTCGTCGACCTTCTTGAGCAGGGCCGGGTTGAACGGCAGGTCGGGCTTGCCGTCCGCCTGTTCCACGGCCTTCTTCGGCTCGTCGAAGGTGATGAAGATCTGCAGCTGGTCCTGCAGGATGCGCGAGGCGTAGGCGACCGCGTCAACCGGCGAGACGGCGCCGTTGGTCTCGACCTCGAGGATCAGCTTGTCATAGTCCAGCGACTGGCCCTGACGGGTCGGCTCGACGCGATAGGCGACGCGCTTGACCGGCGAATACAGGGCGTCGACGGCGATCAGGCCGATCGGGG
Source organism: Pseudomonadota bacterium (assembly GCA_034189955.1). GTDB lineage: Bacteria > Pseudomonadota > Alphaproteobacteria > Caulobacterales > Caulobacteraceae > Brevundimonas. Next base: position 702 of record JAXHTU010000080.1, on the reverse strand, counting down.
CGTCTTCCGGACGGTTCAGCTCGGAGGCGACATAGCCCTTGCCGTTCTGGACGGTCAGTTCCATGCGCACCGAAGCGCCGTCGTCCAGCGTGCAGATGACGTGGTCGGGGTTCAGCACCTCGATGTCCGCGGGGACGTCGATCTGGCCGGCGGTCACCGGGCCGGGGCCGGTGGCGCGCAGGGTCATGCGCTTGGGGCCCTCGGCGTGCATGCGCAGCGCCAGTTGCTTGATGTTCAGCACGATGTCGACGACGTCTTCCCGCACGCCTTCCAGCGACGAGAATTCGTGGACGACGCCGTCGATCTGGATCGCGGTCACGGCGGCGCCTTGCAGCGACGACAGGAGAACGCGGCGCAGGGCGTTGCCGAGCGTCACGCCGAAACCGCGTTCGAGGGGCTCGGCGACCAGGCGCGCCTTGCGCAGCGGGTCGGAGCCGGCCTCGATCTGCGGCTTCTCGGGACGGATCAGCTCTTGCCAGTTACGTTCGATCATGGATGTCCCTCGGGAAACGGAGTTCGCCGGTCCCTCGCTCCTCGTCAGGGGCGGCAGGACCGGCGGAGAATAGTCGGTCGGTTCGCTTAGACGCGGCGGCGCTTGGGCGGAAGTCAACGTGTCGGGTCCCGGCTCCGGCCGTGAGTCGGCCCTGCGCGCGCTGCAGGCCGCCGGCATGACCATCACCACCATCCGCGACGTCACGCCGA
>JAXHTU010000008.1:0-51564 GCA_034189955.1 Pseudomonadota bacterium | reverse complement strand
GCCCTTGGTGTAGGGGCACATCAGGTCGATGACCTTGATCCCCGTGACGAGGATTTCCGACGAGGTCGACTGCTCCTCGAAGCTCGGGGCCTCGCGGTGGATCGGGCGGTACATGGTCGTCTGGATCGGGCCCTGTTCGTCGATCGGCGCGCCGACGACGTTCATGATCCGGCCCAGGGTGCCGGGGCCGACCGGGGCGAGGATCGAGGCGCCGGTGTCGGTCACCGGCTGGCCGCGCGTCAGGCCTTCCGAGGTGTCCATGGCGATGGTGCGGACCATGTTCTCGCCGAGGTGCTGGGCGACTTCCAGCACCAGGGTGAAGGGCTGACCGGTCTTCTGGTCGACGTTCTGCGTCTCCAGGGCGTTCAGGATCGCCGGCAGCTGGCCCTCGAACTCGACGTCGACGACGGCGCCGATGACCTGGGCGATCCGGCCCACGCCGGTGCCGGCCGTCACGACGGCGTTGCCGGTGGCGGCGGCCGCTGCGGGCGCCTTGGGCTTGCGGGGAGCGGCGGGCTTCTTGGGGGCGACGGTGTCGGTCATGGCGGTGCGGCTTCTTCTAAAGGTCGTGTCGGAAAGGGTCAGGCTTCGACGAGGTCGAGGCGGCGTTCGATGCGGGAGAGGCGTTCCTCGACACGGTCGAGGCGGGCGCTCTGCCCCGCGTATTGCGTGGACAGCTGTCCGAGCTGGATTTCCACGCCTGTCATGCGCGACTTCACATCACCAATGTCGAGCGCGAGGACATCCACCTTTGAGCGGATGTGCTTGAGATGCTCGAGCATCGGATGAGCGATGTCGTCGGTCACGGCGCTTCCTTTCGACCCGGCCAGAATATCACAGTTTGCCTTATAGCGCCTCCGCGCCGGCGATGATCTCGATCAGTTCGGTGGTGATCTGGGCCTGGCGCTTGCGGTTGTACTGCAGCGTCAGGCTGTTGATCAGGTCGCCCGCGTTGCGCGTGGCGTTGTCCATGGCGCCCATCTGGGCCCCGAAGAAGCTGGCCTGGTTCTCGTACAGGGCGGCCAGCACCTGGGTGGTGATGTTGCGCGGCAGCAGGGTCTCGAGGATGGCCTCTTCCGAGGGTTCGTACTCATAGACCGCGCCGTTCAGGTCGATCGGCGGCGCGTCGCCGTCGACGACCGCCGGGATCAGCTGCTTCGGCGTCGGCACCTGGGCGATGACCGACTGGAAGCGGCTGTAGAACAGGGTCACGACGTCGGCGTTTCCGGCCTCGAACTCATCGGCGATCAGGGCCGCGATCGGCTCCGCCGCCGCCAGGCCGACGACCTTGTGGTCGCTCATCTCGAAGGTGCGGATCAGGCGGTCGCCATAGAGGCGCGACAGTCCGTCGCGAACCTTGCGGCCCACGGCGACGATCCGCACGTCCTTGCCCTCGGCCAGCAGCGTCTTGATGCGCTCGCGCGCGGCGCGGATGACATTGGTGTTGAAGCCGCCGGCCAGACCCTTGTCGCCGGTGGCGACGACGATCAGGTGCTTCTGGTCCGAGCCGGTGCCGGCCAGCAGGCGCGGGGCGTCGTCGCCCGACACCCCGGCCGCCAGATTGGCGATCACGGCGGCCATCTTGCGGGCATAGGGCCGGGCGCTCTCGGCCTGGTCCTGGGCGCGCTTCAGCTTGGCCGCGGCGACCATGTTCAGGGCTTTCGTGATCTTCTGCGTGGACTTCACGCTTCCGATCCGATTGCGCATTTCCTTGAGGCTGGCCATCCGGGGCTACTCTCTCGCTATCCGGGCCGGTCTCAGGCGAAGGTCTTGAGGAAGGCGTCCAGCACCGACTTCAGCTCGGCTTCGAGCTCGGCGGTGAGGTCCTTCTTGGTGCGGATGCCGTCCAGCAGGCCGGCGTTCGACGACTTGATCCGGGCCAGCAGTTCGGTCTCGAACCGGCCGATGTCCGCGACCGCGATGCCGTCCAGATAGCCGCGCGTGCCGGCATAGACCGAGACGACCTGCTCTTCCATGGTCAGCGGGCTGTACTGCGGCTGCTTCAGCAGCTCGGTCAGGCGCGCGCCGCGGGCCAGCAGCTTCTGCGTCGAGACGTCGAGGTCCGAGCCGAATTTGGCGAACGCCGCCATTTCCCGATACTGGGCCAGCTCGCCCTTGATCGAACCGGCGACCTTCTTCATCGCCTTGGTCTGGGCCGAGGAGCCCACCCGCGACACCGAGATGCCGACGTTCACGGCCGGGCGGATGCCCTGGTAGAACAGGTCGGACTCGAGGAAGATCTGGCCGTCGGTGATCGAGATCACATTCGTCGGGATATAGGCCGAGACGTCGTTGGCCTGGGTCTCGATCAGCGGCAGGGCGGTCATCGAGCCCGAGCCGTAGTCCGCGTTCAGCTTGGCCGACCGCTCCAGCAGACGGCTGTGCAGATAGAAGACGTCGCCCGGATAGGCTTCGCGGCCCGGCGGGCGGCGCAGCAGCAGCGACATCTGGCGATAGGCCACCGCCTGTTTGGACAGATCGTCATAGACGATCAGGGCGTGCATGCCGTTGTCGCGGAAATATTCGCCCATGGCCGTGCCCGAGAACGGGGCCAGGAACTGCAGCGGGGCCGGCTCCGAGGCCGTGGCGGCGACGACGATGGTGTAGTCCAGGGCGCCGCGCTCCTCCAGCGTCTTGACGATCTGGGCCACGGTCGAGCGCTTCTGGCCGATGGCGACGTAGATGCAGTACAGCTTGTCGCCTTCCGCCGCGCCGTCAACATTGATCGACTTCTGGTTCAGGATGGCGTCGATGGCCACGGCGGTCTTGCCGACCTGACGGTCGCCGATGATCAGCTCGCGCTGGCCGCGGCCGACCGGGATCAGGGTGTCGATGGCCTTCAGGCCGGTCTGCATCGGCTCGTGCACCGACTTGCGCGGGATGATGCCCGGCGCCTTGACGTCGACGCGGCGACGCTCGGTGAACTGGATCGGGCCCTTGCCGTCGATCGGCTCGCCCAGCGGGTTGACGACGCGGCCCAGCAGGCCCTTGCCGACCGGCACGTCGACGATCTCGCCCAGACGGCGGACCTCGTCGCCCTCGGCGATCTGGTTGTCCTGGCCGAAGATCACGGCGCCGACGTTGTCGCGCTCGAGGTTCAGGGCCATGCCCTTCACCCCGGCCTTGGGGAATTCGATCATCTCGCCGGCCTGGACCTTGTCCAGACCGTGGATGCGGGCGATGCCGTCGCCGACCGACAGCACCTGGCCGACGTCGGACACGTCCGCTTCAACGCCGAAATTGGCGATCTGCGACTTGAGGATGGCCGAGATTTCGGCGGCGCGGATGTCCATGACAGGCTCTCTGTTATCGTCTGCTCAGCGTGCGTTCGGGCGCGCTGCATTCTTGTTGGTCAGCGCGCTTACGCGCGCTTCAGGGCGAATTTCATCTGGTCGAGCTTGGTCTTCAGCGAGGCGTCGAACAGTTTCGATCCCACCTTGACCTTGAGGCCGCCCAGGATCGACGGATCGACGCGGGCGGTCATTTCCGGGTCCTTGCCCAGCGAGGCGCGCAGGGCGGACTGGATGGATTTCATCTGGGCGGCGCTCAGGGCCTGGGCCGAGACCACCTCGGCGGCGACCACGCCCATCTTCCTGGCATACAGGGACTCGAAGCCGGCGATGACGCCGGGCAGATCGCCGGCGCGGCCGTTCTGGCCCAGCAGGCCGAGGAAGTTGCGCGTCACGCCGTGGAATTTCGCCGCGTCGGCGATGGCGACCAGACCCTTCTGCTGATCCTCCGCCGCCATGACCGGCGAGGTGGCCAGCCGGCGCAGGTCGGCGCTGTCGCTCCACGCGGCGCGCAGCGACTTCAGATCGGCGCGCACGGCGTCGAGAACGCCCGTTTCGTCAGCGAGGTCGAACAGCGCCTGTGCATAGCGCCCGCCGACTTCCGTCGTCCTGTAATCGTCAGCCACTGTCTGGTCCGCGCGGGTTAGCGTTCGGGTTGTCGACCGGCGGCGGAATGCGCGCCGATCAAAGGCCTGAAATGCTTGAAGAAAGCACGCCGGGGACGCGTCTTGCAACGCGCCCTCCGGCTCAGCCGGGCGCCTGATAGCACCGTAACCCCCCCACAGCAACCGGGGCGGTCCGCCGCACCGTAACGCGAATTGACGTGGCGAAGCCGGTGCGGGAGGTCAGGAAGGAGGCCCCACCCCCCCCGGAAGCCGCGCATGACCCTCGCCCGCATCGTCTCCGCCCTGATGGCCGTCGTCCTGCTTTCGGCCGTTCCCGCCGCCGCCATGGCCGCGACCGGCGATCCGGCCGAATTCCGGGTGATGAGCTACAACATCCGCTTCGACGGACCGTCCGACAATCCGCTGTGGAACGACCGGCGCGGGCCGATGGCCGACCAGATCGCCTTCCTCGATCCCGACCTGCTGGGCCTGCAGGAGGCCCTGCCGCACCAGGCCGACTGGCTGGCGGCCCGGCTGCCGGCTTACGACCGCTACGGCGTCGGCCGCGACGACGGACGCTCCGGCGAGCAGGCGACCCTGTTCTGGCGGCGTGATCGCTACGAGCGGCTGGAGGCGCAAACCCTGTGGTGCTCCCCCACGCCGGACCGCCCCTCGAAGGGCTGGGACGCCGCCTACCCTCGCACCGTCACCCGGGTGATCCTGCGCGACCGCCGGGGCGACGGCCTGCTGGACGTGCGCAACACCCATTTCGACCATGTCGGCGTCGTCGCCCGCGAACAGTGCGCCGAACTGGTCTCGAACCTGGCTCCGGCCGAGGTCGACGGCGAGACGGCGCGGGTGGTGCTGATGGGCGACTTCAACAGCGGGCCCGGGACCGCGCCCTGGCGCCGCATCCTCGCCTCGGGCCTGCGCGACGCCCGCGCCGCCAGCCCGCTCGCGTTCGGCCCCGCCGGCACCTTCAACGCCTTCGACATCGCCAGCGACAATGACGGCGTCGCCATCGACCACATCTTCATCGGGCCGCGCCTGACGGTCCGGCGCTTCGCCGTGCCGACCGACTCCTTCGGCGGCCGGGTGATCTCGGACCATTTCCCGGTGGTGGCGGACGTGGCGCCGGTCGGCCGCTGAATTCTCGCGCCTTGCCACCCCCTCCCGTCAGTGGGCGGCGCGCTTGCGTGGAATGAGATGCAGGATCGCCACGATCACGCCGCCGACCACGAGGCCGACCACCGCGGAGGCGGCGGCCGTCGCCAGCCAGCCGGTGACGGGGCCGACCAGCGGGACGCCTCCGGCCGCCTGTCCCAGTCCCTCGATCAGGCCGGGCAGGGCGTCGAGGTGGTATTCATGCAGACCGTGAACGAGAATTCCTCCGCCGACCCACAGCATCGCCGCAGTCCCGATCGTCGCCAGGCCGCTCAGCACCATTGGCATGGCGTGGACCAGCCCACGGCCCAGCGCGCGGGCTGAAGCCGAGCGGCGCTCCGCCAGGTGCAGGCCGATGTCGTCCATCTTCACGATCAGGGCCACGGCGCCATAGACCGCCACGGTGATCAGCAGACCGACGAGGGCCAGGGCCGCCGCCTGGGTCGCGAGCGGACGATTGGCCAGATCGGCCAGGGCGATGGCGGTGATCTCGGCCGAGAGGATCAGGTCCGTGCGGATCGCCGACCCGACCATCTTCCTTTCCTGCTCGTCCGACGACAGGGCCAGTTCCTCAGGCGCTTTCTCGCCGTGTCCATGTCCCGTCAGGTTGCCCCACAGCTTCTCGCAGGCCTCGAAACACAGATAGGCCCCGCCGGCCATCAGGAGCGGCGTCAGCGCCCAGGGCGCGAAGGCGCTGATCAGCAGCGCGCCCGGCAGAAGGATCAGGAATTTGTTCTTCAGCGAGCCGATGGCGATCTTGCGGATGATCGGCAGCTCGCGCGCGGGCGAAAAGCCCATCGCATAGCCCGGCGTCACCGCGGCGTCGTCGACCACCACGCCGGCGGCCTTCATGCTGGCGCGGCCGGCGGCGGCGGATACGTCGTCGACCGAGGCGGCCGCCATTTTGGCGATCGCGGCGACATCGTCGAGAAGGGCGGCAAGACCTGAGGGCACGCGTCACCTGAAAAAACGTCTGCAGTTCGTTCGTGGCTAGGCGAGCTCGCGATCCGGGTCCAGAGGCGCAATCATACGCGGCGCCCTGCCGCGCCCTGCCGCGGCGAAAATTCTGGCGCGACCTCCCGGCCTGGCTTATCCCCGACATATGACCGAAATCGTCGCACTCCTGTCCGATCCCGCCGCCTGGGCCGCCCTCGTCACCCTGATCGTGATGGAGGTGGTGCTGGGGATCGACAATCTGATCTTCATCTCCATCCTCTCGAACAAGCTGCCGCCCGAGCACCGCTCGCGCGTCCGCCGCATCGGCATCTCCCTGGCCCTGGTCATGCGTCTGGCCCTGCTGTCGATGATCGCCTGGATCGTCAGCCTGACCGCGCCGGTCTTCACCGTCATGGACAACGCCTTCTCGTGGAAGGACATGATCCTGATCGCCGGCGGCCTGTTCCTCGTGTGGAAGGCGACCAAGGAAATTCACCACACCGTCGACCCGGCCACGAGCGACGACCTTCTGGAGAAGGACAAGGCCGACGTGGTCATCTCCAACGTCGGCTCGGCCATCTTCCAGATCATCCTGCTGGACCTGGTCTTCTCGATCGACTCCATCCTGACCGCCGTCGGCATGACCGATCACCTGCCGATCATGGTCGTCGCCGTTCTGGTCGCCGTGACCGTCATGCTGCTGGCCGCCGACCCGCTGGCGAACTTCATCAACAAGAACCCGACCGTGGTCATGCTGGCCCTCGGCTTCCTGCTGATGATCGGCATGGTGCTGATCGCCGAGGGCTTCGGCGCCCATGTGCCCAAGGGTTACATCTACGCCGCCATGGCCTTCTCGGCCGGGGTCGAGGTGCTCAACATGTGGAGCCGCAAGGCCTCGACCAAGCGCGAAAGCGCCCAGCAGCTCCGGGCCCGGGCCGATGAGGCCGAGACCCGCGCCCGCGCCGCCGAGGCCGAGGCCGACGCCGCCGAGCGCGGGGTCTGACTCCGGCCGCCACGCTTCCTTCTCCCATTGGGAGAAGGTGGCCGGGCGGAGCCCGGTCGGATGTGGGTCGGCAGCGTCCGTCGGCGCAAGCCGCCGCTCCCGTCGGCGACACGGCTTCGCCGACCCCGACACCCGACCCACACCCTTTCGCGCAACCGATCGCTTCGCTCCCGGGCGCTCAAGCCCTCTCCCAAAGGGAGAGGGAAGCCGTCATGACGCTGTGCTTACAATCCGCGAATCTATAGTCGACTTATCAAAATATTCCCCGGCACAATCAGCCACATAGCCTTTTCTCGATCCGTTTTGTCTGTACGAGGGCGGGGCTCCCTTACAATGCCTCCCATCCCGTCGAAGGGGAGGGCGTCGGATCCACGTTCCTCGATGGCGGCGGGCTGTGGTCGAGCGATGAAGCCCGGGCGATGGAGAGTTCGGGGGTCCTCGAGGGCAGGGATGGATCCTGCCCGCTTGCTCGCCGCGCGGCTTGAGGATCGGGCCGATGCCGCTACATGCGGTCACGTCCGACCCGGGCGGGGTCCAGCAATGGCTCCGTTCCGTTCCGGTAAGGCCTAAAGCGGGCCGCCAGCCGGAGGGTCGTGTGGAAAACGACTGCGCGGGGCGGTCTGTCTCGTCGAAACGGTAAAACACATCCGCACCGGGCGAGGCCCGGCCGCCCCGCACCCTCCCCACCCGTCTGGAAACAGCCGGCGCAGAGTCATGCCGGCTGCCTGCTGCCTGATCCCTCCCCCTTGCAATTAGCCATTCTCCTAATTAGCCTCTTCCCTATGAACGCCCTGTTCAAGGCCCTCTCCCACCCCGTCCGCCGCCGCATCATCGAGATGCTGCGCAGGGGGCCGATGGCGTCCGGCGACATCGCCGCCGCCTTCGACATGAGCTGGCCGACCATCACCGGCCACCTCAACGCTCTGAAGGAGGCCGGCCTGGTCTCGCCCGAGCGCGACGGCGCCTCGATCCGCTACCGGCTCGAGATTTCCGCCGTCGAGGAGGCCCTCGCCTTCCTGCTGCAGATGACCGGCGCCGGGGCGTCGGACCAGACCAAGGAGCAACCATGAGCCCGCCGACCAGACCCGCCCTCGCCGACATCGCCACCGGGCTCACGGGCCTGATGATCGCCGCCACCGGCGTCTGGGTCCTCGCCGCCGGACCGACCGAGCTGCTGCCCGTCCACTACGGCCTGTCGGGCGAGGTCGACCGCTGGGGCACGCGCACCGAGGTCGGCGCCATGCTCGCCGCGCTCGGCGTCCTGCTGGCGCTGGTCGGCGGCGGCATGGGCGTGGCCGCGGCCCGGGCCGACGACCCCGCCCGTCGCCGGGCCCTTCGCATGGCCCAGCTGGTCTGCGTCGTCACCGTGCTCGGCGTCGCCCTGTTCGCCGGCGGCGCCAGCCTCGGCGGCGTGACCTCCATCGCCGGCGGCCTGCCCATGGCCGGCCTCAGCCTGACCCTGCTGGCCGCCGGCGCCTTCCTCGGCCGGGTCGGCCCCAACCCCTTCGTCGGCGTGCGCACGCCGTGGGCCTACAAGAGCCGCCTCGCCTGGGACCGCAGCAACCGCCTCGCCGGACGCCTGCTCTTCCTCCTCGGCCTGTTCGGCCTCGCCGCCGCCGCGATCGCGCCCCAGCCCGCCGGCCTCTACGCCCTGTTGGCCGGCCTGATGATCGCCGCCGTCTGGTCGGTGGTCGAGAGCTGGCGCGTCTGGCGCACCGATCCCGACCGCCAACCCTTCTGACCCTTCAGCGCCGGAGACCGCCATGCTCAGCCTGATCCTCGCCGCCGCCCTCCTCTCCGACCCGGCATCGACGCCGGTGACGCTGGCCGCCGAACCCGCGCCCCTGCACGGAACCCTGCTGACGCCTGAGGGCCAGACCCGGGCCGTCGCCGTGATCCTGCCCGGCTCCGGGCCGACCGACCGCGACGGGAACAGCCCGCTGGGCATCCGCGCCGCCACCTACCGCCTGTTGGCCGAGGGTCTCGCCGGACAGGGCGTCGCCACCGTCCGCATCGACAAGCGCGGCATCGGCGAGAGCCGCGCCGCCGGTCTGCGCGAGGAGGACCTGCGCTTCGGCCATCTGGCCGCCGACGCCCGCGCCTGGGCCGCCGACGCCGCCGCCCGCACCGGCCAGCCCTGCGCCTGGCTGATCGGCCACAGCGAGGGTGCCCTGGTGGCCCTCGCCGCCGTCGAGGGCGGCGCCGACGCGGTCTGCGGCCTCGTCCTGCTGTCGGGCGCCGGCCGCCCCGCTCGGGTCGTGCTGGAGGAGCAACTCGGTCCGCAGCTGCCCGAACCCCTTCGGACCCAGGCCTTCCACGCCCTCGCCGAGCTCGAGGCCGGCCGCACCGTCGCCGACACCCCGCCGGCGCTGGCCGCCCTGCTGCGCCCCTCGGTCCAGCCGTATCTGATTTCGTGGCTGGCGCTGGATCCGGCAGCGCTGACGGCCGCCTGGGAGGGGCCGGTCATGGTCGGCTCCGGGACCACCGATCTCCAGACCCCGGTGGTCGAGGCCGAAGCCCTCGCCGCCGCCCGGCCCGGCATCCATCTGGTCCTGTGGGACGGCGTCAACCACGTGCTCAAGACCGCCCCGGCAGACCGCGCCGGCAACCTCGCGACCTATGCCGACCCGGCCCTGCCGCTGGCCCCCGGCGTGGTCGAGGACGTCGCCGGCTTCATCCTCCGGCCCCGCTAGGCCAGCGTATCCTGGAACCGGACCGGTCGCCCGTGCGCGCTCCCGACCAGTTCGCCGTCCTTCATCACCAGCCGGCCGCGCACGATCGTCGCCACGGCCTTGCCGGTCGCCTCGAAGCCGTCGAACGGGGTCCAGGCGCAGCGGCTGGCCATGTCGGCGTGGCTGATCACATGCTTCGCCTTCAGGTCGACGATGGTCAGGTCGGCGTCATAGCCCTCGGCCATCCGCCCCTTGCCGGCGATGCCGAAGATCCGGTTGGCCCCGTGCGAGGTCAGATCGATGAACCGGTCCAGGCTCAGCCGGCCGTTGGCCACATGGGTCAGCATCACCGGCACCAGGGTCTGCACCCCCGGCATGCCGGACGGCGAGGCCGGATACGGCTTGGCCTTTTCGTCCTTCGTGTGGGGCGCGTGGTCCGAACCCAGCACGTCGAACACCCCCTGCTCGATCCCGCCCCACAGGCCGGCGATATGGGCCGCGTTGCGGATCGGCGGGTTCATCTGGGCGTAGCCCTTGAGCCGGGCGTAGGCTTCGTCCCCGTCCAGCGTCAGATGCTGCGGCGTCACCTCGGCCGTGGCCACGTCCTTGTGGTCGGCGAGGAAGCGCACCTCCTCGGCGGTCGAGACGTGCAGCACATGGATGCGCGCGCCCACCTCGCGCGCCAGCCCGACCAGACGCCGCGTCGAGCGGATGGCGCTCTCGGCGTCGCGCACCTCGGGATGGCTGGTCCAGTCGCCGGGCCGGGCCAGCGGCCGCCGCTCGACGAGCCGGTACTCGTCCTCGGAATGGAAGGTCGCCCGCCGCTTCACATGGCGCAGCACCTCGCGCACGCCGTCGTCGTCGGCGACCAGCAGGGTCCCGGTCGAGGCCCCCATGAACACCTTGACGCCGCAGCAGCCCGGCAGCCGCTCCAGCTCGGCGAGGTATTTCGCATTCCCGTGCGTGCCGCCGATGTAGAAGGCGTGATCGGTCCACATCCGGTCCCGCGCCCGCTCCAGCTTGTCGGCCAGCGTCTCCGGATCCGTCGTATTGGGCTCGGTGTTCGGCATTTCGAACACCGAGGTGACCCCGCCCAGCGCCGCCGCCCGCGAGCCGGTCTCCAGATCTTCCTTCCACTCCAGTCCCGGCTCGCGGAAATGCACCTGGGTGTCGATCACGCCCGGAATGACGGTCAGGCCGGTGGCGTCGACCACCTCGCCGGCCGAGGCCTGCGACAGGTCGCCGACGAAGGCGATCCGCCCGTCGATCACGCCGACGTCGGCGAGGCCCCGCCCCGCATGATTGGCCACTTCGCCGCCACGGACGATCAGGTCGTATGTCTGGGTCATGGCCCGGCCCTATACCCGCTCCGCCAGAAGCTTGCGAGCCGCCTTCAGCACCCGCTCGGCCGGCAGGTCGTTCATATGCTCGATGGCCTGGTCCAGCCGCGGATCGATCTTGCGATACTCCTCGACCGAGCGCGGTCCGCGCACCGCGATCCCGCCCCACGGCCCCCGCTCGGCCTCGTCGGACGGTCCATAGGCCGCCACCACCGGCGTTCCCGAAGCCACCGCCAGATCGGTCCACAACGAGTCGCCGCCCAGATACAGGGCGCTGCGCCCGATCAGCGCCACGGCCTGAAGCGGGCTCAGCCGGCCATGCAGTTCGATCGTGCGATGGCGCGGCAGGGCCAGACGGATGGTGTGGGCCGCGTCGCGATCGCTCTCGTCGCCGACCACCACGACCCGGCCGCCCGCCAGCGGACCGCCGTCGCCGACCAGGGCCGAGGCCACCTTGGCGAAGCGTTCCGCCGGCCAGCGCCGCCCCATCCAGGCCGCCCCCGGGCCGATGGCCAGCAACGGCCCTCCTTCGCCGGGCGGGATCAGCGCCTCGGCCGTCGCCCTCGTCGCCTCGGTCACGAACAGCCGTGGGGCCGGAACCTCGTCCAGCTGCAGCACCCGCGCCGCCAGTTCGACCGCATGAACCCCGGCCTCCGGCTCGCCGCGCACGGCCCGCTTCTGCCGCTTCAGCTTGCCGGACAGGGCCGAGCCGCGCATGTCGACCACCAGCCCCCAAGACGTCGCCCGCACCTGGTTCCACAGGCCCAGCCAGTCCAGCCGGCTCTCCTTCTCCAGCACGATCAACCGGTCGAGGCGCGGCGTCTCGGCGAACAGCGGCGCGCTGGCCGGCGAGCCGACGATGGTGAAACCCGCCTGCGGCATGGCCTCGACCAGATACGCCAGCACTCCGCTCGACAGCACCGCATCCTGCGCGCCCGCCTCGGCGATATAGAGGATGGGGAACTGGACGCTCATGATTGGACCGTATACGGATTCTCCGGTTGCATCAGCGCCGAAGGGGTGTGGTCCACAGGTCCGGGACGCCCTATCTGCATCGGCATGACCGTCCGCATCGCCCGCCTCGACAGCCGCGCCCTGATCCGGGTCTCCGGTCCCGACGCCCGGCCGTTCCTGCACAATCTGCTGACCCAGGACGTCGAGACCCTGGCCGAGGGAGACCTGCGCTTCGGCGCCCTGCTCTCCCCCCCCGGCCGGCTGCTGTTCGACCTGTTTCTGTGGGGCGAGGCCGACGGGGTCCTGCTGGACGTCGCCGCCGACCGCCGCGACGCCCTGTTGCAGCGTCTGGCGATGTACAAACTGCGGGCGCAGGTCACGGTCGAGGCCGACGACCGCGCGGTCTTCGCCTCATGGCCGGGATGCGCCGACGGCTTCACCGCTGACCCCCGCACCCCCGACCTTGGCGGCCGGCGCTTCGGCGGCGCGGTCGAGGCCGATGCGACCGAGGCCGACTGGCAGGCCCATCGCCTCGACGTCGGCGTTCCCGATGCGGCGACTGACGCCCCGTCCGACAAGACCTATCCGATCGAAGCGAATTTCGACCTGTTGAACGGCATCGACTTCCAGAAGGGCTGTTTCGTCGGCCAGGAAACCACCTCGCGCATGAAGCGCCGCGGCGCGATCAAGACCCGCATGCTGCCGATCGCCTTCGATGGCCCGCCCCCGCCTTTCGGAACCGAGATCCTGAACGGCGAGCTGCGCGCCGGCGAGGTGCTCGGCGGCCGCGACGGCGCCGCCATGGCCCTGCTCCGCCTCGACCGGATCGACGGCGCCCTCACGGCCGACGGACGGCCTGTCACGGTCCGCCGCCCGGACTGGGCCGCCAATTAGAAACGCGCCCGAAGCGGACCCCGGGCGCGTCTCCGATGGTCAGGCCCGGTGACTACTGGGCGGGCGTCTCGGCCGGCGTCGTGATCGAGGCGTCGACGTCCTCGGCGGCCTCGTTGGTCGCGGCGGCCGTGTTGTCGGCGGCGGCGTCGACGTTCTCGGCGGTGTCTTCAGCGGCCGAGGCCACGGTGTCGCCGGCGGCGTCGGCGGTTTCGGCGGCGTTGTCGCCGGTCTGTTGCGAGCAGGCGGCGAGGGTCAGGGCGGCCGCGGTGGCGGCGAGCAGGGCGATACGCATGGGGAATCCTCCGTTTATGGGTCCGCCTTTGTTGGGCCTCGGGCCGGGCTTGTCCAGCCCGCACCGACCGGCGGCGCCCCTAACGCCCGGGCATCAGCGGCAGGCCCGCTTCGCTGGCCGCCCCGACCGGCTCCGGCTCCGGGCTCTTCAATTCCGTCCAGGCCGACCCCGCCGCGCCGGCGGCCCGGCCCAGCTCGAACAGCCCGGCCATGGACTCCGGATCGAAATCGAGGCTCGACGCCTCGACCCCTTCGGGAATGGCGGCCACGTACAGGCTCAGGCCGTTGCGCTCGGCGAAGGCCAGATTGACCGCCAGGCCGGTGCGCAGATTGGCCTTGCTCATCGTGTCATAGGACCGGGCCAAAATGGCCGGCAGGGTCCCGCGCGTGATCACCTCGGTGCGGCCGAGCTGGCCGTTGATCAACACATAAAGGGCGGTGCCCTCCGGGGCGGGAGTCGGCGTCGTCACCGTCAGCAGGCTCTCCGGAATGCCAAGGAAGGGCGTGATCACGCCGCCGTCGACATGCATTTCCTGCACCAGCCGCCCCGCCTCATCGACACCCGGGATCATGACCGGCGGAAACACGCCGGGAATGCTGGCCGAGGCCAGCAAAACCTGACGAAACAGCGCGACAGCCTGGTCGCCCCCCTGTTTCGCCAGCACCCCCATGTCCCAGATCACCGTCTCCTCGGCGTCGAGATTGGTCGTCACGATCAGCAGGCGTCGGCCGCTGTCGTGCTCGACGGCGATCTGGCGCAGCAGGTCCGCCGTGACATAGTCCTCGACCAGATCCCTGAGCACGCCGGAATCGAACAGACCGGGCGCGGCCAGCGCGGCGAAGCTGCGCCAACCCAGCAGGCCGCCGGTACGCCCCTCGGCATAGGCCCCGCGCAACTCGTCGTCCCATTCGGGGCCGAGGAAGGCGAAGGGCGCGGCCAGGGCGCCGGTGCTGACCCCGGTGACGACGCTGAACTGCGGCCGGTCTCCGCTTTCGGTCCAGCCGGTCAGCAGGCCGGCGCCATAGGCGCCATTGGCCCCGCCGCCCGACAGGGCGAGGATGGAGCGCCCCTCCGACGCGGCCCACAGCCGGTCGCCGATCTGTTTCGCCAGGGCCTCGACCTCGTCCCGGTCGCTGGCGCGGATGCGCGGGTCTTCGGTCGGTCGCCAGGTCTGCGTCGTGAGGCGAAGAACGCCGTCCTCGGGCCGGTCGATGGTGCCGCAGCCGGCCAGCCACAGCGCCGCCAGCAGGACGACGACGATCGCGACGGGCTTGCGGATCATGGGCGGATCGTCCGGTGCATGGAAGCCAGCCTAGCACGGTGACGGCCGCTCTTCACGACCGGGGCGAAGGCGCTACCCTCTGCCCCATGTCCGACTCACTCCACCGCTGCGCCTGGTGCGGGACCGATCCCCTCTACGTCGCCTATCACGACGAGGAATGGGGCGTGCCGGAATATGACCCGCGCGCCCTGTGGGAGAAGCTGGTGCTGGACGGCTTCCAGGCCGGACTGGCGTGGATCACCATCCTGAGGAAACGCGAGGGCATGCGCGACGCCTTCGACGGCTTCGACCCGGAGCTGATCGCCCGCTACGGCGAGGCCGACATCGAGCGGCTGCTGGGCGACGCGCGCATCATCCGCTCGCGCGCCAAGATCAACAGCGCCGTCAAGGGGGCGAGGATCTGGCTCGAGATGCGGGATCAGGGCGAGGACTTCAGCGAATGGCTGTGGTCCTTCGTGGGCGGCGCGCCGATCCAGAACCAATGGCCCGACAGCGCCGGCCGGCCGGTCTCCACGCCCGAGTCCGAGGCCATGTCGAAGGCGCTGAAGAAACGCGGCTTCACCTTCGTCGGTCCCGTGATCGTCTACGCCTTCATGCAAGCTGTGGGCATGGTCAACGATCACGGTGTCGAGTGCTTCCGTCACCGACAGGTTCGTGCGATGGCGGCCCGGTGAAGAGTCCCGCGAAAAACCCAGGCAAGGCCAAGGCTGCGGCCAAACCCCCGCGCGCCTTCCCGACGCTGGCGCTGGAGACGGTGCTGATCCAGTCGTGCGGCGGTCTGGTCTGCGGCGTCGACGAGGCCGGGCGCGGTCCATGGGCGGGGCCGGTCTCGGCCGGGGCGGTGATCCTGAACGCCGACGACCTGCCCGAGGGCATCGACGACTCCAAGGCCCTGACCCACGCCCGGCGCGAGGCGATCGAGATCGAGATCAAGGCCCGGGCCATCGCGTGGGGCGTCGGCTTCGCCTCGGTCGAGGAGATCGCCGAGCTCAACATCCTGCACGCCACCGGCCTGGCCATGTGCCGGGCCATAGAGGCGATGTCGGTGCAACCGGTCGCCGCCCTGGTCGACGGCAACTACCGGTTCAAGCTGCCGTGCGACGTCCAGACGGTGGTCGGCGGCGACGGCCTGTCGCTGTCGATCGCGGCGGCCTCGATCCTCGCCAAGACGGCCCGGGACCGGCTGATGGTCGAGCTGGACGCCGAATACCCCGGCTACGGCTTCGCCGGGCACAAGGGCTATAACGCCCCGGCGCATCAGGCCGCCTTGCAAAGCCTCGGCCCCTGCCCGGCCCACCGTCGCGGCTGGGCGCCGATCCGGGCGCTGCTGGAAAGCTGAGCGCCCCGGAAAGTGTCCGTGTCCGCGAAAATTCGTGGGACACTTTCGGACACTTCACACGATTGTCGTTCGAACACAGCGCGTTGACGCCGGCTGAAGTGTCCGCCCCCGTGACTTCATGCGATTCTACGATTTCAAAGACCCAAGGCCGACCGGACCTCGGGACAGTGAAACATGCGCCTGCGTCAAAATCGGACGTAGGCCGCGACGCGGCGCTCAGATGTGCAACGCGCCGCCGAGCAGGGCGCCGCCCAAGGCGGCGACAACGCCCCCAAGCGTGATCGTCAGCCAGGCCGGAATCCCGTCGGCCAACCGTGACACGTCCATCTCGCTCTCCGACACGAGGTCATTGGCGACCCGCGCATCGAATCGCGCCGCCGTCGGCGGCCGCCAGGCTACGGTCTCGAAAGCGTCGACGGTCCGGCCGTAGGCCCGGCCCGCTTCCAGCCGACGCGACGGAGAAAGGGTCATCTGTTCCATAGCCGACACAACGATGAAATCCCGGCCTCGTTCCCGGCGCCAGCGCTCAGGCCGCGTCGGCCAGATTCACGCCGCGCTCGCTGACCACGAACAGATACTCGACGTTCCTGAGCCGGCCCACGGTCCCGACCTTGTCGCCCTTGGGATTGTGGATGCCGATGCGGGCTCCGACATAGCGCGGGCGGGCGATCTCGATGACCTGCACCTCGCCCCGGCCGGACAGCATCCCGACCAGCTGGTCGCGGCCCAGATAGCCCTCGTCGTTGAACGAGACGATCAGATTGGGCGCCTTCAGCCCCTCGATCACCGCCTGCAGCGCCGGGGCGATGCCGGGCTTGCTGTTGAAGGCGCTCTTGCGGGTACGGACGTCGACCCGCTTGTTGGCCACGCCATAGGTCTCCGGCTTGTCCCACAGCACCAGACTCTCCCAGCAGTGGTAGTTGCCGAGGTAGGAATGCTGATTGTACGGCGGATCCAGATAGACGAGGTCGGCCTCGACCGTCGGGGCCAGTTCGACGGCGTCGGCGCGGGTGGCCCGGCACGGCCCCGCCGCCACGCCGGCCAGGACGTCGGGCATGCGCAGCTCCAGCGGCTTCAGCGCCCGGGCGGCCCAGGATTTCATATAGGCCATCTGCAGGCCGGCGGTGGAATCGACCCGGTCCGCCGCCTCCATCAGACTGACGAGGGCGATGGCCTCCAGCTCGGGCTCCAGCGCCATGGCGG
Organism: Pseudomonadota bacterium; assembly: GCA_034189955.1. Lineage (GTDB taxonomy): Bacteria > Pseudomonadota > Alphaproteobacteria > Caulobacterales > Caulobacteraceae > Brevundimonas. The sequence continues at coordinate 34,590 of JAXHTU010000008.1, read as the reverse complement.
CGATGCGGTCGCGCATGGCGTCGATGCGGGCGCCGTTCTCCGGTGTGAAATAACGCGCGTCCTCGCAGAAGACCTTGGTGAACCAGCCGGCCTCCGGCGCGACGGTCCGCAGCTCCGCCAGCACGGTCTCGGCCTTCTCCAGCCACCGTTCACGGTCCGCCTGCACATAGGCCGTGGCCAGCACATGGGCGTAGGCGTTGTGGTCGTTCGACCAGATACGGAAGCCCTGCTTCTTCAGCGCATGTCCGACCCGCGCACTGCCCGAAAACAGGTCGCAGACGGTCCCGCCTCCGGGCAGAACGCCGGAGATGGCGGCGACGATCTGCGCCAGCAGCGCGCGCTTCGAGCCGATGTATTTGATCATGCCGAGCCCTGAAGGGTCAGCCCTTTTGGCCGCGCCCCTTCAGCGGAACATGCGCCAGTCGCAGCAGATTCGCAGCCCCCGGAGCGCCGAACGGCGTGCCGGCGAGGATCAGCAGCCGCTGGCCCGGCTCGGCGAGCCCGTATTCGACCGCCTTGGCGACCGCGTCGTCGGTGACCTCCTCCAGCGAGGCCGGCTCGCGGCTGAGGCGGGGCTCGAGGCCCCAGACAAGGGCCAGCCGGCGCGCCGTGTCGGGATTGGGGGTCAGGGCCAGCACCGTCTGCAGCGGCCGCTCGCGCGACATACGCCGCGCCGTGCCGCCCAGGGTGGTGAAGACCACGATGCATGAGGTCGACTGACCCTCGGCCGCCTTGCGCGCCGCCGCCACAAGGGCGTCGACGTCGTGCTCGTCCATGCCGGCGTGTTCGGCGTCCATCAGGCTGGGCCACATCGGGTCGCGCTCGACCCGTTCGATGATGCGGCTCATGATGCCGACCGATTCCAGCGGATAGTCCCCCGAAGCCGTCTCGGCCGACAGCATCAGGGCGTCGGCACCCTCATAGACGGCGTTGGCCACATCCGAGGCCTCGGCCCGCGTCGGGGCCGGGGACGACGTCATCGATTCCAGCATCTGCGTCGCCACGATCACCGGCACGCCGCGCTGGCGCGCGGCGCGGATGATCTGCTTCTGGGCGACCGGCACCTCTTCCGGGTCGAGCTCGACGCCGAGGTCGCCGCGGGCGACCATGACGCCGTCGCAGTAGTCGAGGATGCTCTCCAGCTCGAGCAGGGCCTGGGGCTTTTCGATCTTGGCCAGGCAGGCGGCGCGGCCCTTCACGATCTGCTTCAACTCGGCCATGTCCTCGGCCTTCTGCACGAAGCTGAGCGCCACCCAGTCGACGCCCATGCGCAGGGCGAAGGCCAGGTCCTCGCGGTCCTTGGGCGTCAGGGCCGAGACCGGCACCACCGCCTCGGGTACGGCGACCCCCTTGCGGTCGGACAGCTTCGAGCCGCTTTCGACGGTGACATCGGCCCAGTCGTCGGTGCGCTCGTTGACCCGCAGCCGCACCCGGCCGTCGTCGAGCAACAGCAGCATGCCGGTGCGCAGGGCGCGGAAGATTTCCGGATGCGGCATCTGCACCCGCGTCTCGTCGCCCGGCGTCGGGTCGAGGTCGAAGCGCATCTTGTGGCCCGGCTTGACGTCGATCTCGACATTGGCGAACCGCCCGAGCCGCAGCTTGGGCCCCTGCAGGTCGGCCAGAACGCCCAATGGTCGCTTCAGCGCCATCTCGGCCCCGCGCACGGCCTTCAGCGCCGCCGCGTGATCCTCATGCGAGCCGTGGCTGAAGTTCAGACGAAAGACATCGACCCCCGCCTGGGCGAGAGCCTTGACCGTGCCGGGCGCCCGGCTGGCGGGTCCGAGGGTCGCGACGATGCGGGTGCGCCGGGCTCTTTTCATACGATATCCGTGGCCTGTGAGGGAGCGTTCGCCCCTTGTGCCAACGAAACGTCGCAGGGGTAAGGCCGCGCCGGCCGGCGAAACACGAAGTTATGCCGGCCGCAGGCGCTCACGCCAGCGCGCGCAGGGCTCCGGCCAGCAGGTCGTTGGCCAGCGTGGCGGACGCCGGCGCCTCCCCCTGTCGCACGACGATCAGGTCGCGCGACGGGACCACGAGCAGCATCTGCCCGCCGGCCCCCAGGGCGGCGACGGTGTCGCGCGGGGCGGACGGAAAGCGCAGACTGTCGCCGCTGCCGAAGGCGTCCGCGCCCGGGCGGGCGTTCGACCACCACAGCAGGCCGTAAGACGGGTTCAGGTCCTGCGACGGCGCGAGCAGGGTCCGCAGGCCGTCCGCCCCGATCAGCCGCCGGCCGTTCCAGACGCCCTCCCCGAGCACCAGTTCGCCCAATCGGGCCAGATCCCGCGCCGTCGATTCGGCGCTGTACCAGTTGGTCACCGGCCCCGCCGCGCCCGTCCCGGTGGAGGTGATCCAGCGGGTGTCGTCCATGCCCAGCGGCCCGAACAGACGGGTGCGGGCGAAGGCCTCGACCGACTGCCCCGTGGCCCGCTCCAGCACATGGAACAGCAGGTGATAGGCGGCGGTGTTATAGGCCCAGCGCGTGCCGGGCGGATGGCGCGGCGGCGCGGCGGCGTTGATGGCGAACTGGTCGCCGGTGATCCCCCGCAGCGCCAGACCCGTATCGTCCAGTCCCGAAGTCATGCTCATCAGATGGCGCAGGGTGATCGCGGCGCGGGCGTCGTCCCGCCAGGCCGGAATGAAATCGGCGGCCGACTGGGCGAGGCCGGCGATCGCCCCGGCCTCGACCGCCATGGCGATGAGCACGGCGATCACGCTCTTGGCCACCGAGGCGACCTCGCGCGCCCGATCCGGGCCCCAGCCGACGGCGTAGCGCTCGGCCAGGATTGCGCCCTCGCAGCTCACCAGGATGCTGGTGCTCCCGTCGGCCATGGCGAGGTCGAGCACCGGCGTGAAGGCGTCCGGCGCCGGCGCGGAACCGGGGCCCGTGGCGCATCCGCCGGCCACGGCGGCCGTCCCGCACAGGACGGCGCGCCGCGACAGGACGAACCCGCCGCGCCCGGCCATCAGGCGACGGCCGCCGCCGCATGCGCCCCGGCGCTGGCCACCTCGCGCTCGGCCTGGGTGAAGCCGTAGTCGGGGACGATGGCGCCCCTCGGGTCGGACACCGCGGCCCAGGCCGCCTGCAGCCGCTCGCCCGCTCCGGCCCCGCCGCCGATGTACTCGCCCTCGGTCAGGGTGACATAGGCGCGGGCGAAATGACCCGCCCCGGCGCAAACGATGGCCCGCGTCGGGGCGTCGTCGACCACCAGCGGCAGCAAGCCGGGGCTGACCAGCGCGGGATCGAGCTGCGTCAGGCTGGTCTCCGACAGCACGCCCTGCGTCATCTGGGTGGCGGCGGTGGGCGCGAGGCAGTTGACCCGGACATTGTATTTCTCGCCCTCGATGGCGAGGGTCTGCATCAGCCCGACCAGCGCCATCTTGGCCGCGCCGTAGTTGGCCTGGCCGAAATTGCCGTACAGGCCCGAGGAGGAGGTGGTCATGACGATGCGGCCGTAGTTCTGGCGACGCATGATCTCCCACACCGCCTTGGAACAGACCGCCGCGCCCATCAGGTGCACGTCCAGCACCAGGCGGAAGTCGTCCAGGCTCATCTTGGCGAAGCTCTTGTCGCGCAGGATGCCGGCGTTGTTGATCAGGATGTCGATCCGACCCCAGGTCGCCAGGGTCCGCTCCACCATATCCTCGACGGCGGCCTCGTCCGTCACGGAGCCGGCGACGGCGAGGGCGTGGCCGCCCTCGGCGACGATCTCGGCGGCCACCGCTTCGGCCGCCGCCTGGCCGAGGTCGTTGACCGTCACATGCGCGCCCTGACGCGCCAGATACAGGGCGTGCTGACGGCCCAGCCCCCCGCCCGCGCCCGTCACGATCGCCACCCGCCCCTTGAGCGTCATGCCTTGTCTCCCGTTGTGTGTGGTTGAACCGTCTAGAGCGCCGGGCGCGCCGCGCCCGGCTTGCAGATGCTCAGGAAGCCGGCGGCCATGAAGGTGGCCATCCGGTCCTTCACCGCCTCGAAATCATCGGAATCGCACAGCCCGCCGGACAGCCGGTTGATCCGGCCGGTGCGCGCCAGCGTCAGCATCAGCCCCCCGGTGACGAAGTGGTAGCCCCAGAAGATGTCGGCCTCGGCGCAGCCCGGCAGGGCCTTCTTGAGGATATCGATCAGGCGCAGGACCACCGGGTCGAAATGCAGGTCCATCAGCTCGGCGCCATAGGTCGTGTTGGAGACCTGGGCGCCCAGGGCGCCGTAGTTCTTCCAGTTCTCTCCGCCCTGGCTGTAGAGGTCCAGGTCGGTGTCGAGGAAGGCGCGCAGGGCGCCCTCGACCGTCGGCTGGCCGCCGCTGGCGGCGTCATACTCGTCCAGCGCCTTCATGCGCAGGCCGCTGGTGACCTCGGCCCGCCGGGCGATGACGGCGTCGAACAGCTTCTTCTTGTCGGTGAAATAGTAGTTCAGCAGGGTGTGGTGGACGCCGACCCGCTGGGCCACGTCCTTCAGGGTCACGCCGTACAGGCCGTGCACCGAGAACAGATACTCGGCCGCGTCGAGGATCTGCTCCATCTTGTCGGCGCGTTGCTCGACCTTGGTGCGCCGACGACGCGGCCTGGCGGCCTCGGCCGCTTCGGGCCGCGCCTCCGGCGTCTCGTTTCCGTGGGTCTTTTCAGCAACCGCCATAGTCAACTCTCAAGCGCATCTTGTCGATCTTGCCGGTGGACGCCAACGGCATCTCCGGCAAGCGAATGACCTCATCGGGAATCCACCACGGGGCCACGCGGCCGCGCAAGGGCGACAGGATGTCCTCGTCGCTGACATCCTGGGCATCCCGCGTCTGTATCACCAGCACCGGCCGCTCGCCCCATTTCGGATCGGGCCGTCCGATCACGGCGGCGAGGGAGACCAGGGGGTGCTCATTGACCACCGCCTCGATCTCGGCCGGATTGATCCATTCGCCGCCCGACTTGATCAAATCCTTGGCCCGGCCGGTGATGACCAGATCGCCATCCATTCCGATCCGGGCCAGGTCGCCCGTGCCGAACCAGCCGTCCGCGTCGGTGGCGCTGTCGGTCTCGCCGAAGTAGCGCTCCAGCACGGCCGCGCCGCGGACGCGCAGATGCCCCTCGACGCCACGCTGTTCCGGCAGGGTCCGGCCATCCGCGTCGGTCAGCAGCAGGTCGACCCCGAAGGCCGGACGGCCCGAGACCTGCGCCGTTCGCGCGGGATCGTCCGGCGGCGCGCAGGTGCCCAGCGGCGACAGTTCGGTCATGCCCCAGCTGGTCTGCACCGTGACGCCCAGCCGCTGTTCGATGCGCTCCATCAGGGCCGGCGCCATGGGGGCCCCGCCGACGATGATCCGCTTCAGCGTCGGAGTCTGGCCGCCGGTCGCTTCCAGATGCTCCAGCACGCCCAGCCAGACGGTGGCGATGCCGACCGCCAGCGTCACGTCTTCGGCGTTGATCAGCCGGGCCAGGCTGGCCCCGTCCAGCTCCCGTCCGGGCAGCACCAGCCGCGCCCCGGCGGCGGGCGCCGCGAACGGCAGGCCCCAGGCGTTGGCGTGGAACATCGGCACGGCCGCCAGCACCGTGTCGGCGGCGGTGATGGCCATGACATCGGCCTGCAGCAGGCGCAGCGTGTGCAGGAAACTGGACCGGTGGGTGTAGGTCACGCCCTTGGGCGCGCCGGTGGTGCCCGAGGTGAAACACAGGCCGCAGGGCGCGGTCTCGTCGAACCCGCCCCAGACCGCATCCTCGCTGGCCGCGGCGATCATCGGCTCGAGGTCGTCCGCCGCGGGACCGGCCGCGCCCGCCGGGGCGTCGATGGTCAGCACCGTCCCGAGCGTCGGCGTCCGCGCCGCGACGCGCCGCGCCAGCGGGGCCAGATCGGCGCTGGCGATCAGGATGCGGGCCTGCGACTGCCCGACCATGGCGGCCAGTTGCGCCTCGGTCAGGCGCGGGTTCAGCGTGTGGCACACCGCCCCCATGCCCATGACGCCGTACCAGACCTCGACATGCGCCTGGGTGTTCCACGCCAGGGTCGCCACCCGGTCGCCCGGCCGCACCCCGAGGCCGGCCAGCACGGCCGAAACCCGCAGGCTGCGCCGTCTGAGCCCGGCATAGCCGATGCGATCGACCCGTCCCTCTCCGACGGCGGTCACCACCTCGACGCCGGGACGCCATTTCGCGGCGTGATCCAGGAATTTGTCGAGGGTCAGGGCGAAGGCCTGCATTTCTCCATCGATCATGGGCAGGACGACGCGGCAGGAGGCACGGGGGCGGCGGCCACGCCGACGGCCCAGGTCCACGGCGTACCGCCCGTGACGCGGCGTCGGCAGACCTCGGCTTCGCGCAGGTCGAACATCCCGGGCATCAGCCCCTCGCGGACGACCGGCCTGTCCTCAAGGGCCAAATAGGACCGGCTCTGATCCCAGGCCGGCCAGGCCGGCTGACCGGGGGCGACCGGCGCGCCGTCGCGGGCGAAGGACGCCCAGTACGCCATCATCGCATCGGACAGGCCCCGCTCGACCGGCGTGTCGGGAATGACGGGCCAGCGCGGCGGGAGCCGGTCCAACCCGCCGAAGACATAAGGGATCTCGGCCGCGTGGAAGGCGTGAAGATCGGCCTCGTCCGCCGCCGGATACCCATGATCGAACAGATAGACGAAGGCCGGCCGACCAAGCGCTGTCTGGCGCCGCGCCATCCGCTCGGCGGTCCAGCCGTACAGGGCGTCGCGGGGCGCGGCGAGCACGCTTTCGGCGATGTCGCTGGACGGATAGAGGGCGAGAAAGGCCTCGGCCAGATCGCCATAGCGCTCGCGCACCGCCGCCTCATAGGCGGCGGCATCGGCCGGCGCGGGCGGCGCGAGGGCGCGGAGCGAGCGGATTTCGCCCTCGTTGAAACCGACCAGCAAGGGCACGGCCGCCTGCTGACCGCGGTCGAAGATCTCGACCAGTTGCTCCGGCAACACGTCCCCGTCGACCACGCCCCACGGATGGTATCCCTTCTGCACCGCCGAAGTGGTCAGGGTCTGGGGATCCATGGCGCGCAGCTCGGCGAGGTTGGTCAGCCCCAGCTGGCTCTGCAGCCAGACCCCGACCGCCTCGGCCGGCGGATCGCCATAGCGGCTGGAGCGCAGCTCGGGCGTCGAGATCATATAGGCGCTCTGGGCGATGGCGCGGTCGAACAGACCATGGGCCTGCGGCGAGGCCATCAGGTACATCACGCTGAGGGCGCCCGCGGATTCTCCGGCGATGGTGACCTTGTCCGGATCGCCGCCGAAGGCCGCGATATTGGCCTCGATCCACTTCAAGGCCGCGATCTGGTCCAGCAGGCCGTAGTTGCCTGAGACCTTGCGTCGCGACTCCGCGCTGAGCTCCGGATGCGCCAGATAGCCCAGCACGCCGAGGCGGTAGTTGATCGACACCACCACCATGCCCTGGGAGGCGGCCAGACGCGCGCCGTCGTACATCGGCTCGCTGCTGGCCCCGGTGCTCAGGGCGCCGCCGTGGATCCAGACGAACACCGGCGCGTCGGTCGCGCCCTGGGGCGACCAGATGTTGAGCGACAGACAGTCCTCGCTCATCTCCGGCGGTTCGGCGGCGGCGTAGATGCTGGTTCCGCGCGCGGTCGGCTGGTGGCAGGCGGGCCCGAACGCGGTAGCGTCGCGAGTCTCGCTCCAGCGCGGCATCGGGGCCGGCGCCCGCCAGCGGCGCCAGCCCGTCGGCGGCAGGGCGTAGGGCACCCCGCGGAAGACATGGACGCCCTCCGCCGTCTCGCCGCGCACCGCCCCGGCGGGGGCGTCGACGACCGTCTGCGCCGGGGCCGCCGTCGGCGCGAGGGCGCAACCGACGACCGCCAGGGCGGCCAGAACGCCTTTGGATATCCGCATCATGAGAGGGCCTCCTTGGCGGCCCGGCGGCGGATGGCGCCGGCCAGACCGACGAACATGGCGATGGCCAGGCCGTAGAACGGGATCAGGGTGTACATCGCCATCTGCAGCGAGTTGTCGGGATGGCTGGCGCGGAAGAAATCGCTGGCGGCCCCCAGATAGGTCGGACCCAGGCCAAGGCCGATCAGGTTCATCACCAGCAGCAGCAGGGCCCCCGACAACACCCGCTGATCGGGACGCACCTCTTCTTGGACCATGGTGATGGCCGGCGAGAGGTAGAAATAGTTCAGCCCCATCGGCAGGATCAGGAAGATCAGCCCCAGCTGCCAGCTCGGCGCCCAGACGAAGGCGGCGAAGAAGGGCGCGGCGAGGGCCAGGCCGGCGGCCGGCAACCAGGCATAGGCGGTCTTCGACCGCCGGCTCAGCCGGTCGATCAGCCAGCCCGAGGCGAACATGCCGGCGCTGACGCCGACGCCCACGACGAGGGCGTACCACAGCGCCACCTCCGGCAGGGTCATGCCCTTCTCGCGCATCAGAAACAGGGTGGCGAAGTTCAACAGGGCATAGGTGATGAACTGGGTCGCGCCGCAGGCCAGGGCCATGCCGCGCAGCACCGGATCGCCGAAATACATCTTGCAGGTCGACATGAAGCCGGCCCTTGGAACCGGGGCGGCGTCGGCCGGCGGATGAGTCTCCAGCTTCTGGTCCAGTCCGCCCTTTTTCGGCTCCTTGACGAAGAACCAGACGAAGACGGCGGTGAACACCCCCACCAGCCCGACCCAGAGGAAGGCATCGCGCCAGGAATAGGCCGAGGCGATCGAGGCCCCGAAGGCGACCCCGAGGGCCGAGCCGATCGGCGGCCCGAGATTGAACAGGCTCAGCGCCCTGCCCCGCATGCCCGACGGGAAATAGTCCGAGATGATCGCATAGGACGGCGGCACGCCGCCGGCCTCCCCGACCCCGACCGCCATGCGCGAGACCGCCAGCTGGCCGAAGCTGGTCGACAGTCCGCAGGCCGCCGTGGCCGCGCTCCACAGGGCGCAGGAAAAGGCCAGCACCCTGACCCGGTTGGTCCGGTCGGCCAGCCAGCCGACCGGGATCGCCAGGACGCAGTAGAACAGCGCGAAATAGAAGCCCCCGAGCAGCCCCAGCTGGCCGTCGGTGACGCCCAGCTCGTCCTGGATCGGCTTGGCGAGGATCGACAGCAACTGCCGGTCGAGGAAGTTCAGCACATAGACGAAGCACAGGACGGCGAGGACGAACCAGGCCCGCGCCCCCGGACGCGCGACCGGCGCGCCAGGGGCGATGGAGTCGACAGATCCGGCCATCTCAGTACTCATAGCCGACACGGACGCCGACGGTCCGGGGGCGCAGACGGCCATAGCGACCGTCGAGGAAGGCCTCGGGGTGGATGTAGTTGACCGACCGGTCGTCGAACAGATTTTCGACATAGGCGGCGACGGTGAACTGGTCGAAGGCGAGGGCCAGGTTGGCGTTGACGAAGGTATAGGCGTCGGTGTCGTCATAGGTCGGCAGCGGCACGAGCGGCTGCCCTGGCGTGTTCGGGAAGCTGTTGGGGAAGCTGCCCACATGGGAGACGGCGACCGAGGCGTTGGCGAGGATTCCGGCCATCGGCTGCCATTCGTAGTTGACCCGCACCGAGCCCTGGGCTTCCGGCCCGGCCAGTCGGGCGTCCAGCACGGCGCCCGAGATCGCCGCTTCCTCGGGCGTCAGGTCGTCGACCTTGGCCTCGTTGAAGCCGGCGGTCAGGGCGACCGTCCAGCCGTCGGCCGGCACGGCGATGACCGACATCTCGACGCCCTTGCTGGTCGCGCCGCCGATGTTGGTGGCGAACTGCACCGAGTCCGAGACGCGGTTGGCCTGGACCTGGATGTCGTTCCAGTCGATCCAGTAGACGGCCGCGTCGGCGACCAGTCGCCCGCCGAACCAGCGGCCCTTCACCCCGATCTCGTAGTTGGTCAGATTGTCCGAGGACGCCCCGTCGGGAATGACGATGTCGTCCGGGAAGGTGGCGGGCGGCGGGGCGCCGGCGCGGGCGTTGACGATCGGCGGGCGGAAGCCGGTCGAGACCGCGGCGTAGGTGGTCACCGACGGCGTCGGCCGCCACGACAGGCTCAGGCGATGCGAGAAGCCGCTCTCCTCGGCCTTCACGCCCACGACCGGATCAACGTCGATGACCGTGAGATCGCCGGGCGAGGGGAAGTTGAAAAATTTCGCCAGATAGGCGCGCGTCAGATAGTCGGAGTTGTAGCCGCCGTCCTCGGTGAAACCCTGGGCGTCGGTCGTGCCGTAGCGCAGGCCGCCGGTGATCCACAGGTCCGGCGTGAACCGGTAGGTCAGCTGGCCGAAGGCCGCGACCTCGTGGGCGATGAAGTGCGAGCCGAAACGCAGATAGTATTCGTCCGGCAGACCGGTGAAGCCCTGCTCGGCGAGAAATTCCTCGCTGGAGCGGTAGTTGTAGTCGACGTCCCGCCGCTTGCGGAAATAGAAGCCGCCGACCGACCAGTCGAAGCTGCCGCCCGGATCGGACACCAGCCGCACCTCCTGGACGAAGGTCTTGTCCCAGGCGTCCGCATCGAGGGCGAAGGGGAATTCCTGGGCGTAGGTCCCGGCGAGGTCGACATAGAACAGGCCGGTATAGTCCGACTGGGTCGTCGAACTGGTCAGCGACGCGCCATCGAATTGGTATTCGAGGGTCAGATTGTAGTTGGTCATGTCGCTCTGGAACAGATCGGGCCGATCCGTCAGACGGACGTACTCGCCCCTGTCGGGGTTGGTCAGCGAAGAGTCGTGCGGATTGCTGATCTCCTTCGAATACATCAGGCGCGCGGAGAACCGCTCGTTCGGCTCCCACATCAGGATCGCCCGGCCGCCGTACTGGACGAGGGAGTTGGAATTCTCGATCCCCGTTCCGACGTTGTCGACCCAGCCTTCCTCGTGCCGCGAGAAGCCGACGACGCGCAGGGCCAGTTCGTCCTTGATCAGCGGGACGTTGACCATCGCATTGTAGCGCTGGCGCAGGCCACCCTCCTCCATCGTGCCGAGGTCGACCAGGGCCGAGGCGTCGAATTTCGTCGGGTCGGGATCATGCGTCAGGATGCGCAGGGCGCCGGCCAGCGAGCCCGAACCGAACAGCGTCCCCTGCGGCCCGCGCAGGAATTCGATCCGCTCGACGTCGTAGAGGCTGGGGTCGAGGATGGTGGAGTTGCCGTTCGACGAGATCGGCAGCTCGTCCAGATAGATGGCGACGGTGCTCTGCAGATTGGCGCCGTAGCCGTTGGTGGCGATGCCGCGGGCGGTGAAATTGTTGAAATTCGCCGAGGCCCGGTTCAGCACGACCCCGGGGGTGGCGGTGGCGAGACCGTCATAGTTGACGATGCCGCGCTCGTTCAGATCCTCCTGCGACAGGGCCGTGATGCTGACCGGCACGTCCTGCAGCCGCTCCGCGCGCCGGGTGGCGGTGACGATGACGTCCTCGATGCTGGTGGCCGGACGGTCCTGCCCCTCGTCTTCCGACGCCGAAACCGCGGGTTGCTGTTGTTGCGCCTGGGCCAGAGCCGGCGCGGCGACGACCATCTGCGCCGCGGCGCAGGCGGAAGCGAGCAGTATCGCCCTCATGTGTTGTCCCTCCCATACGCCGATCATGAACGTCGGCGCTTGACCGAAGAGGGACACGCCACGCCGGGGTTGTCAATATTCCCTCTCGTGTGCGTGAATATCTTGTCGTTGATGGCGGCGCGGCGGCCCCTCCCAGCGTGGGCGTCCGCCCCGGCGCACGCATGGCCGGGTGAAGGGGAGATGAGAGGTCGGAGTGGTGCGAGCGGCGGGGATCGAACCCGCATGACCGAAGTCGCGGGATTTTAAGTCCCGTGCGTCTACCAGTTTCGCCACGCTCGCGGCGGGTGAACCCTACTGCGCCGGCTGCAGCGCGCGGAAGTCCACATCCGAATTGGCCAGCAACCACAGGAAGGCGGCCCAGGCGGCGACATTCTGGTCCATCGCCTCAGGATCGATCCGGTCCAGCACGTCGTCGGCGGTGTGGTGGGTGTCGAAATAGTCGGTGCCGTCCTGGTTCAGGCGGAAGGCCGGCACGCCGGCCGCCACCGTGGGGCCGGTGTCGGGCCCCCCGCCCGTCGCGGCCGAGCTGTCGAACAACACCCCCAGCGGCGTCAGCACGGTCTGGGCGGCGCGGCGGAACCCGGTGTCGGCCGCCCCCGCCGGCAAGGCCAGGCTGTAGATCGGCCCCGCGCCGAAGTCGCTTTCGCTGACGGCGACATGGTTCGCCATCTCGGCGGCGCGGCTTGAGGCGTAGAAGCGGGCCCCCGCCAGACCCTGGGCGGGGGGCGGCTGGCTCACCTCTTCCGAACCCCACCAGACCACGCGGATGGTGCGGCGCGGCTTGCGCGGCATGTCCGCGATCAGCTTCAGGGCGGCGGCGGTGATGGCCACTCCGGCGCCGTCGTCGATCGCCCCGGTGCCCAGATCCCAGCTGTCGAGGTGGCCGCCGATGACGATGACCTCCTCCGCGGCTTCGGTCCCCCGCACCTCGCCGATGACGTTCTGGCTCTGGCTGTCGGCGGTGAAGCCGGCGCTGGAGAACAGCCGCATCCGCACCGGCTGGTCGGTCATGGCGACGATGCGGCGCAGCTGGTCGGCGTCGGGCGGGCTCATGGCGAAGGACGGAACCGTCCCCTCCCCGACCCGGGTCGCGCCGGTGTGGGCGAAGCGGTGATCATGGGTGCCCAGCGAGCGGAGCACATAGCCGACCGCGCCGCGCTTCGCCGCCTCGCTCGGGCCGTTGCCGCGCACCGGCGAGGTGGCGCCATAGCCGCGCCCGTCCTGGGCCTGGACCGTGTCCTGCAGCACCACGGCGATCTTGCCGGTCAGCGCGCCTTCGGGCTGGTCCAGCAGCTGCTGATAGGTTTCGAAGATCGCCGCCTCGCCCTCGATCCCGTCCGCCGGCGTGGCCATCGACCCGCCGAGCGCCACGACTTCGAGCGGCTGCGGCCAGGGCGACAGGATTTCGACCCGCGCCTCGCCCCGGGTCCACAGGGCCAGCGGAAATTCCTCGATCGAAACATTGTCGAAGCCCATCGCGCGGAACTTGTCGGCGCCCCAACGGGCCGACGCCTGTTCCGACTCCGACCCGGCCAGACGCGGCCCGAACCGGGTCGTCAGCTCCGACACCAGTTCATACGCCACATTGTCCTGCAGCGCCCGATCGCGCAGCTGTTCGGCCTCGCGCACGGTGCGGGCGTCCTGCGCCATGCCGGGACCGGCGGCGAGGGTCAGCGCCAGGGTCGCACTCAGGGTGCTGGCGGCGAGAAGGCGGACGGACAGGCGCATGAACGGCTCCGGGACTCAGAAGACGCCGAACCTAGACCGGGGGCGCCGGAGGGAGAAGCGATCCCGGACAGAGTTTTGTCGGTCACGCCACAAGGCGGCCAGACGCTATTCGCCCTTGATATAGGGCTCCACCGGGCCTTGCAGCTTGACCGTCAGGGCCTTGCCGCGGCGGTCGACGCGATTGCCGACGGCCAGACGCACCCAGCCCTCGGAGACGCAGTATTCCTCGACATTGGTCTTGTCCTCGCCCTTGAAGCGGACGCCGATGCCCTGCGCCAGGAGGTCGGCGTCGTGGAACGGGCTGTCGGGATCGACACACAGGCGGTCGGGAAGGACGTCGGACATCGGGGCGCTCGTTCGAAAATCAGGCGAAAACTCAGGCAGCGGCCTTTAGCCGACCGCCGCGCCGGTGTCCAAGCCGACCTTGCCGGGGAATCGCCGCAATCGCGCATTGTCCTCCCGCCCTGTTCTGAGGAGACGCCCATGCTCACCGCCCTCGCCGCCGCCCTCGCCCTTGCCCAGGCCCCCGCCTGCGCGCCGCTTCCCGGATCCGACGCCCTGTGGCGCGACGAAACCCGCTTCGTCTTCGTCGGCGAGACCCACGGCACGGTCGAGGCGCCGGCCGCCTTCGCCCATCTGGCATGCCTCGCGCTGGAGCAAGGACCGGTGACCGCGGCGCTGGAGTTCCCCACGGCCATGCAGCCGACGCTCGACGCCTTCATGACGGCCGAAACGGACGCCGCCGCCCGGGCCGTACTGCTTGACTATCCCTACGGTCCGTTCCGCTTCCACGACGGGCGCGGCAGCGAGGCGATGATGGAGATGCTGATGCGGCTGCGGGCGCTGCGTCGCGAGGGCCGCCCCCTGACCGTCGTCGCCACGGCGCCGGACAGCCCGCGCCTGCCCGGCTTCGGCCAGTCCTACGCCGAACTGGATCGCGCCGCCGTCTGGACCGGGGCGGCGAGGGCCCGCCCGGACGACCGCGTGCTGGTGTTCGTCGGCCGCGTCCACGCGGAGAAGGCTCGCCGGGTCGGCTCGCCCATCGGACTGCCGGCGGCGGCGCATATCCGGCCCGAGGACAGCCTGTCCCTCGCCGTCGCGCGGCAGGGCGGCGAGGCCTGGATATGCCTCGAAGAGTGCGGCGCAGCGGCGATCACGCCGGTGGACGATACGGAACTGCTCGGCGTCGTATTGTCGCCGGACCTCGACCCGGCGTTCGACGGCGTCCTCGCCCTCGGCCCGTGGACCGCCTCCCCGCCGGCGCCGCGGGACCGCTGATCGAGAGGGGGCCGACGGCGCCGTCGCGAGGCACGATCTACCCCGGACTGGTTGAACCTTGGGCCGTCGCCCCCAGTTAAACCCATCCCAGTCCGGAGTTCCGCATGACCGACCAGCCCGCCATCACCGTCGACGGCCATTCCATTCCCCAGCTCGGCTTCGGCACCTGGAACCTGACGCCCGAAGTGGCCCGGACGATGGTCGCGGAGGCCCTGCGCATCGGCTACCGCCACATCGACACGGCGTGGATCTATCACAATGAAGCCGCCGTCGGAGACGGCATCCGCGACGCCATCGAGGCCGGCCATGTCGCCCGCGACGACCTCTGGCTGACCACCAAGATCTGGGTCGCCCATTTCGACCGCGAAGGACTGCTGAAACAGGCGAAGGAGTCCGCCGCCAGCCTCGGCTTCACCCCCGACCTGCTGCTGCTGCACTGGCCGAAGCGGGAGCCCTCGTTCGACGAAACCCTCGGCGCCCTCAATGAGGCCAAGGATCAGGGCCTGACCCGAAGCATCGGCCTGTCCAACTTCCCCTCGGCCGAATTCCGCGAGGCGCAGGGCCTGTCAAAGGCGAAGCTGATCACCAACCAGGTCGAATACCACCCCTACCTCAAGCTCTCGAAGTTGAAGGCGGCGGCGAAGGACCTCGGCTCCTCGATCACCGCCTGGTCGCCCTTGGCCCAGGGCGCCGTCGCCGACGATCCCACCCTGATCGAGATCGGCGAGGCCCACGGCAAGACGCCCGGCCAGGTGACCCTGCGCTGGCTGATCCAGCAGGGCGTCATCGCCATCCCCCGCACCTCGAAGGTCCACCGCGCCGAGGAAAATTTCGACATCTTCGACTTCCAGCTGTCGGAAGAGGAGATCGACCGCGTCCACGCCCTCGCCCGTCCCGTCGGCCGTCTGGGCGACTGGATTGATCCCGCGTTCAAATGGGATGAAGAATGGGCCTGAAGCGCCGCGCATAGTCGGCGCGCAGGACTGCGCTCAAGTAGGCCGAAGGCCGATAGCGCAAGGGAGGAACAGATGGGCTCGGTGCTGGGTTTTCCCGGCGTCGATCCGCTTGACGCAGCGGTCGGCGCGAGACTGAAGCGGTGGCGCGAGGATCGCGGCCTGTCCATCGAGGACGTCGCCGCCCTGATCCACATGCCGGTCGAGGACGCCCGCCGCGCCGAGGCGGGCCGCGCCCATCTGAGCACCGCCCAGATCGGCGCCGCCACCAGCGCCCTGCACCTGCCGCTGTGGGCGCTCGTGTCCGATACGCGGGCGTATTGAGCCGTCGCCTCAAGTCAGAGAAGCACCACCTCGCCGCCATACTGGGCCAGTTGCTCGTCGCTGGTGATCAGCGTCGCCTGCCGGTTGATGGCCTGGGCGACGATCATCCTGTCAAACGGGTCGCGATGCAGGAGCGGCAGGCCTGTCGCCAGACTGGCGTCGGCGAGGGTCGGTGAGACAAACTCAAGGCCCAATCCCGAGGCGACCTGTTCGTCGAAGTCGAATGGCCGATTCAGCTTGCCGGTCGCCTGTTTGATCCAGAGCTCCCAGGGCGAAACGACGCTGACCATGACCCGCCGGGCATACCGAAGCCGCTCCCGAACATCGTGCTTCTTGAGCCTTTCATCATCGATCAGCCACCAGAGCAGAACGTTGCTGTCGAGCCAGTAGGGCCTCACGGCTTGTTGTCGGGATCGAGAGGCGCGTTGGCGGACTCTTCAAACATCTCAAGGATTTCCGCGTCGCCTTCGCGCCAGGCCTTCTCATCCCAGATCAATTGGCCTTTCAGTGCGCCGGGCTCGCGATAGACCTTACGCTCGGGCGTTTCGGCGATCAGCCGCGCCACGCGCTTGCCCGCCCGCGCGATCACCACCTCCTCGCCCGCCTCGACGGCGGCGATCAGCTCCGAAAGCTTGGTCTTGGCTTCGTGGATATTGACCTGGCGCATGTTAGCTAAGTTAGTTCATTCGGCCCCATGCGGCAAGGTCGCGGGTGACAGGCGGCCCGCGTCCGCCTAATCCGGGTTCGAACGGAGCGTCCCCCTTGGCCTACAAATCCCTGCGCGACTTCATGGCCATGCTCGAGGCCGAGGGCGAACTGGTTCGCGTCTCCGAGCCCGTCTCCACCCACCTCGAGATGACCGAGATCCAGACCCGGCTGCTGCGCAACGGCGGCCCCGCCGTGCTGTTTGAAAAGCCCGTCATGCCCGACGGCTCGATCAGCCCGATCCCCTGCCTCGCCAACCTGTTCGGCACGGTGAAACGCGTGGCCATGGGCGTGACCATGGAGAAGAAGACCCGCACCACCGCCGCCGAGCTGCGCGAGGTCGGAGAACTGCTGGCCTTCCTGCGCAATCCGACCCCGCCGCGCGGCCTGTCGGACGCCATGGAGATGCTGCCCCTGATGCAGACGGTCATGTCGATGCGGCCGAAGGTGGTGAAATCGGCGCCGGTGCAGCAGGTCGTGTTCAAGGGCGACCAGATCGACCTGACCTCGCTCCCCGTTCAGGGCTGCTGGCCCGGCGAGCCCGCCCCCCTGATCACCTGGGGTCTGGTCGTCACCAAGGGCCCGTCCGAGGACCGCGAGGACGACTTCAACCTCGGCATCTACCGGATGCAGGTGCTGGACAAGGACCGCGCCATCATGCGCTGGCTCGCCCACCGCGGCGGGGCCCAGCACTACGCCCGCCACAAGAAGGCGGGCAAGAAGGGCCCCCTGCCCTGCGCCGTCGTGCTCGGCGCCGATCCGGGCACCATCCTCGCCGCCGTGACGCCGGTGCCGGACACCCTGTCGGAATACCAGTTCGCCGGCCTGCTGCGCGGCGCGAAGGCCGAGCTGGTCCCGTGCAAGACCGTGCCGCTGATGGTCCCCGCCAACGCCGAGATCGTGCTGGAGGGCCACGTCCTGTTCGACGAACACGCACCCGAGGGCCCCTACGGCGACCACACCGGTTATTACAACTCGGTCGAGACCTTCCCGGTCTTCCAGGTGACCGCCATCACCATGCGGAAAGACCCGATCTATCTGACCACCTTCACCGGCCGTCCCCCGGACGAGCCGTCGGTGCTCGGCGAGGCGCTGAACGAGGTCTTCATCCCCCTGCTGCGGGCCCAGTTCCCCGAGATCACCGATTTCTGGCTGCCGCCCGAGGGCTGTTCCTACCGCATCGCCGTGGTGTCGATAAAGAAGGCTTATCCGGGCCACGCCAAGCGAGTGATGCTGGGCGTCTGGAGCTATCTGCGCCAGTTCATGTACACCAAATGGGTCATCGTCGTGGACGACGACATCGACGCCCGCGACTGGAAACAGGTCATGTGGGCCATCTCGACCAAGATGGATCCGGCGCGCGACATCACGGTCATCGAGAACACCCCGATCGACTATCTCGACTTCGCGTCGCCCGAGAGCGGTCTCGGCTCCAAGATCGGCCTCGACGCGACCGACAAATGGCCGCCCGAGACGAAGCGGGAGTGGGGCGAGGAGATCCGCATGGACGAGGCGGTGGTCGAGCGGGTGTCTGACCTGTGGGACCGTCTCGGCCTGCCCGGCGACGGCGCGCCGATCTGGAAATAGCCGGGGCGCGGAACGGGTCAGCCGCGGGGCGGTGGACGTCCTCCGCGCCACGACCTCGACCTGCTGACAGCAGATGTCAGTTGCCGGTCCTATTCTTCCCTCCTCGATCGAAAAGGAGATTCCCATGCCCGCCGACGCCCGGCCCGAGATCCACGACTTCGACTTCCTCTTCGGCCACTGGACCGTTCAGCACCGCCGGCTTGTGACCCGGGGCGTCGGTGGCGACGACTGGGACGCCTTCACCGGCACGGCCTTCACCGAACCGCGCATGGGCGGGATCAGCAATATCGAGCAACACGACTGCCCCGCCCGCGGCTGGCGCGGCGTGGCCGTGCGCACGCTTGAGCTCGCCACCGGGGAATGGTCGATCCACTGGATCAGCGATCGCGACGGTCGGCTTTCGCCCCCGGTGGTCGGCCGCTTCGAGGCCGACGGCTGCCGGCTGGAAGGGGCGGACACCGATGACGGCCGTCCGGTGCTGGCCCGGTTCGAATGGTCACGCGTCCGCTCCGGCGCGCCGCGCTGGGAACAGTTCTTCTCCTACGATGGTGGAGCGCGCTGGGAGCTCAACTGGGTTATGAATTTCACCCGGGCCGAGGCATGACGCCGGATCGATCTCGCCCGACGGACTTGCCTCGGGCGGACGGACAGCGGATGAGGGGGGCCATGCGCTCCACCCTGATCCTCGCCGCCCTCGCGGCCCTCGTGTCGAGTCCCGTCATGTCCCAGTCCGCGTCTCCGTCCGTGCCCAACGCCGCGCCTTGGGACCAGCCGTTCCTGCCCCCGGCCCCGCAGTGGGACGGCGCCAGCCGCGCCCTCCTGCGCGACGCCTCCGACCCGTGGGTGACGCCGTTCGAAGCCGATCCGGCGCATGACTTCAGCCCGACCTACGCCGACACCCGGGCCTGGTTCGACCGGCTGGACGCCGCCTCGGAGCTGATCCGCATCGAACAGTTCGGCGTTTCGCCCGAGGGCCGGCCGATCTACGCCGTCATCGCCTCGAAGGACGGCGCGGCCTTCGACCCGTCCAAGCCGGTGCTGCTGGCCCAGGCCGGCATCCACCCCGGCGAGATCGACGGCAAGGACGCGGGCATGATGCTGCTGCGCGACATCGCTTTCAACGGCAAGGACGCCCTGCTGGACCGGGTCAATCTGATCCTGATCCCGATCCTCTCGGTCGACGGCCACGAGCGCGCCGGGGCGTACAGCCGCCCCAACCAGCGGGGTCCCCGCATTCAGGGCTGGCGCAATACGGCGACCAACCAGAACCTCAACCGTGACTATCTGAAACTGGACCAGCCCGAGATGCGCGCCGTGCGCGGCCTGATCCTGAAATATACGCCGGACCTGTACGTCGACATCCACGTCACCGATGGCATGGATTACCAGTACGACGTCACCTACGGCTACAACGGCGAGAACGGCATCTATTCCCGCTCGCCGGCGACCGCGGCGTGGCTCGATGCGGCCTTCAAGCCGGCCATGAGCGCCGCCCTCGAGGCCCAGGGCCACATCCCGGGCGAACTGGTTTTCGGCGTCGGCGACGATCCCAAGGCCGGCCTGTCCGACGGCGGACTGGGCGAGCGGTTCTCCAATGGCTGGGGCTCCGCCGCCCACGTCCCGACCATCCTGATCGAGAACCACAGCCTCAAGCCGCACGAACAGCGCGTGCTCGGCACCTATGTCTTCCTTGAAGAAGCCCTGCGCCGGCTGGCCGCCGAAGGCCCGGCCCTGCGCGCCGCCGTCGCCGCCGACAGCGCCCTGCGACCCGCCGAAATCCCGGCCAATTTCACGCAGGACGACCAGCCCTCGACGACCCGCGCCTTCAAGGGCATCCGCTACGAAATGTACGACAGCCCCGCCTCGGGCCGTCAGGAGATCCGCTGGCTGGGCCAGCCCGACCCCGAGGTCTGGCAGCTGCCGTTCTACTCCTCCCACCCGACCCTGACCCTGGACCGGCCCGGGGCCTATTGGGTGCCGTCCTACCGGACCGACATCATCGAGCGGCTGCGCCTGCACGGCGTCGCCATGGAGACGCTGGACGCCCCGCGCACGGTTTCCGTCGAGATGCTTCGGCTCGACGACCCCAAGCTCTCGTCCCGCCCCAACGAGGGCCATGTGCCGATCACCGTCACCTCGGTGACGCCGCAGCGGCGCGACTGGACCTTCCCGACCGGTTCGGTGCGGGTGCCGACCGACCAGCCGCTCGGCGACGTCGTCGTCCTGCTGCTGGAGCCGCAGTCCTCCGAGAGCTTCTTCGCCTGGGGCCTGTTCCCGGAGGTCCTCAGCCGCGTCGAATATATCGAGGGCTACGCCATCGCCCCGCTGGCCGAACGCATGCTGGCCGCCGATCCCGCCCTGAAGGCGGCGTTCGAGGCCAAACTCGCCGCCGACCCGGAGTTCGCCGCCAACGGCGATGCGCGTTTGCAGTGGTTTTATGAGCGAACCCCGTTCTATGATGACCGCTACCGGCTCTACCCGGTGGCGCGCGAGAACTGAGGGTCCCCATGGCCGCGATGACGTCTGTGCAGGCCGCAGCCCTGTGGAGCGGCCTGATGATCCTGCTGCTTGTGGGACTGGGCGCGCGGGTGGCGATGGCCCGGCGGGGGCACAGGGTGGTGCTGGGCGACGGCGGGAGCGGCCCGGTCCTGCTCGCCTCGCGGGTCTTCGGCAATGCCGCCGAATACATCCCCGCGGGCATCGGCGCCCTGACCCTCCTGGCCATGCTGGGGATGCCCGCCTCGGTCGTGCATGGCCTCGGCGCGGCGCTGCTCCTCGGCCGGCTCGTCCACGCCGTCAGCCTGAGCGCCACGCGGCCGACGGTCGGCCGGGTCGTCGGCATGAGCCTGACATGGCTCGCCTTGATCCTCGCCGGCCTGATGCTGGTCGTCCACGCCTTCGGCGGCGGGCCGCACGGATAAAGGCGTCCCGAACAGCCCGCCCGGGCGAGTCGGTTGCGCGACGCGACCGCCCCGGCCATATCGGGGCATGTCCGATAGCCTGCCGACCTCCGCCTCCCCCGACATCCTGCCCGAACTGGTCGCCGCCGCGCTGAAGGCCGGCGCCGACGCCGCCGAGGCCGTCTCGGCCGAACGCGCCGCCCTGTCCGTCGGCGTCCGCAACGGCGCGCTGGAGGACGTCGAGCGCGAAGAAAGCCGCGACCTCGGCCTGCGTGTCTTCATCGGCCGGCGCCAGGCTGCGGTCTCCGCCTCCGACCTGTCCGACGCCACCCGGACCCGCCTCGTCGAGCGCGCCGTGGCCATGGCGAAACTGGCCCCCGAAGACCCGTACGCCGGCCTCGCCCCGCAGGACCGCCTCGCCCGCGGCCCCTTCGCCGACCTCGACCTGTACGACCCGACCGAACGCGGCGCCGCCGATCTGGAGGCGGTCGCCGCCGAGGCCGAGGCCGTCGCCCTCGCCGTGCCCGGCGTCGCCCGTTCGGAAGGCGGCCACGCCTCGGCCTCGTCCAGCCGCTGGCGGCTGGTGACTTCGTACGGCTTTGACGGATCGTATCACGGCTCGGCCTTCTCGCTCGGCGTCGGCGTCATCGCCGAGAAGGACGGGGCCATGGAGCGCGGCGGCGAGAATCGCGCCGCCCGCCACCTGTCGGACCTGCCCTCCGCCGCCAGCATCGGCGCCGAGGCCGGCCGTCGCGCCGTCGCCCGCACCGGCCCGCGCAAGATCGCCTCGACCACCGCTCCGGTGATCTTCGAGAACCGGCTGGCGCTGCAGATTCTCTCGCCCCTGATCGGCGCCATCTCCGGTCCGTCGATCGCGCGCGGGACCTCCTTCCTGAAGGACCGCCTCGGTCAGCCCGTGCTGCCGAAAGGCGTCAATCTGATCGACGATCCGTTCCGCCCGCGCGGCCTCGGCTCGACGCCCTTCGACGACGAGGGCGTGGCGGTGACGCGCCGATCAATCATTGACGACGGCGTCCTGACCAGCTGGCTGCTGAACACCGCCGCCGCCGCCCAGCTGGGCCTCGCCTCCACCGGCCACGCTTCGCGCGGCCTCGCCGGCCCGCCCGGGGTCTCGACCCACAGCCTGCATCTGGAGGCGGGCGAGCGCACCCTCGACCAACTGATGGCCGACGCCGGCGCGGGCCTGCTGGTCACCTCCATGTTCGGCCCGTCGCTGAACGCCAACACCGGCGACTGGTCGGCCGGGGTCTCGGGCTTCTGGTTCGAGAACGGCGAAATCGCCTACCCGGTCAGCGAGGTCACCGTGGCCGGCAAGCTGACCGACCTTTACGCCCGCATGGAACGCGGCTCGGACCTCGAGTTCCGCGGCGCCAACAACAGCCCGTCGCTGATGTTCGACGCGGTGGCCATCGCCGGCAAATGAGCGACCTGGCCGCCGATCTCGACCTGATCCGCGGCGTCGCCCTCGCCGCCGGCGACCTGGCGCTGGCCGAGCGCGAGGCGGGCCTGAAGATCTGGTCCAAATCGGGCGGCTCGCCGGTCACCTCGGCCGACCTGGCCGTCGACGCCCTGCTGCGCGACACACTGCTCGGGGCCCGCCCGGATCACGGCTGGCTGTCCGAAGAGACCGCCGACACCCCCGACCGCCTGACCGCACGCCGCCTCATCGTCGTCGACCCGATCGACGGCACCGTCGCCTATATGAAGGGCAAGCCGTGGTGGTGCATTCCCATCGCCATCGTGGAGGACGGCCAGCCCGTCGCCGCGGTGATCCACGCCCCGGCCCTCGGCGAGACCTTCACCGCCGTCCGCGGCGGCGGCGCCTTCCTCAATGGCCGGCCGATCACCGCCTCGGACACGGCCGACCTCGACGACGCCTCGGTCCTGGCCGACGCCCGGCTGATGGAGGGTCCGCACTGGCCCGAACCGTGGCCGGCCATGCGCTATGAGAAGCGCAACGCCCTCGCCTACCGCATGGCCCTGGTCGCCGCCGGTGCTTTCGACGCCGCCATCAACCTGACGCCCAAATGGGACTGGGACGTCTGCGCCGGGGCTCTGATGGTCGAGGAGGCCGGCGGCAAGGTCAGCGATCATCACGGCGGCGCCTGGCGCTTCAACCAGCCCGACCCGCGCCAGAACAGCCTTGTCTGCAGCGCCCCGGCCCTGCACCCGTTGATCGTAAGGCGCACAGCGCCTATTCCCCTCGCGCCCCGCTAGTTCTGGACGACCGATGACTCATCCCGCCGAAACCGCCCCCCAGCTGCTGCACCTCGTCATCGGCGGAGAGCTGCGCCATCTCGACGCCCCGGTGTTCCGCGACCTGTCCAAGGTCGAGTTCGTCGGCGCCTTCCCCAATTACGAGGAAGCCCGCAAGGCGTGGAAGGCGCGGGCCCAGGCGACCGTCGACAACGCCCACATGCGCTATTTCATCCTCCACGCCCATCGCATGATCGATCCTCGCGGCGACGCCCACGAACACTAGGGGGAACCCCCACACCAGCTGGAGCGCTTCGACAGGGACTGTTAAGCCTGCACCCGGAGAGCCCCATGCTGACCCCCGCCCTGATCGTCCTGGCCCTGCTGATCCTCGGCGCCGTCATCGTCGTCTGGGCCTCGCGTCGCAAACCCGATCAGCCGACCGCCGGCCCGGCAGAGACCGACACGGCATGGCGCGACCCGGTCACCCCCGGCGATGTCGCCACCCCGCGCGACACCTTCACCCACGACGACGCGCCCTCGGCGGCGTCGCAGGAACCCCGCCCTTGACCCTGTTCGGACGCACCCTCGGAGGCGAGGAGATCGCCAGCCTTGTCTTCCTGCTGACCGCCCTGGTCCTGTGGGTGATGGCGTGGCGCGGCGAGCGCAACTGGACCCAATGGTTCCGCGGCTGGGAATCCGACCGCAGGGCCCGGCGCGAGGCCGAACTGGCCGCCGAACAGGGCGGCGACGCATCGCCGCCTGCGCCGCCGTCCTCAGGGACGCCTCGCGGCCCCTGGAGCTGAGCTCTATTCGCGCTTCAGCAGCTTCTCGGTCAGCAGCGTGCCCCACCACTGGGCCTTGAATTCGGCCCGGATCGCCTTCGGATCGTAGGCCTCGCTGTCGATCCAGTCGATGAAGCTGAGCCCCGTCGGCTCGACCTCCCTGAGGTATTTCTCCAGCGTATAGTCCAGCACCCCGGTCAGCCCCTCGCGATGGTGCAGATACTTCTTGTCCAGCTGCCGGATCGCCTCCGAGATCGGCTCGCCCAGATGGAAATGTCGGTACAGCACAGCCATCATCCCGGCCCGGTCGGCCCCCGACTTGCAGTGGATCAGCACCGGATATTCGATGCTCCGGAACAGCTCCCGCGCCCGGTGGATCCGGTCCTTCTGCGGCGGATCGCGCGAATCCAGCGGCGCATCGATCAGCGTCAGCCCCAGCCGCTCGCAGGCCTCCTTCTCCAGCGCGTAGTAAGCCTCGTCCCGCACCCCGCGCAGGTTGATGACGGTCTTGATCCCTTGCGACTTCCAGTACGCCAGCTGCCGCGGCGACGGCTGGTTGGTCCGCACCAGATCGGGACCCAGCCAGTGGGCGTTCATGAACCACCGCCTCAGAAAGCCGTGGTCCTTCCACGCATAGTCCCATTTGGCCCTGAAGCGGCCGGCGCGGGTGGTGAGGTCGTAGC
Source organism: Pseudomonadota bacterium (assembly GCA_034189955.1). GTDB lineage: Bacteria > Pseudomonadota > Alphaproteobacteria > Caulobacterales > Caulobacteraceae > Brevundimonas. The sequence goes on along the minus strand of JAXHTU010000008.1, from coordinate 9,954 downwards.
GGGACATGGCACGCAGATAGCGGCTCGCGCCCGGCGCGTCATCCTGCCGCCGGCGCGGCGCGGCCGCACGCCGCGTCAGAAACCGCTAGCGTATTGTATCGCCTTGGCTAAAAGGCGGGACGTGTCGTCTCCTGTTCCTCTCCCCGAGCCCTCGCCGGGCGCCGCCGGGATCGCTCCGCCCCCCGAAGGCGCCCGCTTTGGCCTGAGGGATCGGACCGCGGCGGCCCATGCCCGGGTCGACAGCCTCTATTCGCGCTTCGATCTCGCTGACGCCGAAGGCTACGCGGGGTTCCTGACGGCCCAGGCCCGGGCCTTTCCGGCCGTGGAAGCCTCCCTGACCGGCGCGGGCGCGGCCGGGATCATCCCCGACTGGAGGGATCGGCTTCGCACCGACGCGCTGATGCGCGATCTCGCAGCGACAGGTGCGCCGAGCCCCGCGCTCCTGCCGCCGCCCGCCTATTCCAGCGAGGCCGAAATCCTCGGCGGCGCCTATGTGCTGGAGGGCTCACGCCTTGGCGGAGCCCTGCTTCGACGCTCGGCGCCCGAGGGGTGGCCGACGGCCTTCATGGACGCCTCGGATCCTCGCCTCTGGCGCGCCTTCGTCACCCTGCTGGATCAGCGCCTCACGCGACAGACGGACCTCGATCAGGCGATTTCGGCCGCCCTTGCCACCTTTGCCGTATTCGAGCGTTCTGCGGCACTCGCCCTGGGACAGGACCCGCTGTGACGACGAAACCACCGACGGTCGATCTGACCAATTGCGACCGCGAACCGATCCATATCCTCGGCGCCATCCAGCCCATCGGCTTCCTCCTCGCCCTGACCTCGGACTGGCTGATCGCGCGCGCCTCGGCCAACGTCGGCGCCTTCATCGGCCAGGAGCCCGAGGACCTGTTCGGCCGTCCGCTGGACAGCGTGTTCTCGCACAAGGTCGCCCACGATCTGCGCAACCGCGCCGCCATGTTGCGTGGACCCGATTCCGTTGAACGCCTGTTCGAATGCGAAATCGTCGAGGGCGGCGGACGTTTCGACATCGCCCTGCACATCTCGGGCGGCGGCGTGGTGATCGAGGCCGAACCGGCCTCCGGCGAACACGGCGACGCCACCGGCATGGTCCGCTCCATGATCGGCCGCCTCGACCAGGCCGCCGACTTCGCGGCCTTCTACCGCGAGGGTGCGCGCCAGGTCCGCGCCCTGCTCGGCTTCGACCGGGTCATGGTCTACCGCTTCGCCTCCGACGGCTCGGGAGAGGTCGTCGCGGAGGCAGTCCGCTCCGGCCTCGGCAAATTCATAGGTCTGCACTATCCGGCCTCGGACATCCCGGCGCAGGCGCGCGAGCTCTATCGCCGCAACCTGCTGCGCGTGATCACCGATGTGAACGCCGAACCGGTGCCGATCCTGCCGCAGCGGGACGAGCAGGGCCGGCCCCTGGACCTGTCCCTGTCGGTGCTGCGCTCGGTCTCGCCGATCCATATCGAATATCTGAAGAACATGGGCGTCGGCGCCTCCCTGTCGATCTCGATCATCGTCGACGGCCGGCTGTGGGGCCTGTTCGCCTGCCACCACTATTCCGCCCGCTGCCCGACCTTCGAGCGCCGCTCGGTCAGCGAACTGTTCGCCCAGATGTTCTCCATGCGGCTGGAAAGCCGCGAACGGCAGCAGACGGTCGAATACGAGCGCCGCGCCCGCGACATTTCGGACCAGCTGCTCGGCGCCGTCGCCTCGGATGAGACCCTGCTCAAGGATCCCGACTGGCTGGGCGACATCCTGACCCACGCGATCCCCGCCGACGGCGTCGGCGTCTGGCTGGGCGGCAACTCGGCCTTCTCGGGCGTCACTCCGCCGCTGGAGGACTTCCGCCGAATCGTCCGCGCCCTGAACAGCACGGCCGCCGGCAAGGTCTTCGCCACCGATCATATCGGCTCGCTGGTGTCCGGCGCCGAGGCCTTCGCCTCGACCGCCGCCGGCCTGCTGGCTATCCCGATCTCGCGCTCGCCCCGGGATTACGTGGTGCTGTTCCGCAAGGAGCTGATCCACTCCGTCCGCTGGGCCGGCGATCCGCACAAGCCGGTGGCCTACGGCCCGAACGGCCCGCGCCTGACGCCGCGCAAGAGCTTCGACGAGTGGAAACAGCTGGTCGAAGGCCGCTCGCGTCCGTTCAGCCCGTCCGAGACCCGCGTCGCCGAGACCCTGCGCGCCACCCTGATCGAAGTCGTCCTGCGCCTCGCCGATGAAGCCACCGCGGAACGGGCCCAGGCCAGCGCCCGTCAGGAACTGCTGATCGCCGAGCTCAACCACCGCGTCCGCAACATCCTCGGCCTGATCCGCGGTCTGATCCGCCAGTCCCAGCCGACCGGCGGCGACATCTCGGACTTTGTGAAGGTGGTCGACGGCCGCATCCACGCGCTTGCCCGGGCGCACAACCAGATCACCGACGACCACTGGGGCCCGGCCCCGCTCCAGGCCCTGATCGACGCCGAATCCGCCGCCTTCATCGACGACCACCAGCAGCGCATCGTCACCGGGGGCGACGCCGTCTATCTGAACCCCCAAGCCTATACGACCATGGCGCTGGTGCTCCACGAACTGGTCACCAACTCGAACAAATACGGCAGCCTGTCCGTTGACGGCGGTCGCGTCAGCCTCGACTGGAGCCGCAGCCCGGTCGGGGATCTGGTCATCGAATGGCGCGAGATCGACGGCCCGACGGTGACGCCGCCGACCCGCAAGGGCTTCGGCACCACCATCATCGACCGCTCGGTGCCCTACGACCTCGGTGGCTCGTCGACGATCGAATACGACCCCGAAGGCGTCCGGGCCTCGTTCCGCATCCCGGCCCGCCATCTGTCCGAGCCGCGCGTCATGCCGGGCGGCCCGGTGATCAAATACCCGCGTCCTGCCATCGGCCACCCTCAGGCGGTCCCGGATCAGCTGCTCGACGGCCTCGATGCCCTGCTGGTCGAGGACAGCCTGATCATCGCGCTCGACGCCGAGGACATCGTCGGCCGTCTCGGCGCCGGGACCATCACCACCTCGGCCACGGTCGAAGGCGCGCTCGAACATCTCGAGACCCAGCGTCCCGCCGTCGCCATGCTCGACATCAACCTCGGCGACCGCAACAGCTATCCGATCGCGGACCGGCTTCTGGAGCTGGGAGTCCCCTTCCTGTTCGCCACCGGCTACGGAGAACAGGCCGACCTGCCCGACATTCATCGCGGCCGCCCTGTGGTGCAGAAGCCCTACACCATGGAAAACGTGGCCCGGGTGATGGACGACCTGCTCAACCCCCGCGGTGAAGATGACGGCTAGGGCGCGCCTGGCCGCTTGACTTCCTTACGCCCCCGTCCGACCTCGGACCGATGACGACGCCCGCGCCCGCCGCCGACGAGAAGGAGCCGCTTCGCCCGCTGCTGGCCCGCATCTGGCGCGACTACCTTTCGCACCACCGCGCGGCGCTGTTCCTGTCGATCGCCTGCGCCGCCGTGGTCGGGGTCATGGCCGCCACCGTGATCCAGTTGCTCGAGCCGGCCATCAACGGCCTGTTCCTCGGCGAGGCCGTGACCATCTGGGGCGTCTTCACCGTGCCGCCGGATCGGGCGCTGCCGACCATCCCCCTGATCATCATCGGCACGGGCCTCGTCTGGACCGTCGCCGCCCTCGGCCAGGCCGCCCTCGTCAACCGCCTCGGCCACGGCATCGTCGGCGACATCCAGGTGCGGCTGTTCGGCTCGATGATTCGCGCCGATCTCGCCCGGCTGCGCAGCCAGCACTCCGGCGGCTTCGTCGCCTCGGTGCTGTTCGACGCCAATCTGGTGCGCGAGGCCTTCACCAACGGCGTGGTCAACTACACCCAGCACGCCCTGACCCTGGTCGCCGTCCTCTCCTATATGGCCTGGAGCGACTGGCGCCTGACCCTGATCGTTCTGCTGGGCGCGCCGCTGAGCGCCCTCATCCTGCGCCGCTTCGGCAAGCGGATGCGCAAGGCCACCACCGGCGCCATGGTCGAGACCTCCAACCTCTCCACCGCCCTGATGGAGAATCTCGACGGCGTCCGCCTGATCAAGATCGAGAACCGCGAGGCGGCCGAGGAGGCGCGCGTCGGCGAGGTCGTCGCCCGGCGCCAGCGCCATGTGATCAAGAGCGCCGACAGCCGCGCCTTCGCCGGTCCCTTCTCCAACCTCGTGGCCATGTTCGTCATCGCCGCGGTCATGGCCTACGCCGGCTGGCGCGCCCGCGACGGCGGCATGAGCGTCGGCGCCTTCGCCGCCTACATCGCCCTGCTCGGGTCGGCCGGCCAGTCGCTGCGCCAGGTGACCAATCTGCAGACCGTCATGTCCGAGGGCCTGACCGCCGCCCGCCGCCTGTTCGGCGCCCTCGACATCCAGCCCGAGATCCGCGAGGCCGCCGACGCCGTCCCCCTTCCCGACGGCCCCGTCACCGTGGCCTTCGATCACGTCAGCTTCGCCTATGCCCCCGCCGCGACCGGCGGCGCCCCGACCCTGTCCGACGTCTCCCTGACGGTGAAGCCGGGCGAGACGGTCGCCCTCGTCGGCCCCTCGGGTGGCGGCAAGAGCACCCTGCTGTCACTGCTGCCGCGCTTCTACGACGTCACCGGCGGGGCCGTGACCGTCCACGGCCGCGACATCCGCGACCTTCGGCTGCACGACCTGCGCGCGAAGATCGCCCTGGTGACCCAGGAGCCCTTCCTGTTCGACGACACCGTCGCCGCCAACATCGCCTATGGCCGCCCCGGCGCGTCCCAGGCCGAGATCGAGGCCGCCGCCGACGCCGCCGCCGCCCACGACTTCATCACCGCCCTGCCCGAGGGCTATCTGACCCGGGCCGGCGAGGCCGGCCTGCGCCTGTCCGGCGGCCAGCGCCAGCGAATCGCCATCGCCCGCGCCTTCCTCAAGGACGCCCCCATCCTGCTGCTCGACGAGGCCACCTCGGCCCTCGACACCGAGAGCGAGGCGCTGGTCCAGGCCGCCCTCGAACGGCTGATGAAGGGCCGGGCGACGCTGATGATCGCCCACCGCCTGTCGACCGTCCGCCACGCCGACCGCATCCATGTCATCGACGCCGGTCGCATCGTCGAGACCGGCTCCCACGCCCAGTTGGTGAAGAAGGGCGGCCTCTACGCCCGCCTCGCCCGACAGCAGTCGCTCGACGGCGACCCTGTCACGGTCGCGACCGTCTCATGAGGCCGCTCCGCAATCCGGCGATCCAGACCGCCCTGGCCTGGCTTCTCGCCCGGTGGATGCGCTTCTGCTACGCCACCATCCGCTGGGAGCACCGCAATCAGGCGCTCGCCGAGGGCGTCTGGAAGCAGGGCGGCGGCGTGCTGGTCGTATTCTGGCATTCGCGCACCTCCCTGGGCCCGTACAGCTGGCCGCTGGATCGCGCCCAGCCGATCAAGGGCGTGATCTCGCGCAGCGCCGACGGCGAGTTCGTGGCCAAGGCTGTGGCCCAGCTGGGTATTCCCGCCGTGCGCGGCTCGACGGCCAACAGGGACAAGGGCGAAGTCGACAAGGGCGGGACCCAGGCCCTTCGCGACGGCCTGCGCCAACTCAGGACCGCGGCCCTCTGCATCACGCCCGACGGCCCGCGCGGCCCCGTGCGCAGCATGGCCGAGGGCCTGCCGCTAATGGCGAAGCTGTCGAAGGTCCCCGTCCTCTTCATCGGCCTGTCCTGCAACCCCGCCATCCGCCTGAACAGCTGGGATCGCTCGCTCATCCCCATGCCGTTCGGCAAGGGCGCCGTCGTCTGGGGTCTCGACACCTTCCCTGAAGGCGGCGACCTGTCCGAAGTGGCCGACCGTTGGAGGGAGAAGACCACCGCCCTCGAGGCCGAGGCCGACGCCCTCACCGGGCTGGAGCGCATCTGACGTGAGCCCCGCCCTGACCGCCTGGCGCCTCCTGACCCGCCTGATCGAGCCGCTGGCCCCGCGCCTGCTCGACGCCCGCGCCAGACAGGGCAAGGAGGACCCGGCCCGGGTCGACGAGCGCCTCGGCCTCGCCTCCGTCGCCCGTCCCTCCGGCGACCTGGTCTGGCTGCACGGCGTCAGCGTCGGCGAGACCCTGTCCCTGCTCCCGGTCGTCGAACGCCTGCGCGAACGCCGCCCCGACCTGCCCGTTCTGGTCACATCCGGCACCCTGACCTCGGCCACCCTGCTGGCCAGCCGCCTGCCGGCCGGCGTCATCCACCAGTTCGCGCCGGTCGACACGCCCGGCGCCGTCGCCGCCTTTCTCGACCACTGGCGTCCCTCCGTCGCCGTCTTCGTCGAGAGCGAGCTGTGGCCCAATCTGATCCTCGAGGCCCGCCGCCGCGAGGTGAAACTGATCCTCGCCAGCGCCCGCATCACCGAAAGGACCGCCGACGGCTGGCGTCGGGTCCCCGGGGCGGCGCGTCAGGTCCTGACCGCCTTCGACCGCGTCCTGCCGCAGGACGAGACCTCGGCCGCCCGGCTGGAGAGCCTCGGGGCCCGCATCGACGGCCATGTGAACCTGAAGCTGGCCGGGGCCGCCCCGCCGCACGATCCGGGGGCCTTCACCCGCCTCAGCGCGGCCATCGGCGACAGGCCCGTCGTCGTCGCCGCCAGCACCCACGACGGCGAGGAGATCGCCCTCGTCCGCGCCCTCGACCGGCTGGCCGACCGTCTGTGTTTGATCCTCGTGCCCCGCCATCCCGAGCGGCGCGGCGACATCGCCGCCGCCCTGACCCGCGACGGCTACCGCTTCGCCCTGCGCTCCGACGGTCGCGAGCCCGACCGCGACACAGACCTGTATGTCGCCGACACCCTCGGCGAGATGGGCCTGTTCCTGCGCCTCGCCGATGTCGTCGTCATGGGCGGCAGCTTCTCCGCCGCGCTGGAGAAGCCGCCGGTCGGCGGCCACAATCCGCTCGAACCCGCCCGCCTCGGCAAACCCGCCGTCACCGGCCCAGACATGAGCAACTGGGCCGCCGTCACCGATGCGCTTGTCGCCGCCGGCGGCCTGACCGTAGTCGACGCCCCGTGGGACCTGCCGGCCGTCCTGACCCCCCTGCTGGCGGACGACCGGGCGGCCAAGGCCATGGGCGAGCGCGGCCGCCGCGCCGCCGCCGAGGCCGCCTCGGGCCTCGACCGGCTGTGGGACGAGCTGACGCCCCTGCTGCCGCCGGCGCCCGCGCGAGGCCGGCGATGAAGCTCAACACCCCCCGCTGGTGGTACGACCGCGAGCGCCGCCACGCGCCGATGACGCGCCTGCTGCTCAAGCCCCTGTCGTGGGTCTGGGCCGCCGCCACCGCCCGCCGCATCGCCCGCGCCGAACCGGTCGACCCGGGCGCCGCCGTCATCTCGGTCGGCAATCTGACCGTCGGCGGCTCGGGCAAGACCCCGGTGGCCCGCGAGGCCCTGCGCCTGCTGCACGAGGCCGGCGTCTCCGCCCACGCCCTGTCGCGCGGCTACGGCGGCCGGCTCGAAGGCCCGGTGCGGGTCGACCCCGCCGTCCACACCGCCGCCGACGTCGGCGACGAGCCGCTGATGCTGGCCCTCGGCGGCCCCGCCTGGATCGCCCGCGACCGCGTAGCCGGGGCCCGCGCCGCCGCCGAGGCGGGCGCCCGGGTCCTGGTGCTGGACGACGCCCATCAGAACCCGGCCCTGCGGAAATCGCTCAGCCTCGTCGTCGTCGACGGCGAGACCCGAGACGGCGAATGGCCGTTCGGCGACGGCGGCGTCTTTCCCGCCGGGCCGATGCGCGAGCCTCTGCGGGCCGGCCTCTCCCGCGCCGACGCGGTCGTCCTGCTGATGCCGGCCGACGCCCCGCCTCCCGATCCCGAGCTGATCGAGGCCTTCGACGCCCTGCCCGTCTTCGTCGCCCGGCTGGTCCCCGCCGCCCCGCCGCCGCCCGGCCCGCTGCTCGGCTTCGCCGGCATCGCCAAGCCGTGGAAGGTCGAGCGCGCCCTCGACGCGGCCGGGGCCGAACTGGTCGACTTCGCCCCCTTCCCCGACCACGCCGCCTTCCGCGAGGCCGACCTGGCCTTCCTCGCCGACCGCGCCGAACGCGCTCACGCCCGGCTGATCACCACCGAAAAGGACTGGTTCCGCCTGCCGCCGGAGTGGCGCGCGCGGGTCGTCTCCTGGCCGGTGAAGGCCCGCTTCGACGACGAGGGCGGCTTCCAGGCCCTGCTGCTGCGCGCGGTCCGGGACGCCGGCTAGACCGACGCCGCCTCCGGTTCCCGCCGATCACGAGAGTTTTACTGCGCTGCACAACGCCGGTCGCCGGGCGCGGCTGACTCCGCCCCAATTGCGCGAACAGGGTTCCCCGGCCCGGTGAAACGGGCGCGAAGGCGGGCGTTCTCGCGGAACACCACACGTTCCGAAATAAGGCGGCCGGCGCCGCCGGACCAGACGATCCCCGTGATCCGGCCCGGCGAAACGCCCTGTTCACCCCGATCGGCGCAGTCTCGCGGTCACGCCGCAGGTTGCTACCCACGTCATCATTTGAAACAACCTGTGACTTCCTGAAACCGCGCGAGGGGCGTCGCATGCGGCTTGCCAGACGAGGCTTTATTTTTGGCGGCGCGGCCATGATGTCCGGCTGCGCCACGGCGGCGGTCAAACCCCCGGTCACGGTTGCCTTGGCCCAGGTCCCGCCGACGCCGGCGCTCCAGGTCGCCCGCCCGCCGGAAATCATCACCTCGCAACTGAACTCCACCCGCCCGCTCGATCCACGCGGCTCGGTGCGCAAGGAGTTGCTGGAGCGGGCCACCGCCGCTCTCGACATCCACACCGGCAAGATCACCCGGCGCGACCGCATGTATCTCGTCGACTTCAAGAAATTCTCGGGCGAAGAGCGGCTGTACGAGGTCGACCTGCACGGCGGCGCCGTCACCCTGATGCGCACCAGCCACGGCCGCGGCTCCGATCCGGCTCACACCGGCTACGCCACCAGCTTCGGCAACACCCCCGACAGCCACATGTCCTCGGTCGGCGCCTACGCCACCGCCGGCGCCAGCCACGGCGCCCAGCAGGGCCCCAACGTCCTGCTCGACGGGCTTGAGTATTCAAACGACAGGGCCCGAGAGCGGGCCATCATCATCCACGGCGCCGACTACGCCGACCCGGCCTTCCTCGCCCGCGAGGGCAAGCTGGGCCGCAGCTACGGCTGCTTCTCGGTCGCCCACCACGACCTCCCGGCCCTGCGCGAGCGCATGGGCGAAGGCCGCCTCCTGTTCGCCTGGGCCTAGGGTTCCGGCCGTCGGGCCGCGTGACGTATCTTCAGGATGTGGACCTCATCAGGCGTCACCGCGTAGCGGATAAGATAGGGCCTCACGACGGGCAATTCGCGACGCGTGGCGCTGATGGCCCTCCCACGGTCTGGAAAGACGGCGAGGCTCTCTGCAACTTCCACCAGTCTTTGAGTCAGGCGCCGCGAGGCCCCCGGATTGAAGTCGCGAATGTAACTTCCAATCGCCTCAAGATTTTCGAGGGCTTCGTCTGCCCAGACTATTCGCCGCATTTGGGTCGCGGCAGAGGATGGTCGGTACCCCAGGACAGGAGCCACCGCTTCACCGCCTCGTGGCTCACGACGCGTCCAGCCGCTACGTCGGCTTCACCTCGCTGCGTCGACGCCTCGACGGCCGCCTCGTCTTCAAAATCGAAGACGCCCGGCTCCTCATCCAGTTCTTTGCGTGGATCGCTCATGAGCCGACCCTAACACGGCCGCCGGCTCGCCTCACGCGGCTTCAACCTGACCGGCGGCTGGAGTTCGACTTCAACCTGGGCAGCCGCCCTGCCCCCGCATCAGAACTCTTCCCAGCCGTCTTCGGCGGCGACCGGGGAGAGCTTGCGCGCCGCCCCGCCGCGACCGACCGTCTTCATGGCGGTGACGGTGCGGTGGACCGGGCGCGGGGCGGCGCGGACCGGGGCGGCGCCGGCGTCGGCCCCGATCTGGAAGCGCGACACCGAGCCGGCCA
>JAXHTU010000079.1:0-13920 GCA_034189955.1 Pseudomonadota bacterium | reverse complement strand
GAGAAGGTGGCCCGGAGGGCCGGATGAGGGGTAGGCCGGCTCCGGACTTCCGCCCGTCGGCAGGTCCCAACCATCCCCCTCATCCGGACGGCTCCGCCGCCCACCTTCTCCCCCGGAGGGGAGAAGGAATTTCCGCTACTTCTTGCCCGGAACCTGGGTGAACGGCGAGGTCCCCACCGACACCGCCGGCTTGGCCTTCTCCGCCTTCGGCTTGCGGACTTCCTTGTTGCTCTTCACTTGACCCTTGGCCATGACCGTCATCCCGCGTCGCGGGCCGCCGGAAGGGCGGGGGATCGGCGGCGCGACCTCACCCTACAGCGCTCCGCGCGCCCCGTCCGGTCAAACCGTCGCGACCGGCTTCAGGTCACCGCCGCCTGGCCCCACACCCGCCGCAGGCTCTCGGTCCGGCGGCAGCCGATGCGATAGGCCTCGTAGCGACCCGGGTTGCGTTCGGCATAGTCCTGATGCTCGGCCCCGGCCGGCCAGAAGCGGGACGCGGCCCGCACCGGCGTAACGAAGCGCCGGCCCAGGGCCTGTTCGGCCGCCGCGCGCGAGGCGTTGGCCGCCTCGGTCTGGGCGGCGGTGGCGAACACGGCGGTGCGGTACGACGGCCCCTGGTCGCAGAACACCCCGTTCGGATCGGTCGGATCGATGGTGCGCCAGTAGCGATCGACGAGGGCGCGATAGCTGACCACCCGCGGATCGAAGGTCACCCGCACCGCCTCGCGGTGCCCGGTGCGCCCGCGCACCACGTCCATATAGTCCGGATTGGCCTCGGTCCCGCCGGCGAAGCCCGAAACGACCGAGCTGACCCCGCGCACGTTCTCGAACGCCTTCTCCGACGACCAGAAGCAGCCGCCGGCGAACACCGCCGTCTGGCTTCCCGGGGGCGGCGGCGGCTCGGCCGGCGCGGGCGGGGCCGGCGAACAGGCGGCGATGAGGGCGACGAGGGCGAGCAGGGGGCGGGGCATGGCGGCGGCTCCGGAGGCGAGGGCAGGGGGCTTCCACCCACATAGGCGCCGTCGTCTACGCGCGCATCACCGGCGCGGATCACGGCCTGCGGTCTTGACGGGAACGAAGGAAGAACATAGAACATTACCGGAACACGCTTCACCGGGAGAACGATCATGGCGCGTTGGGTTCGGGATACATTGTCACTGGCGTCATGCGGCGGCTTCGTCTGGGTGATGTGGCAGGCGGCGCTGCTGACCACGGCCGTCTGAGGGCTCCGACGACAAGCCTGATCCGGACGGTTCGGACGGTCTGGACGGTTCGGACGGTCTGGACGGTTCGGACGGTTCGGACGGTGTTTTTTCGGTTTTACCCGGGCAAAACCCTTCGAACGCCGGCGAGGCCGGCCGGCGCTATCCACAGACGGCCCCCTTTCGCGTCGCCGTCCGGGCCGCTTTGCGGTGTCCCGGTCGCCCGCGATGTGAGACTCGGTCCACAACAGGCGCTCACCCGACGAAGGACCCCGGTTTGACCGACACGCTGAACAGCCAGGGCTTCATCCACCTGCGGGTCCGCTCGGCCTATTCGCTGCTGGAAGGCGCGATCAAGGCGGGCAAGGTCCCGGTGCTGGCGGCCGACGCGGGCATGCCGGCGGTGGGCGTCGCCGACCGGGCCAATCTGTTCGGCGCGCTGGAGTTCAGCGAGGCGGCCAAGGGGGCGGGGGTCCAGCCGCTGATCGCCTGCGCCCTGCCAGTCACCGGCATCGGCGGCAAGATCGCCGAGCGCTGGGCGAAGGTCCCGACCGTGGTGGTGCTGGTCCAGAACGAGGCCGGCTGGCTCAACCTCTCGGCCCTGTCGTCCTCGGCCTTCCTCGACGCCGGCGCCATGGACGAGCCCAGCGTGCCCTGGGAGATGGTGGCGGCCCGCTCCGAAGGTCTGATCCTGCTGTCCGGCGGCCCGGACGGCCCGGTCGATCCGTTGTTCGTCCAGGGCAAGCCGGCCGAGGCGGCCGCCGCCCTCGAGGCCATGCGCGCGGCCTTCGGCGACCGCTTCTACGTCGAGCTCCAGCGTCACGGCCTCGCCTCCGAACAGCAGGCCGAGCGCGGCCTCGTCGACTGGGCCTACGCCCATGACGTCCCCCTCGTGGCCACCAACGACGTCCACTACGCCCGCGCCGCCCAGGCCAAGTCGCACGACGCCCTGCTGTGCATCGCCGACGGCGCCTTCACCGGTCAGGAGGATCGCCGCCGCATCACCGGCGAGCACTGGTTCAAGACCGCCCCGGCCATGCGCCAGCTGTTCGCCGACCTGCCCGAGGCCTGCGACGCCACCCTCGACATCGCCCGCCGCTGCGCCTTCCTCGCCCCGACCCGCGCCCCCATCCTGCCGCGCTTCGACGCCGGCGCCGGCCGCTCCGAGCCCGACGAGCTGATGCACCAGGCCCGCGAGGGGCTGAAGGAGCGGCTGCGCGCCGTCACCCCGGCCGCGCCCGAGGCGGAATACTGGACCCGTCTCGAATGGGAGGTCGGCATCATCCAGCAGATGGGCTTCCCCGGCTATTTCCTGATCGTGTCGGACTTCATCAAATGGGCCAAGACCCACGGCATCCCGGTCGGTCCGGGGCGCGGCTCCGGGGCCGGCTCGCTGGTCGCCTGGGCCCTGACCATCACCGACCTCGACCCCCTGCGCTTCGGCCTGCTGTTCGAGCGCTTCCTCAATCCCGAACGGGTCTCCATGCCCGACTTCGACATCGACTTCTGCCAGGAGCGGCGGGAAGAGGTGATCGACTACGTCCAGGACCGCTACGGCAAGGACCGGGTGGCCCAGATCATCACCTTCGGCACCCTGCAGGCGCGCGCCGTGCTGCGCGACGTCGGCCGGGTGCTGCAGATGCCGCTCGGCCAGGTGGACCGCCTCGCCAAGATGGTGCCGGCCAACCCCGCCAACCCCGTCACCCTCGCCCAGGCCATCGAGCTGGAGCCGCGGCTGAAGGAGGCGCGCGACAGCGACGCCAATGTCGCCGCCCTGCTGGAGACGGCGCTGGAGCTGGAGGGGCTGTACCGCAACGCCTCGACCCACGCCGCCGGCATCGTCATCGGCGACCGCCCGCTGATCCAGCTCGCCCCCCTGTACCAGGACCCGCGCTCGACCATCCCGGCCAGCCAGTTCAACATGAAATGGGTCGAGGCCGCCGGCCTGGTCAAGTTCGACTTCCTCGGCCTCAAGACCCTGACCGTGCTGGACCGCGCGCGCCAGTATCTGGAGCGCCGCGGCGCCGCCCCCGACTGGAACGGCCTGCCGCTCGACGATCCCAGGACCTATGAGCTGATGGCCTCGGGCCAGACCGTCGGGGTGTTCCAGCTGGAATCCCAGGGCATGCGCGACACCCTGCGAAAAATGCGCTGCGGCTCGATCGAGGAGATCACCGCCCTGATCTCCCTCTACCGGCCCGGCCCGATGGAGATGATCGACACCTATATCGACCGAAAATTCGGCCGGCAGGAGGTCGACTACCTCCATCCCTCCCTGACCGAGGTGCTGACCGAGACCTATGGCGTCATCATCTACCAGGAGCAGGTGATGAAGATCGCCCAGGTCCTGGCCGGCTACAGCCTCGGCGAGGCCGACCTTCTTCGCCGCGCCATGGGCAAGAAGAAGAAGGAGGAGATGGACTTCCAGCGGGCGCGCTTCATCAAGGGCGCTTCGGAAAAGGGCGTGCCCGAGGAACAGTCCGGCGGCATCTTCGATCTGGTGGCCAAGTTCGCCGGCTACGGCTTCAACAAGTCGCACGCCGCCGCCTACGCCCTGATCTCGTTCCAGACCGGCTGGCTGAAGGCCAACCATCCCGTCGAATTCATGGCCGCATCGATGTCGCTGGATCTCAGCAACACCGACAAACTGGCGGTCTTCTATCAGGATTGCCGCCGCTTCGAGGTGCCGATCAGGTCGCCGGACGTGAACCGCTCCTCGGCCGATTTCGACGTCGCTTATGACGATGGCGTCGGCGCCGTCCTCTATGCGCTGGGCGCCATCCGCAACGTCGGCCTCGAGGCGATGAAACACCTCGTCGAGGTGCGCGAGACCGGCGGCCGCTTCACCGACATCTTCGACTTCCTCGAGCGCGTCGACCCGCGCAGCGTCAACAAGCGCGCGCTTGAGAACCTCGCCCGCGCCGGCGCCTTCGACAGCTTCCACACCAATCGCCGCCAGCTGGTCGAACAGGCCGACACCCTGATGGCATATTGCCAGAGCGTCGCCGCCGAGCGCGCCTCGTCCCAGGTCAGCCTGTTCGGCGGCGACCAGGTGGGGGCCGGCCGGCCCCGACTGCGCCCGGTCGAGCCCTGGGTCGGGCCAGAGAAACTGGATCAGGAGCTGGCCGCGGTCGGCTTCTATCTGTCCGGCCACCCGCTGGAGGACATGGCCCCGGCGCTGAAGCGCAAGCGCGTCACCTTCGTCGCCGAGGCCACCGCCCTGGCGGAGAGCGGCCACGAGGCCTTCCTGATGGCCGGCGTCGTCCGCCGCCGTCAGGAGCGGGCCAGCGCCCGCACCGGCGAGAAATTCGCCTTCGTCACCTTCTCCGACCCGACCGGCGAGTTCGAATGCCTGTTCCCGCCCGAACAGCTGCGCAAATGCCGCGAGGTGCTGGAGGTCGGGGCCTCGATCATGGTCCGCGTCCGCGCCAAGTCCTCGGATGGCGAGGTCCGCTTCTTCGGCGACGACGCCAGCCGCCTCGACGCCCTGATCGACGACGGTCAGATGGGCCTGCGCATCCACGTCTCGTCGAAGAGCGCCGACCCGGTGGCCCTGAAGGCCCGGCTTGATCGGGCCAAGGCGGAAGGCAAGGGCGGGGAGGTGTCGCTGGTCGCCTCGCTCGACGGCCGCCGCGAGGTCGAGCTGAAACTGCCGGGCCGCTACCGTCTCGACGGCGCCCTGCGCGGCGCGCTCAAATCCGCCCCCGGGGTGGTTCTGCTGGAGGATGCGTGATGACCGACGTGAAGACCCACCAGGGGTCCTGCCACTGTGGCGCGGTGGCGTTTGAAGTCGACATGGGTCTCGACGGCCTGATCGAGTGCAACTGCTCCCACTGCTACCGCAAGGGCTTCGTTCTCGGCTTCGTGGCCCCCGACGCCTTCCGCCTGACAGCCGACGGCCCGCAGACCGAATATCTGTTCAACAAGGAGCACATCCGCCACCGCTTCTGCGACACCTGCGGCGTCCAGACCTTCGCGCGGGGCACGGGGCCTGACGGGACCGAGATGGTGGCGATCAATGTCCGCGCCCTGACCGACATCGAGCCCTTCGGCTGGACCGCCCAGCGCGTCGACGGAGCCAGCTACTAGGCCGCGTCCGTGACCGCATAGACCATGATCCCGGTGGCGATCGCCAGGTTCAGACTGTCGGCCCGGCCCCGCATCGGGATCTTGACGTTGACGTCGCAGGCCGCCGCGAGTTCGTCGGTCAGCCCCGCCTGCTCATTGCCCATCAGGATCAGGGCCGGGCGCTGGATATCCGCCTCGCGATATCCAAGGGTCGCGTCCAGCCGCGTCCCGACCACGCTCCCCGGCCAGCCGTGCCGCCACGCCAGGAACTCCGCCGTCGAGGCCCGCGCGATGGCCACGGCGAACACCGACCCCATGGTCGCCCGCACCGCCTCGACCGAATACGGATCGACGCAGTCCCCGATCAGCACCACCCCGCCGCAACCGGCCGCGTCGGCCGTGCGGATGATCGTCCCCAGATTGCCCGGGTCCCGCACCTGCTCCAAGGCCACCCAGCACGGCGCCGAGGCCGGCTGGATCGCCGACAGCGGCGTATAGACCTGCTCGAACACCCCCAGCACCGTCTGCGGATTGTCCCGCCGGCTGATCTTCTCGAGGATGGCGTGGGTCACCTCGACCACCTCGCCCCCCGTCGCCCGCGTGACCTCGCGCGCCCGCGCGAGGATCGGATGCGGCCGCGCCTCCTCCCCGACCAGCAACAGGGTCGGCGCCCGGTCCTGGTCCAGCGCCTCGCCGATGAATTTCAGCCCCTCGGCCAGGAACCGCCCCGTCGCCTCGCGCTCCTTGCGCATGTGCAGCGCGCGCGCCGCCTTGACCGTGTCATTGGTCAGCGAGGTGATCAGCCGGTCCGCCATCAGGCGCTCCATCGCGCGAAGAAGCTCAGCCCGATCGCCCGTCCGTCCGCCCCGTCCTCGGCCAGGGCCAGCTCGCCCCAGTCGATCACCCCGCCCCGGTCATGCGTCGCCTCGGCCATCAGATGCGCCAGCGACAGCCCCGATATCCGCGCCGCATACGCATTCAGCAGCAGGAAGGAGGCGTCGTCCGACAGCAGGGCCGCGCAGTCCTTCAGCAGGGCCGGCAGGTCCTCGAACAGCCGCCACACCTCGCCGGTCGGTCCGCGCCCGTACTTGGGCGGATCGAGGATGATGCCGTCGTACTTCACCCCGCGCCGCACCTCCCGCGCCGCAT
The DNA here is from genome assembly GCA_034189955.1 of Pseudomonadota bacterium. Taxonomy (GTDB): domain Bacteria; phylum Pseudomonadota; class Alphaproteobacteria; order Caulobacterales; family Caulobacteraceae; genus Brevundimonas. Next base: position 7,501 of record JAXHTU010000079.1, on the reverse strand, counting down.
ACTTCCTGGCGTCCTCGACGATCCAGCGGATCGGCCGGTCGGCCATCCCCGACAGCTCGGCGTTCTCCCGCGCCCAGGCCACCGACTTCTTGGAGGCGTCGACGTGAGTGACTTCCGCCCCCGCCGCTGCGCAGGCCAGGCTGGCCACGCCGGTATAGCCGAACAGGTTGAGGATCTTCGGCTGCTTCAGCCGCCGGATGCGCCCGTCCAGCCAGTCCCAGTTGGCCGCCTGCTCGGGGAAGAAGGCGAGATGCCGGAACGGCGTGAACCGGCTGGTGAAACGCACGTCGCGCCACGCCAGCGGGAAGGTGTCGATCGGATGGCCGGCGAAGCGCCAGCGCCCGCTCTCGTCCTCGTCGGTCGGATCGAACACCGCGTCGGCGGCGTCGAAGGCCCCGGGATCGCGCGGCGACCAGAAGCACTGCGGCTCGGGGCGGACCACGGTATGGGGCCCATAGCGCTCCAGCTTGCGGCCATCGCCGCTGTCCAGCAGGGCGTAGTCGGCCCAGGCGCGGGTGACGAGGGTTTCAGGCGACGGGTTGAGGCGCGGCGGCATGGCCCGCTGATAGGCGGTCGAACGCCGCTTCGTCCAGCGCGTCGTGCACGGCGACCGCCGCAGGATCGGCTATCGGCTCGTCACGCCTGTGACGGGTTTTGTCCCAGGTGAACGGTTCGCGCAGCAGACGCCATCCGGCGTGCAGGGCGGCGAGGCTCTGCAATGCCCAGTAGGCGGGCGCGGCGATCATGTCCGCTGGTCCGTAGGGCACGCCGGCCCGCCGCGCGCCTATGGCGCACGACAGCCAGGCCGCGGCGGCTCCGAGGATCAGGACGCTGATCGCCGACGCCGGAGTCTGCGGCGCCAGCCCGGCCACGGCGGCCACCAGTACTGTGGCCGTGACCCACGCCAGTGACGGACCATTCACAGCGGCCGAGACGATGCCCGCTCCGATGGTCATCAGCAGGGCGAAGACGCCTCGCGCGCCGAGCCGCCACGGCCAGCGCGTGTGGACGCCAAAGGTCTGCATATAGCCCTTCAGCCATCGCGCCCTCTGCGGCAACCAGTCGGAGAGGTCGCCCGGGGGCGTTTCCCACGTCGGCCGCCGGATGACGCCTATCCGCCAGCCGCACGTCCACAGGCGGAAGCCGAGATCAGCGTCCTCCGTGACGTTGAAGGCGTCCCAGCCGCCGACCAGACGCAGCGCGTCGACGCGGAAATGATTGCTCGTGCCGCCCAACGGAAACGGAAGGCCCAGTCTCGCCATGCCGGGCAAGGTGGTCTCGAACAGGCTGGCGTACTCGGCGGCGAATTGGCGGTCCAGAAAGGGCGACGGGTCCGCGCTTCGACGACTCCGTCTTATCCTCAGCGGCGCCTGCAGGCAGGCCAGTCGACCGCTTTCGTCCTGGGCGAATCGCGCGGCGGCCTCGCGCAACTGGAGGGGATCAGGCTCGTCCTCGGCGTCGTAGACGGTCACCAGCTCGCCCGTCACATGGGGAAGGGCGCAGTTCAGCGCGCGCGGCTTGGTTTGCGGCTGTTCGGGGGGCGCGACGAAGACCTCCAGCCAAGACGGCCGCGGCGCCGCCAGGGCTGCATCTATGGTTGGATGGTCATGCGCCTCGAGGATCAGCAAGCCCTGCAGACGGTCGCTGGGGTAGTCGATGCGCGTCAGCCGGTCGACAAGCTGAACCACCACCTCGGCCTCGTCATGGAGCGCGACCAACACCGTGTAGTGTGGAAGGTCGCCAAAGCCGGCCAGATCGGTCGGGGGCGGAGCGCCGCTCAGCATCACCAACAGAACCCGCCAGACCGAAACCGCGACGAAGGCCGTCGCCGCGGTTGTCACCGCGAGCGCCGCGACCGTTTCCGGCCGCATCCAGAGGAGCGTCCCCAATACCGAGATCGAGCCGACCACGACCAGCCACTGAAAGACGGACAATCCCCGCCACCGTGCGCTGCCCGCCCAGGATGGGCCGGGCGACGGAGCGCCATTTCCGCGCCGAGGAAGCTTGCAGGTCCCCACCCTTCCCATTGGCAAGGGTTAACGCGCGCGGCTCGAGGCGGCAAGCGATTGGCGTGACGCCCGGAATACCGCTATTCAGGCGCCGGAGTTCGGAGTTTTTCCTCACGTGACCGCCCCCGCCGTCCTGAACCCGCGATCCCAGCGCAAGCCCAAGGGCGAGGGTCACGCCCGGCGCGCCGAAATTCTGGCCGCCGCCGAACGCATCTTCGTCGAGCACGGCTACGAGGGCGCCACCATCCGCAAGATCGCCGATGAGGTCGGCCTCTCCTCGACCGCGCTGTACATGCATTTCGCCGAGAAGGGCGAGATCCTGCACGAGATCTGCCGTCAGGCTTTCACCACCCTGATGGAGGCTAACGACGAGGTTCTGGCGGGCCCGTCAGATCCGGAGGCGCGGCTCCGGCGCATGCTGCGCGCATATATCGCCTTTGGCTTCGCCAATCCGAACGCCTACCGGCTGGTCTATATGACCCGCCCGGTCGAGCTTCGCGACGGGGCCCAGTCGGCCGCGCGCGAACTCGGCCAGGAGCTGTTCCGCGCTTTCGAGACAGTGGTCGAAGAGGCGGCCGAGGCCGGACGACTGCGGGGGGATGCCGCGACCACGGCCCAGGCGCTTTGGGCGGGGGCGCATGGCGTGGTGTCGCTGGTGATCACCAAGCCCTATTTCGAATGGGTGGAGCAGGAGACTCTCGTCGACACCCTGCTGGACGGCCTGTTCGCCGGCCTGCTCAAGCCGTGATCGGTCAGAAGCGGCTTACGGCCACCGCCGCAGCGTCGATGATTCTGGCCTTGGCCGCGCCCGCCCGGGCCGAGCGGCTTCGGGTCATGTCGCTGGATCAGTGTGGTGACCAATACGCCCTGGCCCTGGCGCCGGACGCTCATCTGGCTCTCTCGCCGAGGGCCGACGATCCGGATTCGTGGATGCGGCAAGCGGCCGCCGGCCGTCAGCGCATCCGTCCAACCCTCGAGACGGCCGTGGGCTTCCGGCCGGGTGTGGTGCTCCGCTACTGGGGCGGTGACGCGCGGATGCTGGCGCGGCTGGAAGCCGGCGGCGCCCGCGTCGTCACGATCGAGGACGCGACGGACTTCGACGGCATCCGCGCCAATATCCGGGCCGCCGCGCACGCGCTCGACGCCGTCCCGCGCGGCGAGGCGCTGATCGAGCGGATGGATGGCAGGCTACGCGAAGCCGCGCCGGTCGCGCCAAAGCCGCGATCCGCCCTGTACCTTACAGCCGGCGGCTTCACGGCGGGCCGCGGCACCCTGGTGGACGCGGTCTTCAAGGCTGCTGGCCTGACCAATCTCGCCAGGCCGGGGTTCGCGCCGGTCAGTGTCGAACGGATCGCCCTGTTTCCGCCGGCGCGGTTCGTGCTCGGCTTCTTCGACCAGGTTCGCGCCGACTGGCGCGGCCCGGGCCGGCATCCAGTCGTGCGGGCGGCCGCGAAGGGCAGGGTGGCGGCCAGCCTGCCCGCCGCCAGCCTGACCTGTCCGGCATGGTTCGCGGCGGATGCGGCGGCGATGCTTAGGGCGGGCGGATGAAGGCGGCTGGCGTCGGCCGCCTGTCGCTGACCCTTGCGGTGCTGATCGCCGCCGCGCTCGTGGGGGCGATCCTGCTGGGTGAAACCGCCTTCGACGTGTCCCAGTGGCGCGCGGCCTTCACCGATCCGGCATCCGGCCCGGCGGAGGTGCTGTGGGCGGTCCGCGCGCCCCGGGCGGCCACGGCCCTGATGGTCGGCGCGGCTTTGGCGCTTTCAGGGGCGGTGATGCAGGGCCTGCTGCGCAATCCATTGGCTGATCCCGGCGTGCTGGGCGTTTCGGCCCTTGCGGCGCTCGGGGCGGCGGGAGCCATCGTGCTGGGTTGGGCCGCGTTTCCGGGCGCGGTCGAACTGGCCGCCCTGATCGGCGCGGGACTCGCTGGAGGGCTGCTGGTGCTGTTCTCGGCGCGGGTGCGGTCTCCCGAGGCCCTGATCCTGTTCGGGGTGGCGGTGTCCAGCTTCGCCGGGGCGGCCACGGCGCTGATCTTCAACCTGTCGCCGTCCCCGATCGCCTCGGCCGAGGTGATGAGCTGGCTGCTCGGCTCGGTGCAGAACCGCAGCTGGGTCGATGTGGCCTGGGTCACGCCCGCCGTCGTGGCGGCGGCGGCTCTGGCGGCGTTCGCGGCGCCGGGTCTGCGCATGCTCAGCCTTGGCGAGGAGACGGCGCGGACCTCGGGCCTGCCCATGGCCCGGTTGAGGTTGTTGGCGCTGCTGGCGGCGGCGCTGGCGACGGGGGCGGCCGTGGCCGTGGCCGGGGTGATCGGCTTCGTCGGTCTGGCCGCGCCGCATCTGGTGCGCTCGGCCGTGCGAGGGGATCCGGCCCGGCTGTTGCTGCCATCGGCCCTGGCGGGGGGGCTGATGCTGGTGCTGGCCGATCTGCTGGCGCGGCTGACGCCGACGGATCAGGAGCTGAAATTGGGCGTGTTCACGGCCCTCGTGGGGGCCCCGCTGTTCGCCCTGATCGCCTGGCGTGCGGCGCGGGAGTGGCGGCTGTGACCGCCCTGGCTCTCGAGGGGGCGACGGCCAGGCTGGGCGGGCGGACGGTGCTGGACCGGGTCTCGCTGGCGGTCGGGACGGGAGAACTGGTGGCGCTGGTTGGGCCCAATGGCGCCGGCAAGTCGAGCGTGATCCGCGCGCTCGCCGGATTGCTGGTGCTCTCGGAGGGGCGGGCGGTGCTGGGCGGAGAAGAGGCGACGGCGCTCTCGTCGCGGCAGCGCGCCGGTCGGGCCGCCTATCTGCCGCAGGAGCGGCGCATCGCCTGGAATCTGCCGGCCATCGAGGTGGCGGCTCTTGGCGCCCCCTTCCTCTCGGCCGACGACGCCAAGGCGAGGGGACGGCGGGCGTTGGCCGAGGTCGAGGCGGAGCCTCTGGCCGATCGCGGCGTGGCCGAGATGTCGGGCGGAGAGCGGGCGCGCGTCCTGCTGGCCCGGGCGCTCGCCGCCGATGCCCAGGCCCTGTTGGTCGACGAGCCAGTCGCCGGGCTGGACCCGGAGGCCCAGCTGATGGTTCTGGAGCGGCTCAGGGGTCGCGCCCGTGATGGGCAGGCGGTGCTGGTCAGCCTGCATGACCTGCCGCTGGCCGCCCGGTTCGCCGATCGGGTCGCGGTCATGCATGAGGGCCGCGTTGTGGCCGATGCGTCTCCATTGCACGCCCTGACGCCGGACGTCATGGAGCAGGTCTTCGGCCTGACGGCGCGCTGGATCGAGGGGCCGGATGGACCCCTGCTTTCAGCCGGCCGACGTGCCCAGGGGGCTCAGGGCGCGTAGGGCCTCGGGCCCGCGGCGGCGCCGCGGCGCAGGTCGTCGGACAGGGTCAGCGGGGCGGAGCCGCCGTTCAGCCGGGCCTTGTAGACCGACATGTTCTCCATCACCCGCATCATGTAGTTGCGCGTCTCGGTGAAGGGGGTGCATTCGATGAAATCGACGGGGTCGACCTGGCCGCCGCGCGGGTCGCCGCAGCGGGCGATCCACTGGGGCGGGCGGGCCGGGCCGGCGTTGTAGCCGACCGTGGTCAGCAGCATCGAGCCGCCGAAACGGTTGGTCAGGTCGCCGAGGTGGAAGCTGCCCAGGGTCATGTTGTAATCGGGGTCCCACAGGCTTTCGGCCGAGAAGGGCATGCCCAGCTGGCGGGCCACCATCGCCCCGGTCGAGGGCAGGAACTGCATCATGCCGCGGGCGTCGGCGCCGGAGCGGGCGCGCGGGTCGAAGCTGGATTCCTGACGGGTGATGGCGAGGGTGAACTCCAGCGGCGCGGCGCCGGGCACGGCGGGCGGGATCCGGATCGGATATTGACGCTCGGGCATCAGGAAGCCGCGCTGGCTGGCGGCGCGTCCGACCATCATGGCGGTGAAGCCTTCGCCATAGGCGCGGGACAGGTCCATCAGCTGGGCCAGGTCCGGCGCGCCGGGCAGGTCGTCGTCCAGCTGGTAGGCGAAGACGCGGAACAGGCTGGTCTCGCCGGTCTCGCCGAGGATGCGCAGGGCGCGGACCAGCTCATTGGCCTCGAAGGAGGCGCGTTCGGCGGCGGTCGGGGTGGGATCGCCGGGCAGGGTCAGGGTGGTGATTCCGGCCTTCTCGGCGGCCAGCTGGCCATAGAAGGTCTGGATGTGCTGGGCGCCGCCACGATAGAATTCCACCGCCGACGGGGTGTTGCCCTGCGCCTCGGCGGCGCGTCCGAGCCAGTACAGGGCCCGGCCCTGGGTGATCGGCGTCGAGGAGGACTGGCGCAGCACCTCGAAATGGGTCGCGGCGCGGGCGGGGTCGTTCAGCTTGGTCAGGGCGACCCAGCCGGCGAAGAATTCGGCGTCGACCTTGCGCTCGCCCGAGGGGAAGCCGTGGCCGGCCATGGAGTCGTAGGCCGCCTGCCAGTTGCGGCGCTCGAGGGCGTCGAGGAAATAGTTGCGCCGCTCGCTCCACAGGGTGTTCTGGCCCTCGCTGTGCGAGGGCGCGGGGGGCAGGGCGGCGAGCAGGGCGAAGCCTTCGGACTGGCGGCTTTGCGAGCGCAGGGTGCGGACCCGCTCCAGCGCCACGGCGGGGTCCATCGCCTGGGCCGGGGTCAGGCCGGCGACCACGGCGTCCGGGCTGTAGGCGGTGCGCAGGGCCATGGCCGCCTCGGCGACGGCGCGACGGTCCGGCGAGACCATCTGCGACATGGCCCGGGTGGCGGGGCCGTGCGGGCCGAGCAGCAGCATGTTGAGCCGCGCCTCGTGATCGGCCTGGGTCAGCCAGCCGCTCCAGCGGGTCAGGATGCGGGTCTGCAGCGCCTCTTCGAATGAGCGGTTCCGCCACCAGTCGGCGATCAGGGCGCGGGCCTCGTCGCGGCGGCCGCGCTGCTCGAGCGCGTCGGCCAGGGCGATGGCGCCTTCGGCCGTCGTCGGCGGCGTCTGCGCGAACAGGGCGAGGGCGGCGTCGGGACCGGCGTAGGCCATGTCCAGCGCCCGCTCGGCGGCCTCGCGGCGGCTGTCGGCCCGGGGCCAGCCGGCGAAGGCGGTCTGGGCGGCGGCGAGGTCGCTGTACGGGAGTTGCGGAGCCGAGGTGTCGAGCAGGGCCCATTCGACCAGCTTGCGGGCGGTCGGGTCGCCGATCCGCGCCATCGTGGCGAGCGTGCCGATGACGTCGCGGGCCCGGGCCTGTTCCAGGCCCTGGCGGAAGAGGGCGGTATCCTGATCGTCGAGCGTCCGGGCCTGCGTCCCCTGGGGCGCCACGGCGGCATACGGCGTCTGCGTACGGATCAGCGATTCGGGCGCGGGGGCGAGCAGAGCCAGGGCGGCCGCGAGGCTGGTGACGATCATACCGTGTCCAATTCCCATTCCGTGAGAGTTGCGGCGGCGGCGCCGGCAACCTAACCTCCCGCGCTTCGCTTCCGGGCGAATTCGCCCATCTCCCACGCAGGACCATCGTTTCAATGACCGCCCCTTTGTTCAAGGGCGTGATCACCGCCCTGATCACA
>JAXHTU010000078.1:0-14265 GCA_034189955.1 Pseudomonadota bacterium | reverse complement strand
GTGCGCACGCTTCCGCCCCTACCCCGCCGACATGTTCCCGGGAGACTGCCTCTCCTTCAGCGTGACCAGCTCCTCGGCCATGGTGGGGTGGACGGCGCAGGTGGCGTCCCATTGGGCCTTGGTCAGGCCGGCCTTCACGGCGATGGCGGCGAGCTGGATCATCTCCGGCGCCTCGGGGCCGACGATGTGGACGCCGACGACCTTCTGGCTCTGGGCGTCGACCACCAGTTTCATCAGCACCCGTTCGTCGGAGCCGGTAAAGGCGTATTTCATCGGCCGGAAACGGGTCAGATAGACGTCGACCTCGCCCGGGCAGGCATGGCGCGCCTCGCTCTCGGACAGGCCGACCACCCCGACCGGCGGCTGGCTGAAGACGGCGGTGGCGACGGCCTCGTAGTCGAAATGCTGCGGATTGTCGCGATAGACGGTCTGGTGGAAGGCGACGGCCTCGCGGATCGCCACGGGCGTCAGGTTCATCCGGTCGGTGACGTCGCCGATGGCCCAGATGTTGTCGGCGGTGGTCTTCGACAATGTATCGACCTTGATCGCCCCCTTGTCGGTCAGTTCGACGCCGGCGGTCTCCAGCCCGAGGTCGACGACGTGCGGCACGCGGCCGGTGGCGAACATGACCACGTCGGTCTCGAGACTCATGCCGTTGTCGAGGTGGTTGACGACGCCGGTCGCCGTCTTCTCCAGCGACGTATGCTGCGAGCCGAGGATGACCTTGATGCCGCGCTTCTCGATCTCGCCGGCGAGGTGGGCGCGGACGTCGTCGTCGAAGCCGCGCAGGATGTTGGGGCCGCGGTAGATCAGGGTGGTCTCGACCCCGAGGCCGGCGAAGATGCCGGCGAATTCGACGGCGATATAGCCGCCGCCGGCGATCAGGATGCGTTTGGGCAGTTCTGGCAGGTGGAAGGCCTCTTCCGAGGTGATGGCGTGTTCGACGCCGGGCAGGTTTTCGGGCTTCCACGGGCGGCCGCCGGTGGCGATCAGGATGTTTTCGGCGGTGACGACCAGGGGCCCGCCGTCCTCGCCCTTGCCGGCGATCTCGACGGTGTGGGCGTCGCGGAGCACGGCGCGGCCGTGGACCAGGTCGACGCCGGCCTTGCCGAGGTTGGCGGCGTAGATGCCGGACAGCCGCGCGATCTCGACGTCCTTGGCCTCAAGGAAGGTCGGCCAGTCGAAGGTCGCCTTGTCGAACGACCAGCCGTAGCCTTCGGCGATCTTCAGGGCGTGGCTGACCTCGGAGGCCATGACCATGAATTTCTTGGGCACGCAGCCGCGCACGACGCAGGTGCCGCCGACGCGATACTCCTCCGCGATGGCGACGCGCTTGCCGCCGAGGGCGGTCAGCCGGGCGGCGCGCACGCCGCCGGAGCCGGCGCCGATGACGAAGAGGTCGTAGTCGTAGGTCTGGGTCACGCGCGTTCCTTGAGCTCAGCCTCGCCGGGGGGCGTCCCCCGGGATCCATCCGTTCGCCGCATGGCGCGTCACAGATAGGGCAGCCCGGGCGTGAAACCACCCGCGAGCGGTCCAGACAACCCCGGACGGACGGCGAAAACCCTTGCCTGGCGTCGGTCGCGGCGTGGGCCGGCGCGAGAGGAGGCCCGCGCCCTGGAGCCTTGAGCATTAAATTCCCGTAACCCGCATCCGTCTCCGGCCCCCGTCGGCTCACAGGTCCGGGTGTGGGGAGATGCGCGATGCCAAACGGTCTGATGTCCCTTCTGGCGGTGACGGCCGTGTTTCTGGCCGTCGCCGTGGCCGGGGTCGTGCTTCAGAAAGGGCGGGTCCATTGGGGCTGGCTGGCGGGCGCGGTTCTTCTCATCGCGATCCACGACGCGCTGCTGACGGGCGCCTGGGGACTGCTTCCGCTGCCCGGGATCGGGGATCGATGGAATTGGAGCGGCAAGATCGCCGCCGCCGTCGCCATGCTGGCGGTCTCCGCCCTGCCCGCTCTGGGCCTTCGCCGGTCAGGCCTGACGCTGGCCCAGAGCCGGGAGGGGCTGACGGGGGCCCTGATCGCCTGCGGCCTGCTGGTGGCGGTCTTCCTTGGCCTCGCCGTGGCGTTTCCCGGCGAAGGCGGCGATGCGGAGACCTTCGCCTTCCAGCTGACGATGCCCGGCATCGAGGAGGAGATCTTCTATCGCGGCGTGCTGCTGCTGATGCTGAACGAGGCGTTCGGCCGGCCGGTCGTGGTGCTGGGCGCGCCCATGGGCTGGGCCGCGGTGCTGACGAGCCTGGCCTTCGGCCTCGACCATGCCCTGGGCTACGGCGCCGAAGGCTTCAGCTTCGAGCCGCTCGCCCTGGCGCTGACCGGGGGACCCGCGCTCATCCTCGTCTGGCTGCGGGAGAAAACCGGCAGCATCCTGCTGCCGGTGCTGATGCACAATTTCGCCAATGTCGCGCCGATGCTGCTCTAGCGACGCCGCTCAGGGCGTCAGGAGCTCGACCCCCGCGTCCGTGCCGATGATCGCCTCGTCGGCGAGGCCGAGGAACAGGCCGTGTTCGACCACGCCGGTGATCAGTTTGAGATCGTCGGCGAGGCGGACGGGGTCGTGGATGGCGCCGCAGCGGGCGTCGTAGATCAGATTGCCGCCGTCCGTGCGGACATGTTGGGCGCCTATGCTCGCGACGCGGTCGCTCGCGGCTTGAGGCGAGGCGGTTCTCACCCGGGCCGGCATGGCGATGTCGTGGTCGGTCAGGACGTCGGCGATGCGGTTGGCGGTGGTCTTGTGACCGAAGGCGACGACCTCGATCGGCAGGGCGAAGGCGCCGAGGGTCTGCACCACCTTGGCGGCGTCGGCGATGACGAGGCAGCGGGTCGAGGCCTCCCACACCAGCTTCTCGCGCAGCAGGGCCGCGCCGCCGCCCTTGATCAGGGCGAGGCCGGGGCCGACCTCGTCGGCGCCGTCGACGGTCAGGTCGATGCGCGGCGTGTCCTCGAGGGTCGAGAGGGGCAGGCCGAGCTCGCGCGCCAGTTCGGCGGTGGCCTCGGAGGTCGGGACGCAGCGCAGGTCGGGCAGGTCGCGGGCGGCCAGGGCCCGGACGAACCAGGCGGCGGTCGAGCCGGTGCCGAGGCCGACGACCATGCCGGCCTCGACGCGGAGGGCGGCGGCTTCGCCGGCGAGACGTTTCTGGGTGTCCGCGCTCATGTCTTCGCCGCCTTCTTCGCCCGCATCGCATCCATAAAGCGAGTCCCCCACCCCGGTTTGATCGTCTGCTCCCCCCGGGCCAGGGCCAGATCGCCGGGGGCGACATCGCGGGTGATGACCGAGCCGGAGCCGACCATGGCGCCGGCGCCGATGGTCACCGGGGCGACCAGGGCGCTGTTCGAGCCGATGAAGGCCCCCTCGCCCACCGTCGTACGATGTTTGAAGAAGCCGTCGTAATTGCAGAAGATCGTTCCGGCGCCGATGTTCACCTTTGCGCCCACTTCGCCGTCGCCGAGATAGGACAGGTGGTTGGCCTTGGCGCCCTTGCCCATGGTCACATTCTTGGCCTCGACGAAGTTTCCGATCTTGGCGCCCTCGCCCAGATCCGTACCAGGCCGCAGGCGGGCGTAGGGTCCGACCTCGGCGCCGGACGCGACGCGCGCGCCCTCCACATGGCTGAAGCTGCGGATACGGGCGCCGGAGGCGATCTTCGCGCCGGGGCCGAAGACGACGAAAGGCTCGATCAGGGTCCCGCCGCCGACCTCTGTGTCGAAGGCGAAATGGACGGTGTCGGGCGCCGGCATGGTGACGCCGTCGGCGAGAGCGGCGGCGCGGCGCCCCTGCTGGAACAGGGCCTCGGCGACCGCCAGCTCGGCCTGGGAATTGACCCCCATGACGGCGGCCTCGGCGGCCATGACGACGCGGGTCGGGGCGCCGTGACGGCGGGCCAGCTCGACCACGTCGGTGAGGTAATACTCCCCCTTGGCGTTGTCGTTGCGGACCTCGCGCAGGAGGTCGAACAGCAGGCCCATGGGGGCGGCCATGACGCCGGAATTACAGGTGGTTATCGCCAGCACCTCGGGCGACGCCTCCTTCGCCTCGGTGATGGCGGCGAGCTGGTCGCCGTCCATGACGAGGCGGCCGTAGGCGCCGGGATCGGCGGCCTCGAAGCCGATGACGGTGACGCCGTCATGGGCGGCGAAGATCGGCGCGAGGTCGGCGGCGGTCAGCAGCGGCACGTCGCCATAGGTGACGACCACCTGGCCGACGAAATCGCCCAGCACCGCCTCGGCGGCGCGGACGGCGTGGCCGGTGCCGAGCGGCGGGTCCTGGACGGCGATGGCGTCCTCGCCGAGCCGTTTCGCGACATGGTCGCGGACCTCGGGCGAATGGGCCCCGACGACGACGACGATGCGCTCGCAGCCCAGCGCCTCCGCCGCGTCGATGGCGTGGTCCAGCATGGCCCGGCCGCCGACCGGATGCAGCACCTTGGGCAACGGCGACTTCATCCGCGTGCCCTGGCCGGCGGCGAGGATGATGGCTGCCCTGGGGTGCTGTGTGTGGGTCATGAATCGGTCCGGACGGTCAGGCGTGGGTGCGGTCTAGCCCATCGGCGCGGCGGACGGGAGGCGCCGGATGGCGACTCAGGCGGCGCGGCGGGCGTCGAAGGCCTGACGCGCCGTTTCGATGCGGTCGAGATGGGCCTCGGCCCAGGTCCAGACGCCGCAGAAGGCCTCGGACAGGCTGTGGCCCATGTCCGTGAGGCGGTATTCGACCTTCGGCGGGATGACCGGATGGATGGTGCGGACGACAAGGCCGTCGCGCTCCATCTGCCGCAGGGTCTGGGTCAGCATCTTCTGGCTGATACCGCCGGCCAGTTCGCCGATGCGGGTGAAGCGCAGCTCGCCATTCGCCTCGAGAACCTCGAGCACGATCATGGTCCATTTGTCGGCGACGCGGCCGATGACCTCGTTGACGAGGGCCTCGACGCGGGGGTCGAGCGGCGGTTCGGCGGAAGACATTTCGGGCTGAAGGTCAGCGTTGGCCATATCTATCCTTTGGGTAACTACAGCACATTTCGGTGCCTACTTTCGGATCGTAAGTGTCGGGTATAGATCGTCGCCCATCGGAAATCCACCCGACGGAGAACGCTCATGGACACCCGCAAAGACACCATCCTGATCACCGGCGGAGGCTCGGGCATCGGCAAGGCCATGGCCGAGGCGCTGCACGCCCGCGGCGCCAGGGTCATCATCGCCGGACGCCGGCGCGAGGCGCTGGAGGCGGTCGCCGCCGCCAATCCCGGCATGGCGTTCGAGACGCTGGACGTGGCCGACGCCGCCGATGTGCAGGCCTTCGCCGGGCGCGTCGTCGCCGCCTACCCCGGGCTCAATGTCGTCATCAACAACGCCGGGATCATGGTGGTCGAGGACGGGATCGATCTGGACATCGCCGAACAGACCGTGGCCATCAACCTGCTGGGGCCGATCCGGCTGACGGCGGCCCTGCTGCCGCATCTGCGGTCGAAGGCGCGCGCCAGCGTGGTGACGGTGTCGTCGGGGCTGGCCTTCGTGCCGCTGGCGGCGACGCCGACCTATTCGGCGACCAAGGCGGCGATCCATTCGTGGAGCCAGTCGCTGCGGCATCAGCTGAAGGACACGGCGATCGAGGTCATCGAATGGGCGCCGCCCGCCGTGGCCACCGACCTGATGCCGGGCCATGCGGAGAACCCGAACTCCATGCCGCTGGCCGAGTTCACCGCCGAGAGCCTGGCCCTGTTCGAGGCGGGCGGCCACGACGAGATCCTGGTCGAGCGGGTCAAATTCCTCAGCGGGGCGGCGGACCGCGGCGAGTACGACGCCGTGTTCGCCGCGCTGAACGGGCCGCGCTGATCCGCTCCGGCCCGAATCGCAGCCGCGGCGGTTGCGGTTCGGGCATGGAACCTACATCTGAGCGGGCCCTTTTCTCGCCTGGCCCGCCATGTTTCGACGCTTCTTCGCCATTCCGCTGTGGAAACGGACCGCCGCCGGTTTCGCCCTGGGCATTGTCGCGGGCCTGATCCTGCGCGAGCAGGCGGCGGTCTGGCTGCAGCCGATCGGGGACGTCTATCTGAACCTGATCCGGATGGTGGTAGCGCCGCTGGTGCTGTTCACCATCGCCTCGTCCATCGCGAAACTGGGCGAGGGCGTGGGGGCGGTTCGGCTGGGCGTGCGGACCCTGGTCTGGTTCGCCGTCACCTCCCTGCTGGCGGTGCTGGTCGGCTTCGCCTTCGGCCATATCGTCAATCCGGGCCTGGGGCTGGAGAATCTGCCGCTGGGCGAGGTGCGGGAGCGGGAGATTCCGACGCCGCTGGACGTGCTGATCGGCATCGTCCCGACCAACCCCTTCGCCGCCCTGAGCGAGGGCAAGGTGCTGCAGATCATCTTCTTCTCGGCCCTGGTCGGCGGGGCGCTGGTGGCGCTGGGCGACCGGGCCCAGGGGGTGCGGCGGCTGGTCGACGAAGGGGCGGCGATCATCTTTCGCATCACCCGCTGGGTGATCCAGCTGACGCCGTTCGGGGTGTTCGGCCTGATTGGTTCGGTGGTTGGCGGCTATGGCTGGGAGGCGCTGCTGCCGCTGGGCAAATTCATCTTCGCCATCTACGCCGCCTGCCTGTTCCACATTCTGGTGGTCTATTCCGGCTTGCTGAAGCTGCACGGGCTGAAGGTTCGCAGCTTTTTCCGCGGGGCCTTCGCGGCGCAGCAGACGGCCTTCGCCACCTCGTCCTCGCTTGGGACGCTGCCGATCACCCTGCGCCAGACCGTCGAGCGGCTGGGCGTGCCGCAGGCCTATGCCGCCTTCGCCGTGCCGCTGGGAGCCAACGTCAAGATGGACGGCTGCGGGGCCATCTATCCGTCCATCGCCGCCATCTTCATCGCCCAGTATTTCGGCATCGAGCTGAGCCTGACCCAGTATGTGCTGATCGGACTGACGGCGGTTCTGGGATCGCTGGGAACGGCGGGGGTGCCCGGCACCTCGATCGTCATGCTGACCCTGACCCTGTCCACCGCGGGCCTGCCGCTGGAGGGGATCGGCTATATCGTCGCCATCGACCGGATCATCGACATGATGCGCACCGCGACCAACGTCACCGGCCAGATGCTGGTCCCGGTCCTGGTCGCCCGCGAGGAGGGCGTGCTGGACGGAGGGATCTACGACGGACACGTCGCCTGGCTGCCGGGCGACCCGGACGCGGAGACGCCGGACGCGGTCAGGGCGGCGGGCATCTGACGTCTTGCCAGCCCGGGGCGAGCGGGCTATGTCCGCGCCTCCCCGTCACGGGGCCCGATTGATGGATGCGTAGCTCAGCGGGAGAGCACCTCGTTCACACCGAGGGGGTCACAGGTTCAATCCCTGTCGCATCCACCATTTCCTCCGGCCAGCCGGCCGCCTTCCCCCCGAACCAGCATCTGCCGACAAGGTCGCGCCGCCACGCCGTCAGGGCCGACCCAGCTCGCGGGCGACGGCGACGAGGACGGCGCGTTTGGGCGCGGGCAGACGGCCGGCGAGGCGGGCGATCTGCAGCACCGCCCGGCTCTCGGGATCGTCGGGCGAGTCGGCGTCGAAGCCGTCGCCGATCAGGGTCTTCAACGGCGTGTCGAGGGCCTGGGCGATCTGCACCAGCCGGCCGAACGGCACCGCCATCTCGCCGCTTTCGTAGCGCTGGATCAACTGATGGCCGCCGCCGACGATCGCGGCGAGTTCGGCGAGGGTCAGACCCCTGGCGGAGCGGGACAGCGCCAGGCGCTGACCGAGCAGACGGTTGTTGCGGGCCTCGGCCGCGCCGTCGGATTTTCGCCGGGTGGTCATTACTGGCTGCGTCCCTGCTCCGGCCACTAGCTCACCGGCAACGCAGATTTGTGTCTCTTCGCTGAAGCTTTGCCGACGAAACGGTGCGGCTATCGAGGCAGGCCGAGCGGGCCGAGCAGCCATGTCAGGGCGATGCCGATAGCGAGGAAGACGCCGAACGGCAGGCGATCCGAGCCGGACACGGCGCCCCCGGTCAGGCGGCGGGCGGCGACGAGGCTGAGACCGCCGGCGGCGGCCCAGAGCAGGACGCTTGGCAGTCCGATCCAGCCGACCCACGCCCCGCCGGCGGCGAGCAGGAAGGGATCGCCGCCGCCGAGGCCCTCGCGCGCCCGCGCGAGCCGATAGAGCCGGCCGAGCAGCCACAGGCCGGCGAAACCGACCCCGGCCCCGACCAGCGAATCAATCAGCGAGACCTGCGCGAGCAGGCCCGCGGCCGCCACGCCCGTCGCCAGCAGCGGCAGGGTCAGGACGTCGGGCAGCCAGAAATGCTCGCCGTCGACCACGGCGAGCAGCAGCAGCTGCCAGCCCAGCAAGGCCGTCAGCGCGGCGGCGAGGAGCGTCGGCTGGCTGACGGCGGCGACGACGCCGATCGCCGCGCAGCCGGCCTCCATCAGCGGATAGCGGGCCGGAATGACAGCCCCGCACAGGGCGCAGCGGCCTCGCGACAACAGGTAGCTGAACAACGGAACCAGCCGCCAGGGCGCGATCGGCCGGCCGCATCCGCCGCAGCGCGAGCGGCCGGCGACGATCGGCTCGCCAGCCGGCAGGCGCAGGCTGACGAGGCCGAGAAAGCTGCCGGCCAGCAGGCCGGCGCCGGCGAGCAGCACGGCCGATATGACGGTCGCGGAGTCGATGGTCATCCCCTGCCCCAGGCGGTTCTGGCGAAGGCCGCAAGGACGCGGTCTAGGCCACGACGGCCGTGTCCGCCAGCGCATGGAGTCACGGTTTTATGACGATCCCGCCGTACGGGGACCGAGTTTCACCGAACGGCAAAAACAAGTTCACACAGCCGCGGCGCAACCGTCACGGTTCGGCGCCGCCCCTGTCACATCCGGCGTCTAGCCAAAGCCTGGGCAGGGGGCGATGCATCGTCGCGGCCGGACGATGCGTCCGGTCTCCTGCCGAACGATCCTTTTGGACCTGACACGGTGGAAACGATGACCGGCTTTCGACTGACAACCCTGCTCGCGGTTTCCGCCAGCGCCCTGACCCTGGCGGCCTGCGGCTCCGCCGAAGTCGCGTCGCCCGGCGAAGGCGTCTTCCCCCCCGGCGGCGGGGGCAACGGCGGCGGCGGCGTGGTGACCCCGCCCCCGGGCACGCCGGCGACGGATTGCCCGTCGGCCGTTTTCTCGAACATCGGCCTGACCCCGGACGGCACGCTTCGCATCTGCCAGCTGCCGCAACAGATCAACGGCAACCTGACCCTGCCGCTGCGCGCCGGCACCCTCTATTCGATCAACGGCCGCACCGCCGTCGGCACCGATCAGGGCGTCGATCCGGCCAACCCGATCGCCGGCAGCGTGCAGGGCGTGCTGACCATCGAAGCGGGCGTGCGCATCATGGCCGAAGCCGGCGCCACCTATCTGCTGGTCAACCGCGGCTCGCAGCTCTACGCCGAAGGCACCGCGGCCAATCCGATCGTCTTCACCAGCCGTCCGAACGTCGAAGGCCAGACCACGCTGAACTCGGAAGGTCAGTGGGGCGGCGTCGTCCTCGCCGGCCGCGCCCCGCAGTCCAGCTGCCAACTGACCGCCCCGGTCACCTGCGGCCGCGTGGTCGAGGGCACCAACGCCGGCTACGGCGGCAATGTGCCCTCCGACAACTCGGGCCGTCTGCGCTACGTCCAGATCAAATATTCGGGCTTCGTCGTCGGCAATAACAACGAACTGCAGGGCCTGACCCTGGGCGGCGTCGGCAGCGGCACCGTCATCGACCACATCCAGGTCTACAACAGCTCGGACGACGGCATCGAAATCTTCGGCGGCAACGTCAACCTGCGCCACATCGTCATCAACGGCGCCGACGACGACGGCCTGGACACCGACGAAGGCTGGCGCGGCGGGGCCCAGTTCGGCATCGTCACCCAGCGTCCGGCCGGCACCAACAGCCGCTCGGCCGGTTTCGAGTTCTCCTCCGCCCCCGGCAGCGAGCCGCTGGCGACCAAATACGTCTCGCGTCCGTTCATCTCGAACTGGACCCTGGTCGGACGCCCCGCGACGAACGCCAACCACACCGTGGCCCACTTCGACACGGGCAACGACGCGACCGTGATCAACTCGGTGTTCACCAACCCGGCCGCCTCGGTCTCCGGCTGCCTCGACGTCGCCGACGCCGACACCCTGACCAGCATGACCACGCTCGCGCCGGGTCAGACGGGCGCCAACTTCCGCTCGGTCTTCATGTCCTGCGGCATCTCGTACCGTCCGGGAGCCTCGGCCGCCAACTCGACCACGGTGTTCACCGCCGGCACGAACAACACCGCGACGGGGACCTCGACCGTCGCGGCGCCGGCGACCGGCACGACCCTGACCAACCAGCTCCTGACCTTCATCAACGGCGCCAACGAGAACGCCGCGACGAACGTCGTGACGGACGCCCCGGCGGTCTATTCGTTCTTCACCCCCGTGACCTACATCGGCGCGGTGCAGAACGCCTCGGACACCTGGTGGCAGGGCTGGACCTGCGGCCTGACGGCCGACCGTCCCTGCTGATGACGGATGCGCGGCGGCGGCCCGACCGGGTCGCCGCCGGCTTTCGCGTATTCCGTTAACCCCTTCAAGGCGCAGATCATGAAGACAGTCACCCTGACCCTGACAGGGGTCCTGCTCGGCACCAGCGCGCTGATCGCGCCCGGCCTGGCATTCGCCCAGACACCCGCGCCGCAGACGGCGCCGATGTCGCCGACCCAGCAGACCCCCGCCCAACAGGCCGAGCCCGAACAGGCCGCGGAACTGGGCGAGGTCGTCGTGCTGGGCCGCTTCATTCCCGAGCCCAATCGCGAAAGCGCCGAGGTCGCGGCCTTCCTGACGTCCGAGGACCTGGAACGCACCGGCGACAGCAGCGCCGCCTCGGCCCTGGCCCGCGTCACCGGCCTGACCGTCGTCGAGGGTCGCTTCGTCTATGTCCGCGGCCTGGGCGAGCGCTATTCCTCGGCCCTGCTCAACGGCTCGCCCCTGCCCAGCCCGGAGCCGCTGCAACGCGTCGTTCCGCTGGACCTGTTCCCTTCGAATATTCTGGAAAGCGTCACCGTCCAGAAGAGCTATTCGGTCAACTTCCCCGGCGAGTTCGGCGGCGGCGTGATCGATCTGCGCACCATCAACGCGCCCAGCGAGCCGTTCTTCAGCATGTCCGCCTCGATCGGCGCCAATACGGAATCGACCGGTGAAGAGGGGCTGGTCTACTACGGCTCGCGCACCGATTTCACCGGCTTCGACGACGGCACGCGCGACATGCCGGGCGAGCTGCGGGCCGCCATCGCCACCGGCCGGCCGATCGGCGCCTCCACCTTCGCGCCGGAGGATCTGCAGCGGATCGGCCATTCGCTGGTCAACGCCCCGCTGCGCCTGCTTCAGCGCGAGCAGAACCCGGTCAATTTCGGCTTCGACGTGGCCGGCGGACTGTCCAGCGAGAGCAGCATGGGGACCCTCGGGCTGGTCGCCGTCGCCGGTTACAGCAACGACTGGAGCTACCGCAGCGGCCGTCGCGAGGAAGGCACCTTCCAGGGCGACGTCCTGGTGCCCTATGTCACCCGCGACTTCGAATCCAACCAGAACGACATCCAGCTGAACCTGCTGGGCGGCCTGTCGCTGATCAATGAGAACAACGAGCTGAAGTGGACGAATTTCTTCGTCCGCAGCGTCACCAAGGAAGCCCGCAGCGAGGCCGGCTTCGACGGCTTCGCCGGCGCGGTCCTGCGCTCCGACTTCACCGAATGGTTCGAACGCCAGCTGTTCTCGACCCAGCTGGCCGGCGAGCACGACCTGATGGATCAGCGGCTCAACGTCTCGTGGCGCGCGGCCTGGGCCATGACCTCGCGGGACTCGCCCTACGAAACCCGCTTCAACTATGACGCCGACACCAACGGGGACTTCCTGCACCGCACGGGCGGCAACCGCATCTCGTTCAGCGAGCTGAACGACGACGTCCTGTCGGGCGGCGTCGACGTCAGCTACAAGCTGCCGCTGTCGGACTATCGCGACGCGGTGTTCTCGGCCGGGGTCGCCTACAGCGACAACGCCCGCGACGCCGAGCGGCGGGACTTCCAGCTGGTCCCGACCAACGGGCTGACGGAAGAGCAGCGTCGCTCGCGGGTCGACTATCTCTATTCGGACTTCAACATCGGTCCGGACGGCATCATCCTGCAGGAGATCACCGGCGGCTCCGGCTCGGGCGCGGCGGCCTATGAGGCCAACCTCGAGGTCCTGGCCGGCTATGTCCAGGTCGACGCCGAATTCCTGCCGCTGGTGCGCACCACCTTCGGCGTCCGCTACGAGGACGGCCAGCAGTCGGTGACGACGGCCGACCTGTTCGGCGGCGCGGCCCCCTTCCCGACCACGGTGCTGGAGGAGCAGTATTGGCTGCCCTCGTTCACCGCGACCTGGAATTTCGCCGAGGATCAGCAACTGCGCTTCAGCGCCTCGCAGACGATCGGCCGGCCCCAGTTCCGCGAACTGGCGCCCCAGTCCTATACGGACCCGGAAACCGACCGCGAGTTCATCGGCAATCCCTTCCTCGTGGACACCGAACTGCTGAACCTCGACGCGCGATACGAATGGTATTTCGCGCCGCAGCAGTACGTCACGGCCGGCGTCTTCTACAAGGATCTGGAAAAGCCGGTAGAGTCGGTGATCACCGCCTCGGGCACCGGTTCGCGCCAGCAGTCCTTCGTCAACGCGCCCCAAGCCAAGATCTACGGGGTCGAGGTCGAGGCGAAGAAATATTTCGAGTTCCCGGACAACGGCCTGTCCTTCGTCGCCCAGAAGCGCTGGCTGCTCCAGGCCAACTACACCTGGTCGGACTCCGAGGTTCAGGTGAACGCCGAGGACCGCGTCGTGTCGCCCCTGGGCGCCGACCAGGACGCCAGCTTCTTCATCGCCGACGGCAGCCGGCTGCAGGGCCATTCCGAACACGTCGCCAACCTGCAGATGGGTTGGGAAGACGACACGGCCCGATCGCAGGCGACCATCATCGTCAACTACGTCAGCGAACGGATCACCGCCCGCGGCGCCGGCAACGCCGCCAGCCGCGAGCCTGATTATCTGCAAGACCCCGGCGTCTTCCTCGACTTCGTTTATCGCAAGGATTTCGACTACGCCGGCCGCGAACTGGGCTTCGCCCTGGAGCTGCGCAACCTGCTCGGCACCGACTACGACGAGTTCCAGGAGCTGGGCAACAAGATCCGGGTCAACAACTACGACCTCGGTTCCGGCGCCAAGGTCAGCCTGACCGCCCGCTTCTGACCCTGACCGTCTGTCCGGGGAGGCCGCCGCCGGCGACCTCCCCGAGGCAGATTTCAGATTTATGGCAGTTGCTCCGCACCCGTCGTAACCGTCACGGCAACTTCTCCGGCCCGTCATGGCTCCGTGAAGCCCGGACACGGACGATTGGTCTAGGAAATCCGCGGGCCGTCGGGGCCCGCCGGGGCCTGCGAACTTGATCCGCGTAATTCGCCACTGGAGCACGGGGGTCCGCGAGGGCCTCTCCGCACGCCCGGACCGGGTGCGAACGGTCCTCGAGGCGGCGCTGGCGCTGGCGCTGATCGTGCAGCTGGGCCGGCTGGTCTGGATCGCGGTCGAGCCGGTCGAGCCGCCGCTCGCCGCCGCGGCGCGGCGCCAGGCCGGACCCGTCGACTATTCCGTCTTCCAGCGCTTCGACGCCTTCTTCCGCACCGGGGCGCAGAGCAGCCTGGCCGGGGAAAACGCCGCCGGCAGCGACCAGCTGCGGCTATTCGGCCTGCGCGCGGACGGAGCGGGCGGCGGGTCGGCCATCATCGGCCTGGCCGACGGACGCCAGATCTCCGTCGCCGTCGGCGAGACCATCGAACCCGGACTGATCCTGCAATCGGTCGGCGCCGACCATGTCGTGGTCGCGCGGGGGAGCTCGCTGAGCCGGTTGATCTTCGGCGAGGCGCCCGCCGGGGCCGCGACCCCGCCTCCGCCGCCGCCGGTCCCGCAAACGGTGACGCCTGACGCCGCCCCGGCGGCCGCCCCGACGATCGATCCCGCCAGGCTGATGACCCCGAACGCGTTGCGGCCGCGGATGCAGGGCGTGCGGCTGAACGGCTTCACCATCGCCGACGGCGCCGACGCGGCGCTGCTGGACGCCGCCGGTCTGCAGGCCGGCGACGTCATCCTCGCGGTCAATGGCGTCCCGCTGGACAGCCCCGCCCGCATCGCCGGCCTTCGCGGCCAGCTGGCCAACGCGACCAGCGCCCAGATCCGCTTCGAGCGGGACGGCGCGTCGCAGACCACCACCATAAGGACAG
>JAXHTU010000077.1:0-14404 GCA_034189955.1 Pseudomonadota bacterium | reverse complement strand
ACCCCCGTCGGGCTTATTCTTTTTGCGTTTCGCTGAGGCTTCAACATGTACGCGGTGATCAAGACCGGCGGCAAGCAGTACCGGGTTCAACCGGGCGACGTCATCGTGGTCGAGAAGCTCGACGGCGAGGCCGGCTCCAATGTGTCGTTCGGCGACGTGCTGATGCTGGGCGGCGACAAGGGCGTCACCCTGGGCGCCCCGCTGATCGCCGGCGCGACCGTCGCGGCGACGCTGGTCGAGACCCGCAAGGGCGAGAAGATCAAGATCTTCAAGAAGATCCGCCGTCAGGGCTATCGCCGCACCAACGGCCATCGCCAGATGGAATCGGTCCTGCGCATCACCGGCATCGACGGCGCCGGCGAGAACGCCAAATGGGACGGCGAAGCGTCGCTGATGACCAAGGCGGAAATGAACCTGCGCGCCCGCGGCCTGGCCCCGCGCGTCGAAGAGACCGAGGTCAAGGCCAAGCCGGCCAAGTCGCCCAAGGTTCTGGACGACGCGCCCAAGGCTGAAGCCGCCGACAAGCCCGCCAAGAAGGCCACGGCTCCGAAAGCCGCCGCCGACACCGCCGAAACCAAGGCTCCCGCCAGGAAGGCCCCCGCCAAGAAGGCGGACAAGGCCGGCGACGAAGCTTAATAATCAGACGAGAACGGGAGCAGACCTATGGCTCACAAGAAATCCGGTGGTTCGTCGCGTAACGGTCGCGACTCCGAGTCGAAACGCCTCGGGGTGAAGAAGTTCGGCGGCGAGCGCGTGCTGGCCGGCAACATCCTCGTGCGTCAGCGCGGCACCACCTTCCACCCGGGTGAGAACGTCGGCCTCGGCCGCGACCACACCCTGTTCGCCACCGTGCACGGCGCCGTGAAATTCACCAAGAAGGCCAACGGTCGATGCTATGTGTCGATCCTTCCGGCCGCTGAACAGGCCATGGCCGCCGAGTAGCGCGAACGGAACACCTTCCGGATCGCGCGGGCTCAAGAGCCGCGATCCGGACCAGGGAATATTTCCGCGGGGAGTCTGGATCACCAGGCTCCCCGTTTTCGTTCCCCGCCTCGAATAAGCCGCCCGAGCCCTCCAAGGAGGCGGCCTGAAGACCGAGGCCGCCCATGTGCGTGATCGAACCCTCCCCTGTCGTCGAGACGCGGCGTCTGGCCCTGCGCGCGCCCGGCGCCCAGGACGTCAGCCGTCTGGCCTCGCTGGCCAACGATCCGGACATCGCGCGGATGACGCTGCGCATGCCGCACCCCTATTCGGTCGAGGACGCCGAGGCCTTCGTGCTGGCCGTGGCCGGACAGGATCCGGCGCGGGCGGCGACCTTCCTGATCGAGCACGAGGACCATGGCCCGGTCGGGGTCATCGGCCTGTTCGAGGACGGCGATCCGGCGCCGGAGGTCGGCTACTGGATCGGCCGGCCGTTCTGGGGCCGGGGCTACGCCACCGAGGCGCTGGAAGGGGCGCTGGTCTGGGCGTCGAAGCGCTGGCGGCGGCGAGCCTTGGTGGCCGGTCATTTCACCGACAATCCGGCGTCGGGCCGGGTGCTGGAGAAGGCCGGCTTCCTCTACACGGGCGAGGTGCGTCGCGGATTCAGCAAGGCGCGCGGCGACGAGGCGCACACGCGGCGGATGGTCTGGCTGGCATAGCTGAGGGCGCTATCGCGCGCGACGCGGTCGCGCGCGTTAGCCCCCACTAACCGAAGAGCGTCGGGCCGAAGACGGCGGCGAGGGCGATGGCGCCGCCGGCCACGGCCACGACCGCGCCGGCGATGAAGGCCATCCAGGTGCGCGCCGCGCGCTGACGGCGCAGCCCGCTGGTCTTGACCGACCTGATCATGACGCCGGGCTTGGGCCCGAAGACCTCCGAGCCTGAGATGTTGTGCTGGGACATGAACGCGCTCCCTGATCCACCGCCCCTTGCGGGTAAGGGAGACCGAAGCGGTGCGGACAAGGCGAAACAATGGCGAACAGCGCTCACCCACCGATCCGTGATCGGATGAACCCCGTTCGGGCTCAGCCGCAGAAGATCAGGCGGCCGCTGTACGCGCGGTAATAGCCGCTGCGGGCGTCGTAGGAGCGGTAGGCGCCGCGGCACCAGTCGATCCGGGCCGGATGGCGCGCGGCGCCGTGGGCCGGGCGGTATCCGGCGACCCCGCCCTCCGGATAGACGAGGTCGGGGCGTCCGTACGCTCCGTGGTACGCCACGCCTGACGGGCGCCCGTAGCCGTAGGCGTCGCCGTAACCGCGCCGCCGGGTCGCGTAGCGGCCGTCATGGCGGTGGGCCCAGGCGCGCCCGTAGCGGCCGTCGTTGCCGCGATAGCCGCCGAGCTGATGGTAGTCCCGCCGCGCCTGCGGGCTGACGCGATGCCGCTGGTCGCGCCAGCGGGCGTGGCAGTCGGTCCGGCTGGCGTCCCAGAAGGCGTCGCAGCGGTAGTCGCCGGGCCGATCCAGCTGGCCGCGCCAGTCGAAGGCCGACGGGGCCCGGATCGCGCCGCCGCGGTGCTGGCCGTGGCCGCTGTCGTGGCCCCAGGACTGGGCCGCCAGGGGGCCGGCGGCCAGCAGACAGCCGGCGGCGAGAACGAAGGCGAACAACGGGCGGCGCATGGTCAATCCTCCAGAGCGGCCCGGTACGCGGCCTGAAAAGATTACGGACGAACGCTACAGGGTGACGGAGATCCGCCCGCCGCGGGTTTCGACATGGCGCATCAGCACGACCCGCTCCTCGCCGTCGGCGGTGACCGGGGCGATGATGAACCAGCCGCCGTCCGGCAGGCCGGAGAAGCTGAATCGGCCGTCCTGGCAGGTGGTCGAGCGGACGAAGGAGCGATAGTCGGCGTTGGGGTCGGCCACGGTCCGGGCGCGGACGATGGCCTCGGGCACGGCGGCCCGGTCGGTCGCGCCATAAAGGGTGCGGAAGCGGGCGCGGGTGTAGGGGGTGTCGGGCGTCAGACCGATCGACCCGGTGCAGGCGAAGGTCCGCCCGTTGCGGCGGTAGTCGATCCGGCCGTCGATCGCGGCCCGTCCGACGGCGGTCGACCAGAGGAAATCGTCGGCGCGGAAGACGCCCGGGGCGGGCCGCGGGCCATAGCCGGGGCCGGAACCCGGGCCATAGCCGCCGCCCATCGGCGCGGTCTCGCAGGCCGCGAGCGAGACGCCCAGCGCGGCGACGGCGATCAGCGGCAGGAAGGGCTTGCGGGGGGACAATCGGGCGGACATGGGCTCTCTCCGTCACGGGTGCGGTTCGAACAGCGGGATGAGATGCTGAACGTCGCGGCAAGGTCAAGGTTGCGAGCCCCCGGACGCTGGTCCAAAAGCTCGGGCAACCCGGCGCAGACCGGGTGTAGGGAAGTCCCATGACAGTCACGTTTGACGACATTCTGGCGGCGCGCGAGCGGATCGCCGGCCAGGTCGATCGCACCCCGGCCCGCTATTCCCGCAAGCTGTCGCAGCTGACCGGGGCCGAGGTGTGGGTCAAGTTCGACAACCTGCATTTCACCGGCAGCTTCAAGGAACGGGGCGCGCTGAACCGGCTGCTGCAGCTGTCTCCCGAAGAGCGGAAGCGCGGCGTGGTCGCGGCCTCGGCCGGCAATCACGCCCAGGCGCTGGCCTATCACGGCGTGCGGCTGGGCATTCCGGTGACCATCGTCATGCCGGAGGGCACGCCCTTCGTGAAGGCGGACGGAACGCGGGCGCACGGCGCGACCGTCGTCATCAAGGGGCTGGACTTCTCGGGCTCGACCGAGGAGGCGCACCGACTGCGCGACGAGGAGGGCTTCGTCTTCATTTCGGCCTTCGACGACGCCGGCATCGTGGCCGGTCAGGGGGTCTGCGGACTGGAGTTCCTCGAGGACGCGCCGGACCTCGAGGCGCTGCTGATCCCGATCGGCGGCGGCGGGCTGATCGCCGGAACCGCCATCGCCGCCCGGGGGCTGAAGCCCTCGATCCGCATCTTCGGGGTCGAGGCGGCGATGTATCCGTCCTTCGCGGCGCGCCGGCGCGGGGAAACGGCCAGATGCGGCGGTCAGACCATCGCCGAGGGCATCGCCATCAAGGCCGTCGGCGACATCCCCTTCGCCCTCGCCGACCCGCTGGTCGAGGATGTGATCGTCTGCGAGGAGGCGGATTTCGAAAAGGCCGTCGCCTTCTACGCCACGCTGGAGAAGACGGTGGCCGAGGGCGCCGGGGCGGGCGGTCTCGCCGCCCTGCTGGCCGCGCCCGAGCGGTTCCGCGGCATGAAGGTCGGTCTGGTCCTGTGCGGCGGCAACATCGATTCGCGGATGCTGGCGGTGGTGTTGAACCGCGAGCTGGTGCGCGAGAAGCGGCTGGTGGTCTACCGCATCCTGGGCGATGACCGGCCGGGCATGCTGTCCAAGATGAGCGCCGTGATCGGCGGTCTGGGCGGAAACATCATCGACGTGGTGCACAACCGGCTGGCGCTGGACGTGCCGGCCAAGGGCGCCGAATTCGACATCATGGTCGAGACGCGCGGCGAGGCCCATGCGATCGAGATCAGACACGGACTGGAAGAGGCAGGCTATGCGCTACGGATGGGCTAGAACGACGGCGGCGCTGGCCATGGCGGCGGCCCTGGCGGCCTGCGGCGGCGGCGAGCCGACCGGCGACGCCGAGGCGGCGGACAATCTGCGCGAGGCGGCGTTCTTCATGACCTCCAACGCCAGGGCCGAAGGCGTGAGGACTCTGCCTTCGGGCGTGCAGTACAAGGTGCTGCAGGCGGGTCCGGCGGGCGGCGAACGTCCGGACGGCAACGATCTGGTGCGGGTCGACTACGAAGGTTCGCTGACCGACGGGACGGTGTTCGACAGCTCGTTCCAGCGCGGCCAGCCGGCGGTCTTCACCGTCGAGGACGGCATCTCCGGCTCGGTCATCACCGGCATGCGCGACGCCCTGCAGCATATGACCGTCGGCGACGAGTGGCTGGTCTACATCCCGCCGGAGATCGGCTACGGCGACTCGGCTTCGGGCGATATCCCGCCCAACAGCGTGCTGATCTTCCGGCTCAAGCTGCTGGACGTGGCTCAGACTCCGGGCGGGGAGACCGCCCTGGCCACGGCCAACGGCTGAGCGGCTAGTCCACCGCCGGCGGGGCCGGCATCAGATCGCCGAAGGGGGCCGCGTCCTCGAGCGCCCGACGGAAGGACGGCCGCGCCGTCAGCCGCGCATGCAGCGCCCGGAGCCGCGGCCGGTCGCCGAACGGAACCAATCGCCGGGCGTAGGTCAGGATCGGCGCGGCGGCGCAGTCGGCCACGGTGAAGCTCTCGCCCGCCGACCATGTCCGACCGTCGCCGAGCCGGTCCTCCAGCCAGTCCCAGGCCCCGGCGAGGATGGCTGCGTCCTCGGCGTCGCCATAGGGATCCGCATTGCCGGCCGGCCGGAATTTGCGCGGGATGATGCGGTTCATCGGCCCGCCGACATAGGTGTCGACGATCCGGTCGATCAGCCGGGCTTCCAGCGCCGCTTCGGGCGCCGCGGGAATCAGCCGGCCGCCGCCGGCGCGCTGGTCCAGATACTCGATGACCACCGTGGATTCGATCAGACGGCTGTCGCCGTCGACCAGCACCGGCATCTTGCCGAAGGGCGAGACGGCGCGGAAGGCGACCATCCCGGCCGCGTCGCCCGCATCGACCAACCGGGATTCAAACGGCAGATCCAATTCATAGAGGGCGACGAGGGCCTTCTGGCCATAGGCCGAGTACGGATGGGACCAGAGGATCATCGGCAGGGTCATCGCGGGTGTCTCTCGAGGTCCTGGCCGAGCCCCTCCAGCATTGCGCGGCAGCCGTGTTCGCGCATCGCGATATGGTCGGCGCTCTCCAGGAAGACCCCCTGTTCCGTATAGATCAGGCGCGTCCCCGCGCCGTCCGCGACCAGCTCGGTCGTGGCCAGGGAGACCGAGTTCCGCACCGGTCCGTCGGGTGTCTCGCGTCCCATGACATAGGAGAGGACGATCCGCTGGTCGGGGACGATGTCCAGATGCCGGGTCTCGTTGAACCAGATGTCGTTCTCCTCGCCGCCGTGTCGGAACCGCCCCCCGGAGCGGCCGTCGACGCGGAAGTCGTGGGTCCATTCGTGGATCGTGAAGCCCTTGCCCTCGACGAACCAGCGGCGGAAGGCGACCGGATCGGCATAGGCATGGAACACGCGTTGCGGCGAGGCGTCGTAGCGGCGCTCGATCACGAATGTCCCGTGGGCGACGCGGGACGGGTCTGAAGCGGTCATGGGGATGTCTCCTCCTCGGGTCGGGTCTCGTCCAGCCAGGCCCCCAACCGGTCGAGGCTTTGCTCGACGGACCGGCGGCGGTCATTGATCCAGCGTTCCGCGGCGCCGAGCGCCTGCGGCTCGACGCGGCAGGTGCGAACGCGGCCGGCCTTGTGCGACGTCACCAGGCCGGCGGCCTCGAGAATCTTCAGGTGCTGCACCACAGCCGACATCGACATCGGCAGGGGGTCGGCCAGTTCGCTGACCGTGGCCGGGCCGGCCGACAGCCGTTCGACCATGCGGCGCCGGGTCGGGTCCGACAGGGCCTGGAAGGCGAGATCGAGCGGCGGTTGATGCTGAAGCATTCACTTAAGTATCATGGCGCGGGTCCGGCCCGCAAGTCCCTGACGGCAACGGCTCGTTAATCGGCGCGGCGCACCCTCCGCTCCGACCCCTTTCGGAGCGACGCGATGTCGACCATCCAGACCTCCACCTATCGCCGCCAGCGCGACCATTTCGAGCCGCAGGACGCCGATCCGCAGGAACAACGAAAGCTGCGCGGCCTGCTGGAGCAGATCGACTATTCGGCCTTCGTCGCCAATCGCGAGGTGATCGCGGCCGCCCTGCCCGGCCTCGACGCCTCGGTCTTCCAGCGACTGGCGATCCTGACAGCGACGGCGCGCGCCAAATGGGTGGCCGAGGCCATGCGGCAAAGCGAGTCCGGCGCGCCCTCGACGCCGGATCAGATCGCCCGACTGACCTCGGCCCGCACCGCCTACGAGGAGCTGGCCGAGGCCTATGAAGGCCTGCGCCGCATGGTCGAGCGCGGTTACCTGACCCTCAGGACCGGCTGATCAGTCCAGCGGCTGCGGCCGGGTCGTGATCGGCGCATCCGGATCGACGGGCGCCCGCTCGGCGGTGGTCGGGGGCGGCCCAGCCGGCGCGACCGGCACGATCTCGATCCGGGGTTCAGGCGTCGGGGACGCCGGCGGAGGGGCGGGTGGCGTCTCGCGCCGGGGCGCCGCCGGGGCGGGGGTCGGGGCTGGCGTCCCGGCCGGTGCGGCGGCCGGTGCGGCGACGGGCCGCTCGTCCGTCGCGTCCTCGGCCTGCGGCGGAGGCTCCGTCGCGGGCGGGATCTCGATCGCAGCGGCGGGCGGCTCGGCCTCGACGGCGGGCGCGGCCTCGACCGGGGCCGGGACGACCGGCGCAGTCGTGGTCCCGGCCGCCGGTGAGGGCGCGCCAGGGGGTCGGCTCAGCATCCAGCCGGCGACAGCGACGACGCCGATGACCGCCGCGGCGAGACCGACATAGAGCGGCGTGCGGCTGGCGGGACGTCGACGCGAGGCGAGCGGGATCACAGCCGCAGGCGCCGGCGCGGTCCGGGCGGGCGTGGCGGGTCCGGCCAGGGGAGCGGACGGCGTCTCCGGCGGCGCTTCGGTGGCCGGCCTTTCAGGCAGCGGTTCGGCGGGCGGCAGCGGCCGCACCGTCAGATCGGCGCGTGCGGCGGGCGCGGACGTCCCGGCAATCGGGATGTCGGGGACCGGGACATCGGGGCTCGGGACATCGGGGACCCGGGCGGCAGGGACCGGGGCGGCGGGCGCCGGGGCCGCCTCCCGCGTCGGCGCCGCGGCGGGGATCATCGAGCCGCTCAGGATCGAGCCGGACGCCGGGGCGGCCCTTGCCCTCGGGGGCTCGGGCAGCGGCGGCATCTCGCCGCCCTTCGGCAGCGGACCCGCGCGGAACACGGTCTGCGGCGGTCGGCCCCAGGTGACCTGCCGGCGGGCGAAGGGGGCGGGCGACCCGTTCAGGCGTTGATCGTCGTCGGTGGACATACACTCTCCCGCGCCGGCGTGGCGCGCTTCAGAAACGCGAAGACGAGGCCACGGTGCGGGTCGATCTGGCCCGTTTCGTGACGCCGGCCGCTCCCCCTGACCCCCGCCTCAGTTCTTCAGCCGGTAGCCGGTGCGGAACATCCAGCCGACGACGGCCAGACAGATCAACAGGAAGCACAGGGTCGCCGTCAGGCTGATGCCGATGCCCACGTCGCCGCTGCCATAGAAGGTCCAGCGGAAACCGGAGATCAGATAGACCAGCGGGTTGAACAGGGTCACCGTCCGCCACGCCTCGGGCAGCATATCGATTGAATAGAAGGAGCCGCCGAGGAAGGTCAGGGGCGTGACCACCAGCATGGGGATCATCTGCAGCTGTTCGAAGCCATTGGCCCAGACGCCGATGATGAAGCCGAACAGGCTGAAGGTGGTTGAGATCAGGATCAGGAAGGCCAGCATCTCGACCGGATGGAGGATCTCCAGCGGCACGAACAGGGCGGCCGTGGCGAGGATGATCAGGCCCAGGATCGCCGACTTGGTCGCGGCCGCCCCGACATAGGCCAGGACGATCTCGAGCGGCGACACCGGGGCGGACAGCAGCTCGTAGATGGTGCCGGTGAATTTGGGGAAGTAGATGCCGAAGGAGGCGTTGAAGATCGACTGGGTGAACAGGCTGAGCATGATCAGGCCCGGGACGATGAAGGCGCCATAGGGCACGCCGTCGATCTCGGTCATGCGGCTGCCGATGGCCGAGCCGAAGACGACGAAATACAGCGAGGTGGTGATCACCGGCGTGACCAGCGACTGCCAGATGGTGCGCAGGGCGCGGGCCATCTCGAAGCGGTAGATGGCCCAGACGCCATAGCCGTTGAAGGTCAGACTGTTCATGCGGCCGCTCCCGGTTCACGGTGGACAAGGCTGACGAAGATGTCCTCGAGCGAACTCTGGCTGGTGTTGAGGTCCTTGAAGGCGACGCCGAGGTCGCTGAGCTTGCGCAGCAGCGACGGCACCCCGGTCTTCTCGAGATTGGAATCGAAGACGTATTCCAGCTCGTGGCCCTCGGCCTTGAGGGTGACGTTCCATTCCGCCAGCTCGGCCGGCACGGCGTCCAGCGGATCCTGCAGGTTCAGGGTCAGGGTCTTGCGGCCCAGCTTCTTCATCAGGGCGGTCTTTTCCTCGACCAGGATCAGTTCGCCCTTGAGGATGACGCCGACCCGGTCGGCCATCTCCTCGGCCTCCTCTATATAGTGGGTCGTCAGGATGATGGTGACGCCCTGGTCGCGCAGGCGGCGGACCAGGTTCCACATGTCGCGCCGCAGCTCGACGTCGACGCCGGCCGTGGGCTCGTCGAGGAACAGGATGTCGGGCTCGTGACTCAGGGCCTTGGCGATCATCACCCGGCGCTTCATGCCGCCGGACAGGGTCATGATCTTGTCGTTGCGTTTCTCCCACAGCGACAGCTCGCGCAGCACGCTCTCGATGTGGCCGGGGTTGGGGGCCTTGCCGAACAGGCCGCGGCTGAAGGTCACCGTGGCCAGCACCGTCTCGAAGGCGTCGGTCGTCAGCTCCTGCGGCACCAGGCCGATCTTCTCGCGGGCCCGGCGATAGTCCTTCTGGATATCGTGGCCGTCGGCGACGATCGTGCCGGTGCTGGGCGTGACGATGCCGCACACCGCCGAGATCAGCGTGGTCTTGCCGGCCCCGTTGGGGCCCAGCAGGGCGAAGATCTCGCCCTTGCCGATGGTCAGATTGATGGGCTTGAGGGCCTGGAGGCCCGACTTGTAGGTCTTGGTCAGACCTTCGATGGAGATGACAGGCTGCATTCGCGCCCTCCCTGAGCGGCCAGCAGATATGCGTCCGGGGGTCGCACCTCAAGGCCGGAACGAAGATAGCGGAGCCATATTCGTCGTCGGGGATTGATGAGGCCGTGCCAAACGCCCTCGCCTCCCTCCGTTTCCAACTGGCCCGTCTGGGCGAGACCGGCCGAAAGCGGTCGCCCCTGTTGCGCCGGGTCCCGCCGCTGCGGACGCTGCTCGAGCTCGCGGCCCGGGTCGGCTACGGAGCCCGCGGGTTCGTCTATCTGTCGGTCGGCCTGCTGGTCCTGTTCGCGATGCTGAACATGATCGGCGACGCGGTCGGCGTGCGGGGGGCGCTGGAGTGGCTGTCGCTTCGCCCGCTGGGGCGGGTGTGGATGCTGCTGGTGGGGCTCGGCCTGGCGGCCTTCGTCACGTGGCGGATGCTGCAGGCCGTGTTCGACGCCGATCATGAAGGGACCTCCCGCGACGGCCTGATGACCCGGCTGAGCCAGTTGTTCAGCGGCCTGAGCTATGCCGGACTGTCCTTCGCCGCCTTCACCCTGTTCGCCGGTCCGCCGGCGAATGATCCGTCCGAGGGCGTGGCGCAGAGTCAGGAACGGGCCGCCATGCTGCTGGACCTCCCCTTTGGCCGGTGGCTGCTGATCGCCGCGGGCCTGGCGATCTTCGGCATCGGCGTCGCCAATGTGGTCAAGGCCTGGCGGGAGGACTTCAGCGAATTCCTGCACTGCTCGGCGAAGATGTGCCGCCGCGTGACGCCTCTGGCCCGGATCGGCCACGTGGCGCGCGGCCTGGCCTATCTGCCCCTGGCGGGACTGGTGGTGCTGGCCGGCTGGCGGGTCCGCACGGCGGAGGTGACCAGCTTCGGCGAGGCGCTGGAGCGGGTGGAGCAGCATACGGCGGGAAATTGGGTCCTCGGCTTTATCGCCCTCGGCTTCGTCGCCTTCGGCGCCTTTTCGTTCGTCGAGGCGCGGTTCCGGCGCATCCGCCCGCCCCGCGACCTCAAGCACCCGCCCCGGCTGCTGGGCTGACGTGACGGAAGCGCCGCTTCGGCGCCACGCCTGTCCGCAAACCGGCGTTCAGGACGCTGAGGATTCGCCCGCCGGTTGACCCGGACCGGCGGCTTGTTCATCACCATATCCAGCGGCGTGTAGACGGAGTGGATGGGACGATGGGGTTGGTGGCGAATATCCGGCGCGACTTGCGGTTCGCGAAGGGCCTGCGCCGACTGCTCAAGCGGATCAAGCCGATCGATCTGGACAGCCCGACCCTGGTCTGTGACGACTGGGAAGAGGCGGTGGACCGGTTTCCGGATCACGTCGCCATCGAGGACGACCGGGCCGCCCTGACCTATCGCGAGCTGGACGCCATGGCCAACCGGTTCGGCCACTGGGCCCAGAGCCGGCGACTCAAGCGCGGCGACACCATCGCCCTGGTGATGCTGAACCGGGCCGAATACCTCGCCGCCTGGATCGGCTTCTCCAAGGTCGGCGTGGCCACCGCCCTGATCAACACCAATCTGACCGGCCACGCCCTGGCCCATTGCCTGTCGATCTCAAACGCCTCCCAGGTCGTCACCGACATCGACTGCTGGCGCAAGGTCGAGGAAGCCCGCGATCTCGCGGGCCGCAATCTGATGCTGTGGGTGCTCGGCCTGTCCGACGCCGACGAGGCCGACGAACGCCGCGGTCTCGACAAGCCGGTGCGCGGCGGCTCGTCGGTGCGGCCGGCCCGCTCGGTCCGGTCGGGCCTGACCAATCGCGACACGGCCCTGTACATCTACACCTCGGGCACCACCGGCATGCCCAAGGCGGCCAAGGTCACCCACGCCCGGGCGCGGACCTATATGCGCGCCTTCGCCGGGGCCACGGCGGCGACGGACAAGGACGTCACCTTCAACGTCCTGCCGCTGTATCACTCCACCGGCGGCCTTGTCGGCATCGGCCCGGCCCTGCTGAACGGCGGCCGGCTGGTGCTGCGCAAGCGATTCTCGGCCTCCAACTTCTGGCCGGACGTCAGGACATCGGGCGCGACCCTGTTCGTCTATATCGGCGAGCTGTGCCGCTATCTGGTCAACTGCCCCGAGCACGAGGACGACCGCGCGCACAAGCTGCGGCTGGCCTTCGGCAACGGTCTGCGCCCCGATGTCTGGAACGACTTCCAGAAGCGCTTCGCCGTGCCGGAGATCCTCGAATTCTACGGCTCGACCGAGGGCAATGTCTCGCTGTTCAATTTCGACGGCAAGCCAGGAGCCATCGGCCGGGCGCCGGGCTTCCTGAAAAATCAGATCAATTTCCGTCTCGTGCGCTTCGATGTCGACACCGAGGAGCCGGCGCGGGGTCCCGACGGCCTGTGCCAGCTGGCGCGGCCCGGCGAGGTCGGCGAGGCCATCGGCCGGATCGGCGACGACACCCGCCACGCCTTCTCCGGCTATGCCGACAAGGCCGCCTCGGAAAAGAAGATCCTGCGCGACGTCTTCGTGCGCGGCGACCGCTGGTTCCGGACCGGAGACCTGATGCGGCAGGATTCGGAAGGCTACGTCTATTTCATCGACCGGATCGGCGACACCTTCCGCTGGAAGGCCGAGAACGTCTCGACCGCCGAGGTCGAGCAGCGCCTGGCCGACGCGCCTGGCGTGAAGGAGGTCATCGCCTATGGCGTTCCGGTTCCCGGACACGACGGCAAGGCCGGCATGGTCGCCCTGGTGATCGACGGGAAATTCGTCGCCCGCGCCTTCGCCGACTGGGTCGACGCCGAGCTCCCGGTCTACGCCCGCCCGGTCTTCGTGCGCATCATCAAGGCGGCCGACACCACCGGGACCTTCAAATACCGCAAGATGGATCTGGTCACCGACGGGTTCGATCCGCTGAAGGTGGAGGGCGCGATCTATGTCCGCGGCGGCAAGAGCGGCTACACCAAGATGAGCGAGGCGGCGCTCGCGTCCATCCTCAACGGCGAAACGCGACTGTAACGGCGTTCGCAACCGCCCCTTAATGATTAACGGCGATGCTGGCGTCTCTCGCGTCAGGATTCCCGGGCTTTCATGTTCCAGATCATCGGCATCGTCCTGCTGTTCGCCATGGTGTTCGGCAGCTACATCCTCGCGGGCGGCAAGATGGGGGTCATCCTCCACTCCCTGCCCTATGAGCTGATGGCCATCCTGGGCGCCGCCGTGGCCGCCTTCCTGATCGGCAACAGCGTCACGACCATCAAGGCCACGATGGGCGGCTTCGCCAAGGCGTTCGCCGGTCCCAAATGGAAGAAGCAGGACTACAAGGACCTGCTGTCGCTGCTGTTCCAGCTGACCAAGACGATGAAGTCCAAGGGCGTGATCGCCCTCGAAAGCCACATCGAAAAGCCGGCCGAGAGCCCGATTTTCCAGAAGTATCCGAAGGTGCTGAAAGACCATTTCGCCACCGACTTCATCTGCGACACCCTGCGGATGATGACCATGAACCTCGAGGATCCGCACCAGATCGAGGACGCCATGGACAAGCAGCTGGAGAAACATCACCACGAGGGTCTGGCCGGCGCGCACGCGCTCCAGAACATGGCTGACGGTCTGCCGGCGCTGGGCATCGTCGCGGCGGTGCTCGGGGTCATCAAAACCATGGGGTCGATCACCGAGCCGCCGGAAGTTCTGGGCGGCATGATCGGCGGCGCCCTGGTCGGCACCTTCCTCGGCGTCTTCCTCGCCTATGGTCTGGTGGGCCCGATCTCGGTCCGTCTGAAGGAGATCGTCGACGGCGACGCGGCCTTCTACAAGATCATCCAGTCGGTGCTGGTCGCCCACCTGCACGGCAATGCGGCGCAGATTTCGGTCGAGATCGGACGCGGCGACATCCCCTCCTCGGCCCAGCCTTCGTTCCTCGAGATGGAAGAATCGCTGCAGAGCGCGCCCACCGAGGCCTGATCGGCGCCGTCGCTCACGACGCCTCACCAAAAATCACGGAGCCGGGAACAGCATCTCGCGCCGCCGGTTGACGCCCTGACCGATCGCGCCAGCGGGCGGCTGTTCGCCCCGGTGATCGCTCGGAGGAAGACTTATGAAGATGATGATCACCGCCGCCGCGGCCCTCGGCGCCCTGACGATGGCCGCCTGCTCGCCGGCGGAAGACACCACGACCACTGACGCCACGACGGCCGGCGCCGATGTCTCCGCGACCGCCCCCGCGACGGACGGAGCGATGGCGCCGGCGGACGGGTCGATGGGAACGACCGGGACCACCACGTCCGACGACGCGATGACCGGCCAGACTCCGCCGACCATGCCGCCGGAAGACAGCTCGATGACGCCGGACACCACGGGCACGACCACCCCGCCGGCCCAGTAAGTCCGAGCTGACAAGGAAAGAAGGGGGCGCCCGGCGCTCCCTTTTTTCATCAGGAGTCACGTAAGTTCACAAACGCGTGAGAATTTCGCTTGCGGAACGGGTCACGAAGCCGTTATCTCCGACCTGCGAGGATTCATGACCTCGTATGACCCTTCTGAAGGAAGAAACACCATGCGCATCACCGCCCTGATCGCCGCCTCGGCCGCCGCTCTGGCCCT
>JAXHTU010000076.1:0-14581 GCA_034189955.1 Pseudomonadota bacterium | reverse complement strand
CCCCTCCCCCGATGGGGGAGGAATGCGCGCATCCAGTCCTCCCCCGCAGGGGGAGGGGGACCGCCGGCACGGCGGTGGAGGGGGCCTTCCGCCCATGACCCGTCCCCTCGCCGTTTTCGACATCGACGGCACCCTCGTCGACAGCCGCGCCTCGATCCATCGCGCCGCCTGCGAGGCCGCGCGCGACATCGGCCTGCCCGAGCCCGACTACGACCGCGTCCGCCAGATCGTCGGCCTGTCGCTGGAGCACGCCATGGCGGTGCTGGAGCCGGGCCTCGACGCGCCGACCCTGGCCCGCTTCGTCGCCGGCTTCCGCGCCAGCTTCAATCGCATGTATGCGGACGGCCACGAGGAGCCGCTCTATCCCGAGGCCATGACCACCCTGCGCCGCCTGCATCGCGACGGCTGGCGTCTGGCTCTGGCGACCGGCCAGAACCGCCGCGGCGTGGCCCGCAACCTCGCCCGGGAAGGCTGGGCCGACCTGTTTCTCTCGTCCCACTGCGCCGAGGACGGTCCCGGCAAGCCCGACCCGGCCATGCTCCACGCCGCCATGGCCGCCTGCGACAGCGACCCGTTGCGCACCGTCATGATCGGCGACACCGCCCACGACATCACCATGGCGATCAACGCGGGCGTCCTGCCGCTGGGCGTGGCCTGGGGCTTCCACACGGTCGGGGAGCAGCGCGCCGCCGGGGCCCGCCACGTCGCCGAAACCTTCTCCGAACTGACCGTGGTGCTGGACGGCTTCGCCGCCCTGACCCGCGCCGCCTGACGGTCAGACCAGCAGCCAGATCCCCGCGATCAGACAGGCGGCGCCGAAGCCGATGGCGATGGCGATGACGCGGACGTTCATCGACGACAGGTCCTTGCCCGCGTGGGTGTCCAGCCGCGCCGAGACGGCGCAGGCCCGCCGCTCGGCCATCACCACCAGGAAGATGGCCAGCAGGATGAAGACGGTGGCGATGGCCTTGGGCGCCCAGGCCGGCTCCATGGCGTTGAACAGGGCGTTGAAGGCCAAGCCTATGCCGATCGCCGCCATCGCCGTCCGGGCCCAGCCGGCGAAGGTCCGCTCATTGGCCATGGCCGTTCGGTCCTCGGCGAGGTCGGTGCGGTCCTCGGCCAGTTCCGCGCGGCCTTCTCCCCGGTCGTCCATGCGTTCGGTCGTCTTTCTGTCAGCGTCGCGGCGCCGCTGACCTAACCGCCCGGCGGCCCCGGCCGTTCCGCATTCCTCCCCCATAGGGGGACGGGGACCATCCGAAGGATGGTGGAGGGGGGCGCGCCGCCGCGCTATAGGGCCGTCATGAGCCACATCCCGCCCCTCGATCCCAATGTCGCCGCGCGCAAGGGCTTCCGCGAGTCCGAGGAGCGGCTGAAACGCTTCTGGAAGACCGTCGACGTCCGGGAAGGCGAGGGCGGCTGGGCCATCACTCTCGACGGCCGCACGCCGAAAACCCCCGCCCATGCCCCGTTGCGCCTGCCGACCGAGGACGCCGCCCGGCTCGTCGCCGACGAATGGGCCGCCCAGGGCGAGTTCATCGATCCCGCCACCATGCCCGCCACCCGTCTGGCCTCCACCGCCATCGACCGCGTCAGCCAGGCCCGCGAGCCGGTGGCCGACGAGATCGCGGCCTTCTCCGGCTCGGACCTGCTCTGCTACCTCGCCGACCATCCGACTTCGCTGGCCGTCGAACAGGCGCGCGACTGGACGCCGTGGCGCGACTGGGCGGCGCTGGAGCTGGGCGTGGTTCTGGAGCCGGCCGAGGGCATATGCCACCGGGCCCAGGACCCGGCCGCCATCGCCCGGGTGCGTGAACTGGCCCTGCGCCTCGACGACTTCGCCCTGACCGGCCTGGCCATGGCCACGCCCCTGCTGGGTTCGGCCGTCCTCGGCTTCGCCCTGCAGCGCGGCCGGCTGGAAGGGGAGGCCGCCTTCGAGCTCAGCCGTCTCGACGAGGCCTTCCAGGAACGCCAGTGGGGCGTCGACGCCGAGGCCGCCGAACGCACCGCCGCCCGCCGCGCCGAGGCCGTCCTGCTGGACCGGTGGTTCCGGGCGCTCGAAACGTAACTTTCCAACCTGGAAAGTTTTCACTTGCCGGTCTGGAAAGTGACCCCTAATCTTTCCGTATTGGAAAGTGAGAGTTCGCCATGACGCAAGACCCCAACCCCCACGAGGCCCTCGCCTCGATCAAGGCCGCCCGCGAAGGCCTTGCGCAGCCGGCCCGGTATCCGATCGGCTACGATCTCCTGTACGGCGCGATCTGCGGCCTGCTGGTGGCCGCGCCCGGCGCGCCGCAGCCGTGGTCCATCGTGCTGCTGCCCATCGCCATGGCGGGGCTGGTCCTGATGGTCGTGTCGTGGCGCAAGACCTACGGCTGGTGGGTCAACGGCTATTCGCCGAAGCGCGCCCGCTGGGTCTCCTTCGGTCTGGCGGCCGTCTTCGTGGCCCTCGTCCTCCTGTCGCTCCACGGGCGCGGTTCCGGCCCGGACTGGCTGTTCCTCGTCTCCGGCGGCCTCGGCTTCGTCGCCGCCATCGCCGGCAGCCGGCTGTGGATGCGCGTCTGGCGCCAGGAACTGGCCGGGGGGCTGCAATGACCGCCGTTCCCGTCTTCGACCCGGTCATCCACGCGCCCGGCCGGTTGCAGATCTGCGCCATCCTCAGCAGCGTGGACGACGCCGAGTTCGCCCTGATCCGCGACCGTATCGGCGTCTCCGACTCGGTCCTGTCCAAACACCTCAAACAGCTGGAGGAGGCGGGCTACGTCGCCCTGACCAAGGCCCCGTTCGACGGCCGCCAGCGCACCTGGCTCAGCCTCACCGCCGCCGGCCGCAAGGCCTTCGCCGCCCACGTCGCCGAACTGCAGCGCCTGGCCGCGATGACCGCGCCGGAGCCGATGGGGCAGGGGGTCTCCGGCTAGACCCCCTCCACCGCCGTTCCGGCGGTCCCCCTCCCCCTGCGGGGGAGGAATGCGCGGCCTTATTCCTCCCCCGAAGGGGGAGGGGGACCATGCGAAGCATGGTGGAGGGGGCGCTTGCCTCTCCCCCCGGCCCTCCTTAAGCCTCGCGCTCAAGGAGACGCCGCATGAAGACCATCCTCGATCAGCTCGACGCCCGCCGCGCCGCCGCCAAACTCGGCGGCGGCGAAAAACGCATCGCCGCCCAGCACGCCAAGGGCAAGCTGACCGCCCGCGAACGCATCGACGTCCTGCTGGACGAGGGCTCCTTCGAGGAGACCGACATGTTCGTCGAGCACCGCTCGCACGATTTCGGCATGCAGGATCAACGCATACCGGGCGACGGCGTGGTCACCGGCCGCGGCACGATCGGCGGCCGTCTGGTCTATGTCTTCTCCAAGGATTTCACCGTCTTCGGCGGCTCCCTGTCGGGCGCCCACGCGGCCAAGATCGTCAAGGTCCAGAAGATGGCCCTGACAAACGGCGCGCCGATCATCGGCCTGTTCGACGCCGGCGGCGCCCGCATCCAGGAGGGGGTCGAGTCCCTCGCCGGCTATGCCGACATCTTCCTCCAGAACACCCTGGCCTCGGGCGTCATCCCCCAGATCAGCGTCATCATGGGCCCCTGCGCCGGCGGCGACGTCTATTCCCCGGCCATCACCGACTTCATCTTCATGGTGAAGGACACCTCCTACATGTACGTCACCGGCCCCGACGTGGTGAAGACCGTAACCAACGAGGTGGTCACCCACGAGGACCTCGGCGGCGCCCGGGTCCACGCCGGCAAGTCGGGCGTCGCCGACGGCGCCTTCGAGAACGATCTGGAGGCCCTCAGCGAGGTCCGCCGCCTGATCGGCTTCCTGCCTTTGTCGAACCGCGAAAAGCCCCCGGTCCGCGACAGCTACGACGACCCCGAGCGCGACGAGGCCAGCCTCGACACCCTCGTCCCGGCCAATCCGAACCAGCCCTACGACATCAAGGAGCTGATCCTGAAGACGGTCGACGAGGCCGAATTCTTCGAGATCGCCCCCGACTTCGCGAAGAACATCGTCACCGGCTTCGGCCGCCTCGACGGCCAGACCGTCGGCGTCGTCGCCAACCAGCCCCAGGTCCTCGCCGGCGTCCTCGACATCGACTCCAGCCGCAAGGCCGCCCGCTTCGTGCGCTTCTGCGACGCCTTCGACATCCCGCTGGTGACCTTCGTCGACGTGCCCGGCTTCATGCCCGGCACGCGCCAGGAATACGGCGGCCTGATCAAGCACGGCGCCAAGCTGCTGTTCGCCTATGCCGAGGCCACGGTGCCCAAGCTGACCGTCATCACCCGCAAGGCCTATGGCGGAGCCTATGACGTGATGAGCTCCAAACACCTGCGCGGCGACGTCAACTACGCCTGGCCCTCGGCCGAGATCGCCGTCATGGGCGCCAAGGGGGCGGTCGAGATCATCTTCCGCAAGGAAGCCGGCGACCCGGAGGCCCTGGCGGCGCGCGAGGCCGAGTACAAGGAACGCTTCGCCAACCCCTTCGTGGCCGCGGGCCTCGGCTATATCGACGACGTGATCATGCCGCACGGGACGCGGCGCCGGCTGATCCGGGCGCTACGGACGCTGAAGAACAAACAGCAGGAGAACCCGTGGAAGAAGCACGATAATATTCCGCTTTAGGGGGGGCGAAAAAATGACGAGCGAGTGGGCAAAGTTCTGGCTCAGTATCGGTGTCATGGTCTTGGGTGCGGGCCTGTTCGCAAATCTTGCTTGGAGTCAGCCTCTCGAAGTCGGCTCGCTATCGCAGTGGGCGT
Source organism: Pseudomonadota bacterium (assembly GCA_034189955.1). Classification (GTDB taxonomy): domain Bacteria; phylum Pseudomonadota; class Alphaproteobacteria; order Caulobacterales; family Caulobacteraceae; genus Brevundimonas. Next base: position 9,835 of record JAXHTU010000076.1, on the reverse strand, counting down.
CAGCGGCAGCGACCACTGCAGCGATTTGGGTTGCGCTTCACAATGCCCAGATAGCCAATCGTGAATCCGATCGGCGCGATCGACTTCGTCAGGAAATTGCCGATCGATCTTATGTCGAGTCAGTTCGGTCACTTGCCAAAAGAGCGAGCACCCTCTTCGGAGTCATCGAAGAACATCTAAGCAATGAAGTTAAGGCTATAGGCCATATTCGAGCTATGGCTAAAGTTTATGACGATCGAGATATATACGAAAACCTGAAACGCATCCCGCTGCACAGTGCGCCGGACCCGCGGCTGATTACGATTATTAGTGACTTGCTGCTGGCAGTTAAGAACGTGAGGTTGGAAATTGAAGCTGCGGTTGAGGAGGGGGTGGATGCACAGCTTTTAATTGGCAGTGAGATAAAACTGGCGAACGGTGCGCTGGCTAGGCTTGAGAAACACTTTCCCTCGAGAGCGAGTCCAGCCTGACCAACCTCCTCTTCCTCTGCGCCCGCAACCGCCTCCGCTCCCCCACGGCCGAGCGGGTCTTCGCCTCGCGCCCCGGCGTCGAGACCGCCTCCGCCGGCCTGGCGCCCGACGCGGAGGAGCCGGTCACGCCCGACCACCTCGCCTGGGCCGACCTGATCTTCGTCATGGAGCGCGCCCACCGCGCCAAACTCCAGCGCCGCTTCGGGCCGCACCTGAACGGCAAGCGCGTCATCTGCCTCGACACCCCGGACGACTACGCCTTCATGCAGCCGGAGCTGGTGGCGCTGCTGGACAAGCGGGTGGGGCCGCATCTGCCCTCCCTCTCCCGATGGGAGAGGGCTTGAGCGCACGGCGGTGCAGCCGTCGTTCTTGCGCGAAAGGGTGAGGGTCGATCGTCGGCCTTCGGCGCAAGCCGCGTCACTACTGGAGCGGCGGCTCACGCCGACGGGACCAGCCGACCCTCATCCGACCGGGCTCCGCCCGGCCACCTTCTCCCATCGGGAGAAGGACGCGCCTGCAAAGCTTGAATTCCACCCCCTTAACCCCCATCTTGCACCCATCCTGACACCCACCCCGCAGCCCCGCCCGCGCCCCGCGCAGGCGGCGTTTCCGTTTCGGCGGCGTGGATGTCCCGGAGGTTCGACAACCCTGAAGGAGACGTCTTGTACGCACAACGCAAAGCCCCGTTCGCCCCCCGCACCCACGCCGGTTACGGCTACCGCCCCGCGCCGGTCCGCGCCCGCATCGGCCTGGCCATGCGTCGCGGCATGAATTTCAGCGACCTGCCTGACGCCGAGGCCGTGCTGCGCGGCCGCGGCCTGTCGTTGGCCCCCATGTCCGTCGGCGACGCCGGCCTCAACGTCGGCGGCACCAGCGTCCTGCCCACCGCCGAGCCCTCCGACATCGACAGCGGCGCCCTCAAGGCCCTCGTCGTTCCGGCCGGCGCGGCCGACACCGAGGCCGCCGCCGAGGCGCTGGACGCCGTCATCGTGCGCGCCGGCGCCAAGGGCATCGCCATGTTCGCCTTCGGCGACGGGGTCGCCGTCGCCCTGCGCGCGCTGGGCCGCCCGGCCAACGATTTCGCCGAGGCGCCCGCCGTGCTGATCACCGCCGACGCGGTCGAACCGCTGGCCGATTCCGCCGCCCTCGCCGCCGCGGCCGGCCAGGTGCAGTAGACGATCGCCGCCGGGCCGGGGGCGACCCCTCGCGCCCGGCGGTTTCAGGCCTCGAAGGCGGCTATGATCGGGCAGGGGCCCTTGCCGCCGCCGGCGCAGGCCCCGGCCAGCCGCCGCAGCGCCGCCCGCGCCGCCTCCAGCTCCGCGATGCGCGCGTCCAGCTCGCCCAGCCGCGCCTTCGCCAGCGCCAGCGCCCGCCCGCGATCCTCGCCCGCGTCCAGCGCCAGCAGCTCGCCGATCTGCTCCAGGGTGAAGCCGGCCGCCTGGGCCGAGCGGATGAACTGCAACCGCCGCGCATCCTCCGTCCCGTAGCGCCGCACCCCGCCGCCCGAGCCCGATCCCTCCGGCCGTGGCGGCGTCGGCATCAGGCCGCGCCGCTGGTAATACCGCACCGTCTCGACCCCCACGCCGCCGGCCTCGGCCAGCCGGGCGATGGTCATGTTCGAAAGGATAGGGGACATCGCTTGACTCCGGACCATGGTACGGACCCCAGATAGGGCGCGGACCGTTATCGGCAACAGGAGAGTCCGCCCCCATGTCCGACCAGACCGCCCCCCGGAAGACCGCTGTCCTCCACCGCATGGTCATGCCCGGCCACGTCTGCCCCTATGGCCAGAAATCGCTCTGGCTCCTGCGCCGCAAGGGCTATGCGGTCCAGGACCACCACCTGAAGACCCGCGCCGAGACCGACGCCTTCAAGGCCCTGCACGGCGTCCGGACCACGCCCCAGACCTTCATCGAGGGCGTCCGCATCGGCGGCCATGACGACCTGCGCCGCCATTTCGGCGAAAAGGTCCCCGAGCCGGGCGCCACCAGCTACGTCCCGGTGCTGGCCGTGTTCGCCGTCGCCGCCCTGATCGCCCTGGCCATCGACTGGCTGGCGATGCGGGCCGTCACCCCCATGGTCCTGCCGAACTTCATCGCCGTGGCCATGTGTCTGCTGGCCATGCTCAAGCTGCAGGACGTCGAGAAATTCTCGACCATGTTCCTCAACTACGACCTGCTGGCCCGGCGCTGGGTCCCGTACGGCTACATCTATCCCTTCGCCGAGCTGGGCGCGGGCGTCCTGATGCTGGCCGGGGTCCTGACCTGGCTGTCCGCCCCGGTCGCCCTGTTCATCGGCGGCGTCGGCGCGGTCTCGGTGTTCAAGGCCGTCTATGTCGACAAGCGCCAGCTGAAATGCGCCTGCGTCGGGGGTTCGACCAATGTCCCCCTTGGCTTCGTCTCCCTGACCGAGAACCTGATGATGATCGCCATGGCGATCTGGATGCTGGCGGCGTGACCGCGGTCATCGACCCTTGATCCAGAACAAGGCGCGAGCGACTGCCTTCGTGCAACCAGCGCTTTAGTCCGGAGTAAAGCTCATGTGGTTCGGTTTGCCTGCGGAGATCGCGGTCCGGTGCGGGCATTGCGGGGAGAAAGACTGGCGGACCCCGGTCGAACTCAAGACCGGCCGCCTGGTCTGCTTCATGTGCGGACAGGTCAGCCTCGTCCCACTCGGGGCCTCCACCGCATCGGCCGCGGTTGAACCCCTTCCCGGGCCAGCGGCGGCCGAGACCGTGCGCCGACTGGCGGCGCTCGAGCCGTCCCGACGGCCGCCTCTCGGGGGAGCGGCGGCATCGCGCCCGGAGGCCGCGCTCCCTGCGGCGGCCGGTCCTTCGCCGCCTCGCCTGTCAATCATCCCGAACCGGCGCTGAGCGGTCATCGGCGCGCGAGAGGGGCGGCCCGCGCATGGTCTCAGGCCACCCCCCGCAACCCCGCTCGCAGCGCCTCCGCCTCGCCGGGCAGCTCCGCCTCGACCCGCGCATGTTCCTCGATCCACACCGGCGTGGCCCGGGCCAGCAGCGCTCGCCCCGCGTCGGTCAGCGCCGCCCGGCGTCCGCGCCGGTCCTCGGGATCCACCGCCACCGCCACCGCGCCGATCCGCTCCAGCGGCTTCAGATTGGCCGTCACCGTCGACCGGTCCATGGCCAGGACCTGGGCGATCGCCCCGATCGTCGCCGGGACCGGCCGGTTCATCGCATTCAGCAGCGAGAACTGGCCGCTGGTGATCCCCAGTGGCCGGAAGACCTCGTCGAACCGTCGCGACAGCGCCCGCGCCGCCCGCTGCGCGTGCAGACACAGACAGTGATCGCGGATGTGCAGGGTGGTGGCGAAGGCCGGATTTGACATGCCGCATTATATGTTGATATCAACCTAATGGTCAACGGACGGAGCTCCGCCATGATTCAGGTCACCGCCTTCAAATGGGTGCCGCCCTTCGCCCAGGGTTCGGTGCGGGACATCCGCGTGCGCTGGGCGCTGGAGGAGGCGGGTCTCGGCTATGACGACCACCTGATCGGCTTCGAGGATCAGTCCACCCCGGCCTATCGCGCTCTGCAGCCGTTCGGCCAGGTCCCGGCCTATCGCGACGGTCAGGTCGAGATGTTCGAGAGCGGGGCCATCGTCCTGTGGATCGCCCAGACCTCGGACGCCCTGATGCCCGCCGACCCCGCCGGCCGGGCCATGGTCATGACCTGGCTGTTCGCCGCCTCGAACAGCGTCGAGCCGATGGTCGCCGAACTGGCCGGGATCGATCTGTTCCACGCCGACAAGGCCTGGGCCAGGGAACGCCGGCCCGAGGTCGAGGCCCAGCTGCGCCGGCGCCTCGCCGACCTGCAGACGGCCCTGGGCGCTCGCCGGTGGTTCGCCAACGACCGGTTCAGCGCGGCCGACATCCTGATGACCCATGTGCTGCGCGACCTGCGCCACACGACGCTGCTCGCCGACTTCCCGGCCCTGGCCGACTATGTCGCCCGCGCCGAGACCCGCCCGGCCTTCAAACGCGCCCTCGCGGATCAGCTCAAGCCGTTCCGTCAGCACGCCCCGGCCTGACGGTCGCCGTCCCCCCGATCGGAGATCACGACATGGCGCGGCTTGTCTTTGGCATGAACGTCTCCCTCGACGGCTACGTCGATTACGAAAAGTTCGGGCCCGACGACGTCCTGTTCCGCCACTTCATCGAACAGGTGCGCGGCTCGGCCGGCAGCATATATGGCCGCCGCCTCTATGAGATCATGCGCTACTGGGAGCAGGACGATCCCGCCTGGACCCCCGACCTGCACGCCTTCGCCGCGGCATGGCGCGCCGAACCCAAATGGATCGTGTCGCGCACCCTGACCTCTGTCGGCCCCAACGCCACCCTGATCGCGGACGACGTGGAGGGCGCGGTCCGCCGTCTGAAGCAGGACCTCGAGGGCGATCTCTACATCGGCGGGCCGGTGCTGGCGCACGCCCTGACCGGCCTGATCGACGAGTACCGGCTCTATCTCCACCCCGTCGTGCTGGGCGGCGGCGATCCGTTCTTCGCCGGCCCCCGGCCGCCGCTTCGCCTTGTCGATCACCGCCGGATTGGCGGCGAGGCGATCGCGCTGACGTGTGTTCCGGCGTGAGGGATCGCGCGGAGACGACCGCTTTTGACGCATGGGCCTGCTATGATGCGTCCCCGGGTCTTTGAAAACTGAATCAGGACGCCCAGGGCAGGTCCAAACGGTTCGAACGGTTCGGACGGTTCGGACGGTCTGGACGGTTCGGACGGTCTGGACGGTCTGGACGGTCTGGACGGTATTTTCGGGTTTTTACCCGGGTACAACAACACCGCCGACCAGCGCCGCCCGCTCTTCGGCCGTCAGCATCCGCCACCGTCCCTCGGGCAGATTGTCCAGCTTCAACGGTCCGATGCGCACCCGGATCAGGTCGACGACCTCCAGATCGACCATTTCGCACATCCGCCGGATTTGCCGGTTGCGCCCCTCCCGCAGGATGAATTTCAAGCGGAACGACTCCATCCGGCTGACATAGGCCGGTCGCAGCTGACGCCCGTCCAGCATCAGACCGTGGCGCAGGATCTTCAGCTTTTTCTCGGTCACGTCGCCGGCCACCCGGACCAGATACTCCTTGTCCAGATCCGACTCCGGCCCGATCACCGCCTTGGCCACCACCCCGTCCGACGACAGCAGCAGCAGGCCGCGCGAATCCTCGTCCAGCCGGCCGATCGGGGGCAGGGAGGCGTCGGCCGCCGGGACCGCCCCCTCGCCGATCCGGTTGGCCTCGGTCAGCAGCCGCACCGCCGGGATCTTGTCCGGCTCCGGCTGGCCCGAGACGAAGCCCAGCGGCTTGTGCAGGACGATTGTCACCCCTTCCGCCAGCGCCGCCGTGGCCCGCTCGTTCAACGTCAGCGTCTGCCCCGGCGCCAGCTTGCGCCCCGCGTCCGTGACCACCTCGCCGTCGACCGAGACCAGACCCTCGGCGATCAGCGCATCCGCCTCGCGGCGCGAGCATATGCCCGATTGGCCCATGAATTTGTTCAGCCGCACCGGCTCGTCGCCGTTCCAGGTCTTCGAAAGGCTCATCGGGTCCGCCTGAACAGAAGCATCAGATTGTTGGCGGGCATCTCCACCCGCCGGGTCAGCGCCAGCCCCTCGGCCTGCGCCGCCGCCGCCACCGCGTCCCGGTCGCGCAGCCCCCAGGCCGGATCGCGGCCTTTCAGGCTGGCGTCGAAGGCGTCATTCGACGGGGCCAGCGTAACCTCCGCCTCCCGGTACGGCCCATAGGTCGCCAGCAGCCCCCCGACCGGCAGCACCCGCCCGGCCAGCCGCATGAGCCCCTCCGTCGCCGCCCACGGGCTGATGTGGATCATGTTGATGCAGACCACCGCCGCGAACGCCTCCTCCGGCCAGCTCGCTTCGTCCAGCACATCCAGCGCCAGCGCCGGCGTCAGATTGGCCAGACCCGCCGCCCCGGCCCAGGCCGCGATGCTGGCCCGCGCCTCCGCCGACGGATCGCTCGGCGTCCATGCCAGCGACGGCAGGGCCCGGGCGAAGGCCACGGCGTGCTCGCCCGACCCGGCCGCGATCTCCAGCACCCGCCCCCGCGCCGGCAGGTGCGCCCGCAGCACGCTCAGGATCGGCTCCCGGTTGCGCGCCACGGCCGGCGAGGCGAGGGCGCCTTCGGGAGTCGCAGTCATCGGATCCATCGTCTGCATGGCGGTCCGATACCCCGCGCCGCGCCTCGCCGCGACCGGAAATATGCGGGCAGGGCCGGCCGCGTCGCTCGCGGAAGGTTGAAACGTGCGCGGTTTGACCTGGCGTCGGCTTCGATGTCATTCCGGCTGAAACATTGCGTGATCTCACGCAAAGGGAGCGCCACGGCGGCGTCAGATCGCCGGGCAGAGGTTCAGGAGAGTTCGCGTGACCGTATCCGCCATTCCGGGTCTTCATCCGGCCCCGACCCCGCACGCCGGCCTCGTCGCCTGGGTCGAACAGATCGCCGCCCTGACCCGGCCCGCCCGCGTCCACTGGTGCGACGGCTCGCAGGCCGAAAAGGCCGCCATCGTCGCCGACCTGATCGGCAAGGGCACCTTGCGCGAACTGGATCAGACCAAACGCCCCGGCTGCTATTACGCCGCCTCCGACCCGAAGGACGTCGCCCGGGTCGAGAGCCGCACCTTCCTCTGCCCGGCCGACAAGGCCGACGCCGGCCCGACCAACAACTGGGCCGATCCGGTCGAGATGCGCCAGCGCCTGAACGGCCTGTTCGACGGCTGCATGGCCGGCCGCACCATGTATGTCGTGCCCTTCTCCATGGGCCCGCTCGGCTCGGAGCTCAGCGCGCTCGGCGTCGAGATCACCGACAGCGGCTATGTCGCCGTCTCGATGGGCATCATGACCCGCATGGGCCAGCCGGTGCTGGATCTGATGGGCGAGGACGGCGTCTTCGTTCCCGCCGTCCACACCCTCGGTGCGCCGCTCGCGGAAGGCGAGGCCGATGTGCCCTGGCCCTGCAATGAGGAAAAGTGGATCGTCCACTTCCCCGAGACGCGCGAGATCTGGTCCTACGGCTCGGGCTATGGCGGCAACGCCCTGCTGGGCAAGAAATGCTACGCCCTGCGCATCGCCTCGATCATGGCCCGCGACGAGGGCTGGCTGGCCGAGCACATGCTGATCCTCAAGCTGACCGATCCCAGGGGCCGCGCCAAATACGTCGCCGCCGCCTTCCCCTCGGCCTGCGGCAAGACCAACCTGGCCATGCTTCAGCCGACGCTGCCGGGCTGGAAGGCAGAGACCATCGGCGACGACATCGCCTGGATGCGGATCGGCGAGGATGGGCGCCTGTACGCCGTGAATCCCGAAGCCGGCTTCTTCGGCGTCGCCCCAGGCACCAGCCGCAACACCAACCAGAACGCCCTGGCCACCATGGCCACCAACACCGTCTTCACCAACACCGCCCTGACCGCCGATGGCGACGTCTGGTGGGAGGGTCTGACGAAAGAGGTTCCCGAGGGGCTGACCAACTGGAAGGGCAAGCCGCACGATCCGTCGTCGGGCGAGCCCGCCGCCCATCCCAACGCCCGCTTCGCCGCCCCGGCGCACCAGTGCCCGACCATCGCCCCCGAGTGGGAAGACCCGAAGGGCGTGCCGATCGACGCCATCCTGTTCGGCGGCCGCCGCGCCTCGGCCGTGCCGCTGGTGACCGAGGCCTTCGACTGGGATCACGGCGTCTTCATGGGCTCGTCGGTCGCCTCGGAAGGCACCGCCGCCGCCGAGAACAAGGTCGGCGAGCTGCGCCGCGATCCCTTCGCCATGCTGCCGTTCTGCGGCTACAACATGGGCGACTATTTCGCCCACTGGCTGTCGATGACGGCCCGCACGGACGCCGCGAAGCTGCCGCGCCTCTACTTCGTCAACTGGTTCCGCAAGAACGACGACGGCAAGTTCGTCTGGCCGGGCTTCGGCGACAACGTCCGCGTGCTGAAGTGGATCGCCGAACGCCTCGACGGCGAGGCAGACGCCCTCGACACGCCGGTTGGCCGCGTCCCGCCTCCCGGGGCGCTCGACCTCTCGGGCCTCGACCTGTCCGCGGCCGACCTTTCGACCCTGCTGGATGTCGACGCCGCGGTCTGGGCCGAGGAAGCCGCCCTCATCCCCGGCTTCTACCGGACCTTCGGCGACCGCCTGCCGGCCGCCCTGTGGGACCAGCACGCCGCCCTGACCCGCCGCATCGAGGCGAACCGCGCCGCCGCCCTCGCCGCCGAGTAGCGCTTGCATTCCGGGCCCGGGCGGTCGATCTGATCGGGTGTGACTTCTTCCCCCGATGTGATCGTGATCGGCGCCGGCGTGCTCGGCCTCTGCACCGCCGCCGAATTGGCGGGCCGGGGGCATGCCGTGACCGTGATCGACCCCGGCGGCGTCAACGCCTCTTCCGTCGCCGCCGGCATGCTGGCCCCGGCGCTGGAATGCCTTTCAGACAAGGCCGGTCCGGAGCGTGTGGCGCTCCTGACGCGGGCGCGCGACCTGTGGCCGGCGTTCGCCGCCCTTCACGGCCTGACCCTGCACCAGGACGGCGTTGAATGGCGCGACCCCGACGCCGGCGTCGCCATCGCCCGGCTGACGGCCTCCGGTTTCTCCGCCCGCCCGGTTCCGGGCGGGCTGTTCACCCCCGACGACTGGCGCGTCGAGGTCGGCCCGGCCTTGCTGGCGCTCTCGCGCGTCGCCGGCGTGACCCCGGTTCGCGCGACCGTGGCCCGGGTCGCGGCGACGGCCGGGCGCTGGCGGGTCGAGGCCGCCGACGGACGCGTCTGGTTCCCGTCCACCCTCGTGCTCGCCACCGGCGCGGCGCCGCCGGTGTCCGGCCTGCCGGACCGGATCGCCGCCCAGGTCGCCGCCATCGAACCGTTCCGCGGCCAGCTGACGCCCGTCGCCGGCGCCGCTCCGGCTCGCACCCTGCGAGCGCCCGGCCTCTACATCGTTCCCACGCCGTCCGGCTGGGTCGCCGGTGCGACCATGGAGGGCGGACGGCGCGACCTTGAGCCCGATCTCGACGTTTCCCGCCGTCAGGTCGCGGCCGCCCAGGCGCTGTCCGGCCTTGCCGGCACGCCCGGCGAACCGCGGGTCGGCGTCCGCGGCGGAACCGCCGACGGCCTGCCGCTGGCGGGCGTCTCCGGCGAGCCCGGCCTTCACCTGGCCCTGGCTCCGCTCCGCAACGGCTGGCTGCTGGGGCCGATGGTCGCCGGCATCGTCGCCGACGGGATCGAGGGCAGGGCGCCCGGCCCGGACGCCGCCGCCCTCGACCCGCTCCGCTTCACGCCGCCGGCGGCGGGGAGCGGATGCCGAGATTGACCCGCGAGCCGCCGGCGGCGCCGTCGACCGGGCG
>JAXHTU010000075.1:0-14642 GCA_034189955.1 Pseudomonadota bacterium | reverse complement strand
GCTTCGCCGCCGCCGGCATTCCGGTGATGGACTCCGACAGCCACATCGTCCCGGTGTTCGTCGGCGACCCGGTCCACGCCCGGATGATCTCCGACATGCTGCTGGAAGACCACGGCGTCTATGTCCAGCCGATCAACTACCCGACCGTGCCCAAGGGCACCGAGCGGCTGCGCTTCACCCCGTCGCCGAACCACACCGACGCCATGATGGACGACCTCGTCAAGGCCATGGACAGGCTGTGGACCCACTGCAACGTGGCGCGTCTCCCTGCGGTGGCCTGAGGCGTTCCGTCAGCCGCGGATTCGCGGTATATTGACCGCATGAACGTCCAGCAGCCGATCGCCAGCGCGCCGGCCGGGGAAGAAGATTTCTTTCTCATGTCGAACCTGCGCCCGAAGCATACCGGCCTCCCGATGACCGTGTGGGTCAGCCACCGTGGCCACGCTCGTCATGACGCCCGGCTAAAGGTGTGCCGCAAGCCGGGCGACCGGATCGACATCGACGACATGGCTGTGGTCGGCATCCGGCCGACGCCGACGCTGATCGAGGGCCCGCTGGACGGCGCCAGCCTGAAACTGCTCCAGCAGTGGATCGGGCTCAATGAGGCGGCCCTGATCGGCCACTGGGACGGCGACCTGGACACCGTCGAGCTGCTGCAGAAGTTGAAGCGTCTGTGACGACCGACGACATCGGCGAGGTCATCGTCGAACTGACCCGCAACGGGCCGTATCTGAAATGCTCGGCCATCCACGTCGCCACCGGCGTGGAGGTCTCCGCCGTCGGTCCCGCGGCCGAACCGAAGGGGCTGGAACGCATCGCCCTGGCCAAGCTCCGGCGGGCCCTGGCGTCGCGCTGACCCACAAGATGTTGTGGCCGGGCCCGCACAGGCCTAAATGAAGCGCCGCAGCTTTCGGGGATTCCAGTGACCGCCTTCACCCACGCCGACTATTTCTCGAAGAGCCTCGCCGAGGCCGATCCCGACATCTTCGGCGGCATCCAGGGCGAACTGGGCCGCCAGCAGGAACAGATCGAGCTGATCGCCTCCGAGAACATCGTCTCGAGGGCGGTGCTGGAGGCGCAGGGTTCGGTCCTGACCAACAAATACGCCGAGGGTTATCCCGGTCGCCGCTACTACGGCGGCTGCGAATATGTCGACGTCACCGAAAATCTCGCCCGGGAGCGCGCCAAACAGCTGTTCGGCTGCGCCTTCGCCAACGTCCAGCCGCACTCGGGCGCACAGGCCAACCAGGCCGTCTTTCAGGCTCTGCTGACGCCCGGCGACACCTTCCTGGGCATGGATCTGGCCGCCGGCGGCCACCTGACCCACGGCTCGCCCGCCAACCAGTCGGGCAAATGGTTCCGGCCGGTGACCTACAAGGTGCGCGAGAGCGACTGCCTGATCGACTATGACCACGTCGCCGAAATGGCCGGGAAGGAAAAGCCCAAGCTGATCCTCGCCGGGGCCAGCGCCTACAGCCGGCATATCGACTTCAAACGCTTCCGCGAGATTGCCGACTCGGTCGGGGCGTATCTGATGGTCGACATGGCCCACTACGCCGGCCTCGTCGCGGGCGGCGTCTATCCCGATCCGCTGCCCCACGCCCATGTCGTCACCACCACCACGCACAAGACCCTGCGCGGCCCGCGCGGCGGCATGGTGCTGTCGAACGATGTCGAACTGGGCAAGAAGATCAACTCGGCCGTCTTCCCCGGCCTGCAGGGCGGGCCGCTGGAACATGTCATCGCCGCCAAGGCCGTGGCCTTCGGCGAGGCGCTGAAGCCCGAGTTCAAACTCTATGCGCAACAGGTCGTCGACAACGCCCGCGCACTTGCGGCCGTCCTGGTCGAGCGCGGCGCGGCCATCGTCTCGGGCGGCACCGACAGCCATCTGATGCTGGTCGACCTGCGGCCCAAGGGCGTGACCGGCAAGGCCACCGAGGCGGCCCTCGAACACGCCCTGATGACCTGCAACAAGAACGGCGTCCCGTTCGATACGGCCCCCTTCACCATCACCTCGGGCGTCCGTCTCGGCACGCCGGCCGGCACCACCCGCGGCTTCGGCGCCGGCGAGTTCCAGCAGGTCGGCCACTGGATCGCCGATGTGATCGACTCCATGAAGGGGACGGACGAGGCCGACGCCGGCGTCTCGCAACGCGTCGCCGGCGAGGTGCGCGAGCTCACGCGTCGCTTCCCGATTTACGGATAAGCCGCTGATGAAATGCCCCTTCTGCGGACATCAGGATACCCAGGTGAAGGACAGCCGCCCGTCCGATGACGGCGCCGCCATCCGTCGCCGCCGGTCCTGCCCGCAGTGCAGCGGGCGGTTCACCACCTTCGAACGGGTGCAGTTGCGCGAGCTGATGATCCTCAAGCGCAACGGCCGCCGCACCCCGTTCGACCGCGACAAGCTGGAGCGGTCGCTGAACGTCGCCCTGCGCAAGCGGCCGGTCCAGGCCGAACAGGTCGAGCAACTGGTCAGCCGCATCACCCGCCAGCTGGAAAGCCTCGGCGAGACCGAGATCCCGTCCTCGACCGTCGGCGACTTCATCATGAAGGCGCTGAAGTCGGTCGATGAGGTCGCCTACGTCCGCTACGCCTCGGTCTACAAGGACTTCCGTCACACCGGCGACTTCGCCAAATTCCTCGGCGCCGAAGGCCTCGGCGACGGCGACCAGGATGACGGGTCCGGCGCAGGCTGATGCGCCCGCGCGTCACCCTGAAGCTGGCGACCTCCCTCGACGGGCGGATCGCGACCGCGTCCGGCGAGAGCCGCTGGATCACCGGCGAGGCCGCGCGACTGGAAGGCCACCGACAGCGCGCCGCCCATGACGCCATTCTGGTCGGCGTCGAGACCGTGCTGACGGACGATCCCGAGTTGACCGCTCGTCTGCCCGGCCGTCCGATCGACCAGCCCCTGCGCGTTGTGCTCGACAGCCGGCTCCGCACGCCGGCCACGGCCCGGGTGGCGGCCGGCGGCGACAGTCTGATCCTGACCGCCTGCGCCCCGTCGCCGCTGGGTTCGGCCATGGTCGAACAGGTGACGGCCGTCGATGGCCGTCCGGCCCCGGCCGCCGCCCTGGCCGCCATCCGCCGCAAGGGCGCGACCTCGGTGCTGATCGAGGGCGGCGGCCAGGTGGCCGCCAGTTTCCTGCGCGCCGGGCTGGTGGACCGGCTGGAATGGTTTCGCGCTCCCATACTGCTGGGTGGGGAAGGTCGCCCCTGTGTGGCGGCGCTGGCGCTGGCCCGGCTTTCGGACGCCCCGCGGTTCCGACGCCTTGCGGTCGCGCCTTGCGGTGACGACCTGTGGGAGCGCTACGAGAGGCTCTGATGTTCACGGGTATCGTTACGGATATTGGACGGGTGCGGCGGGTCGAACAGACCGCGCGCGACCGTCGCTATGAGATCGAGACGGCCTGGGACACGCCCGGCATCGACCTCGGCGCCTCGATCAGCCACGCCGGCTGCTGCCTGACCGTGACCGAAAAGGGTCCCGGCTGGTTCGCCGTCGAGGTCTCCGGCGAGACCCTGTCGAAGACCACGCTCGGCGGCTGGGCCGAGGGTCATCGCGTCAATCTGGAGCGCGCCGCCCGGCTGGGCGACGAAATGGGCGGACACGTCGTCTCCGGCCACGTCGACGGCCTCGGCCGGGTCGTCTCGATCACCCCGGAGGGCGGTTCGCACCGCATCGAGATCGAGGCCCCGGCGCCGCTGCACCGCTATATCGCGCCCAAGGGCTCGATCACCGTCGACGGCGTGTCCCTGACGGTCAACGCCGTCGAGGGCCGGACCTTCGGCCTCAACATCATCCCGCATACCTGGGAAGCGACCACCCTCGGCGCCCTCAAACCGGGCGACGCGGTCAATCTCGAGATCGACATGCTGGCGCGATACCTCGCGCGGTGGCAGGAGACGGCGTGATGCCCCCATCTTCCCAAAGGCCTGCGGCCGCGAACATGAACGACAGCCCGATCAGCCCCATCGAGGACATCCTCGAGGACGCCCGCAACGGCAGGCCCTACATCCTGGTCGACGCCGAGGATCGCGAGAACGAGGGCGACATCATCATTCCGGCGCAGTTCGCCACGCCGGACCAGATCAATTTCATGGCCCGCCACGCGCGCGGCCTGATCTGCCTCGCCATCACCGCCGACCGGGCCCGCCAGCTGCGTCTGCCGCCCATGGCGGCCGAGAATCGCGAGAGCATGGGCACCGCCTTCACGGTGTCGATCGAGGCGAAAGAGGGCGTCACCACCGGCATTTCCGCCGCCGACCGCGCCCGCACCGTCCAGGTGGCCGCCGATCCGACCCGCGGCGCCGACGACATCGTCTCGCCCGGCCACGTCTTCCCCCTGGTGGCCCGCGACGGCGGCGTGCTGGTCCGCACCGGCCACACCGAGGCGGCCGTCGACATCAGCCGCATGGCCGGCCTGACCCCGGCCGGGGTCATCTGCGAGATCATGAACGAAGACGGCACCATGGCCCGGATGCCGGACCTCGTCGCCTTCGCCCAGCTGCACGGTCTCAAGATCGGCACGATCGCCGACCTGATCGCCTATCGTCGCCGCACCGAGCGGCTGGTCGAGCGGGTCATGGACACGCCGTTCGACAGCGTCCACGGCGGCCCGTTCCGCCTGATGCTGTACCGCAACGCCATCGAGGGCGTCGAACACGTCGCCCTCGTCAAGGGCAAGATCGAGCCGGGCAAGCCGACCCTCGTGCGCATGCACCAGGTCGATTTCGCCGCCGACCTGCTGGGCCATGTCGAGGCGCGGCAGAACTATGTGCCCCGGGCGCTGAAGGCGATCAGCGACCATCCGGGCGCCGGCGTCACCGTCTTCCTGCGCGACCCCGAGCTGCACGGTCTCGCCGAGCGTCTGGCCGGGGTCGAGAAGCCGGCCGCCGTCGACCGCTCGATCCGCAACTACGGCGTCGGGGCCCAGATCCTGATCGATCTCGGCGTCCGCGACATGATCGTCATGAGCGCCACCCGCCCCAATCCCACCGCGCTCGAAGGCTACGGCCTGCGCATCGTCGGCTGGCGCGACATGGCCGGTTCCCGGGACGGAGAAGAGCAATCGTGAGCGACCCCTATCGCGTACTCATCGTCGAGGCGCGTTTCTACGACGGCCTCGCCGACGCCCTGCTGGAAGGGGCGAAGGACGCCCTGCGCGCCCAGGGCGCCGATTTCGACATCGTCTCGGTGCCCGGGGCGCTCGAGATCCCGACCGCCATCGCCCTGGCCGAGGAGGCCGGCCGCTTTCCGACCGCGCCGCGCTACGACGGCTATGTCGCCCTCGGCTGCGTGATCCGCGGCGAAACCTATCATTTCGAGATCGTCGCCGATCAGTCGGCGGCCGGCCTGCGCAACCTCGGCCTCAAGGGCGTGGCCATCGGCAACGGCATTCTGACCACCGAAGACGAGGACCAGGCCTGGGCCCGGGCCCGGCTCAGCGAGGGCGACAAGGGCGGCGGCGCGGCGCGCGCCTGTCTGGACCTGATTGCCTTGCGCAAGCGGCTGCGCGTAGGACTGGCCTCGTGACCGAACCCGCCAGCCTCAAATCCGTGCTCGAACAACTCGCCGAGGCTGAAAAGCAGCGCGCCGAGCCGCAGCTGTCCAGCCGTCAGCGCCGCGCCCGCACCGTCGCCCGCCTCGCCGCCGTCCAGGCCCTGTACCAGATGGAACTGGCCGGGGAGGGGGTCGAGACCGTGATCACCGAATTCTCGAACCACCGCTTCGACGCCGACATCGAGGGCGAGCCCCTGGCCGAGGCGGATGAAGAGTATTTCGCCGAAATCGTCCGCGGCGTAGTCGGCGGCCAGAAGGCCATCGACGGCGCGGTCAAGGCGCGGCTGGCCTCCAACTGGCGTCTCGAACGCCTCGACTCGACCCTGCGCGCCCTGCTGCGCGCCGGCGCCTGGGAGCTGCGCGAACGCAAGGACGTGCCGCGCGAGATCGTGATCGACGAATACGTCGAACTGGCCAAGGCCTTCTTCGACGACGCCGAGGCCAAATTCGTCAACGCCTGCCTCGACGGCGTGGCCCGGGACGCCCGCGCCAGCTGATGGCCTCGGTCGATGTCGCCGGCGAATTCGAGACCATCCGCCGGCTCCTCGCGCCCCTCGCCCATCCCGACTGGGGCCGGGGGCTCAAGGACGATGTCGCCGTCGTCCCGTCCCGGCCCGGCCACGATCTGGTCCTGACCAAGGACGTCATCGTCGAGGGCGTCCACTTCCTGCCCGACGACCCTCTGGATGGCGTCGCCCGCAAGCTGATGCGGGTGAACCTGTCCGACCTCGCCGCCAAGGGGGCCGAGCCGTTCGGCTATCTGCTGGCCTGCCACTGGTCGTCGCGCTGCGGCTGGCCCGAGCGGATGGCCTTCGTCGACGGCCTGCGGGCCGACCAGAAGGCCTTCGGCGTGGCTCTGCTGGGCGGCGACACCGTGGTCACCCCGGGCCCGGCCAGCTTCTCCATGACGCTGCTGGGCTGGACGCCGAAGGGCCGCACCGTCGGTCGCGACGGGGCCCGCCCAAGCGATCTGGTGTTCGTCACCGGCGCCATCGGCGACGGCTGGCTGGGCTTGCAGGCGGCGCAGGACAGGCTGTCGCTCGCGCCGGACCGCCTCGCCGCCCTGATCGGCCACTATCGCACGCCGACGCCCCGGCTGGAGTTCGCCGCCGCCATCCGCGACCACGCCAGCGCCGCGCTCGACGTCTCGGACGGCCTGATCGCCGACCTCGGCCACCTCGCCGAGGCCAGCGGCGTCCGGCTCGAGATCGATCTCGAACTGACGCCCCGTTCCGCCGCGGCCCAGGCCTGGTACGATGGCCGGGCCGACCAGGAGGCGGCGCTGGAAAGCCTCGTCACCGGGGGGGACGACTATGAGATCGCCTTCACCGCCGGACCGGGCGAGGAGGCCGCCCTGCGCCGCGAGGCGGACAGACATCATCTGCGCCTGACCCGCCTCGGCCGGGTGGTGGCGGGGCAGGGGGTCGAGGCCCGGTTCGCCGGCCGGCCCGTCGCGATCGCCCGGCCCGGTTTCACCCACGGCTGACAACGAAATCTCAAGGCGTCGGCGGCAGGATCATCCCATGCTCCGTCGTGACCTCGTCGCCGCCGCCATCGCCCTGCCGTCCCTCGCCGCGACGAGCGCCCGGGCCGACGACGGCCCGTCCCCGTCGGGAGCCAGCTTCGGCATCGCCGGGGTGGGCCTGCCGATCATCTCGGGCGGGCGAATCCGCAACTATGTCTTCGTCTCCCTGCGCCTGCACCTCGGCGGCCCGGCGACGCCCGAATCGATGCGGCCGAAGGCGGCCTTCCTGCGCGACGCCCTTGTCCGCGCCGGCCACCGCACGCCCTTCGTGGTCGAGAATGACTGGACCCGCATCGACGCCGCCGCCCTGTCGGCCAGCCTGATGCGCTCGGCCGCCACGATCGCCGGCCGCGGGGCGGTCACCCGGGTCGAGATCCTCAGCCAGTCTCCGCGCCGCCGCACCGGCGTCCGCGCCGGCTGAACTGCGTTCACCAACCCTGTTGCGTCACACGGACGCATGCGGCACGTTTCGGCCGCAATTCCCCAGGGACGCAACTCGCGTCCGGTGCGCACGGGGGGACCGGAAGGCGGACAGAGGCGAATAACGCCCGCCGCGCCAAGGGTCCGGGCGCCTCTACACAGGGTATGGAAACGCCATGAGTAACTATCTGTGGCTGGTCATCGCCGCGGGCGCGCTGGGGGTCCTGTACGGACTCGTCCAGACGGCCTCGCTGATGAAGGCCTCGACCGGCAACGACAAGATGCGCGAGATCGCCGCCGCGATCCAGGAAGGCGCCTCGGCCTATCTGCGGCGGCAGTACACCACCATCGCCATGGTCGGGGTCGTCATCCTGATCGCTGCGTATCTGCTGATCGGCCCCTGGGCCGCGATCGGCTTCGTCCTCGGCGCGGTCCTGTCGGGCCTGGCCGGATTCGCCGGCATGCTGATCTCGGTGCGCGCCAACGTCCGCACCGCCCAGGCGGCGTCGGAGAGCCTGTCCAGGGGTCTCGACCTCGCCTTCCGCTCCGGCGCCATCACCGGCATGTTCGTGGCCGGCGGGGCCCTGCTGGGCGTGGCCGGCTATTACGCCGTCCTGACCGGCGGCATGGGCTTCGAAAGCACCAGCCGCGAGGTCATCGACGGCCTCGTCGCCCTCGGCTTCGGCGCCTCGCTGATCTCCATCTTCGCCCGTCTGGGCGGCGGCATCTTCACCAAGGGCGCCGACGTCGGCGGCGACATGGTCGGCAAGGTCGAGGCCGGCATCCCCGAGGACGATCCGCGCAACGCCGCCACCATCGCCGACAATGTCGGCGACAATGTCGGCGACTGCGCCGGCATGGCCGCCGACCTGTTCGAGACCTACGCGGTGACCACGGTCGCCACCATGGTGCTGGCGGCGATCTTCTTCCGCGACCAGCCCTATGTCGAAACCATGATGCTGCTGCCGCTGGCGATCTGCGGCGTCTGCATTGTCACCTCGATCATCGGCAGCTTCTTCGTCCGCCTCGGCAAGTCGCAGAACATCATGGGCGCCCTGTACCAGGGCCTGATCGTCACCGGCGTCCTGTCCGTCGGCGCCCTGTATCTGGTGATCAGCCAGCTGCTGCCGGACAACGCCGTGGTCACCCCCATCGGCGGCGATCCGATCACCGCCATGAACCTGTTCTGGTCAGGCCTCGTCGGCCTCGCCGTCACCGCCGCCATCGTGGTCATCACCGAATACTACACCGGCTCCAACTTCCGTCCGGTGCGCTCGGTGGCCAACGCCTCGGTCTCGGGCCACGGCACCAATGTCATCCAGGGCCTGGCCGTCTCGCTCGAGTCGACCGCGCTTCCGGCCCTGACGATCATCGCCGGCATCGTCGTCAGCTTCCAGCTGGCGGGCCTGTTCGGCATCGCCATCGCCACCACCACCATGCTCGGCGTCGCCGGCATGATCGTGGCGCTGGACGCCTTCGGACCGGTCACCGACAACGCCGGCGGCATCGCCGAGATGGCCGGGCTTCCCTCGGAAGTGCGCCACTCGACCGACGCCCTCGACGCCGTCGGCAACACCACCAAGGCCGTGACCAAGGGCTACGCCATCGGCTCGGCCGGCCTCGGCGCCCTGGTGCTGTTCGCGGCCTACACCTCGGACCTCGACTATTTCGCGGCCAACGCCGAGGCCTATCCCTTCTTCGCCAACATGGGCCCGATCGACTTCGCCCTGACCAATCCCTACGTCGTCGTCGGCCTGCTGTTCGGCGGGCTGCTGCCCTTCCTGTTCGGCGGCATGTCGATGATGGCGGTCGGTCGCGCGGCCGAATCGGTCGTCGAGGAGGTCCGTCGCCAGTTCCGCGAGAACCCCGGCATCATGACGTACGAGGTCAAGCCGGAATACGGCCGGGCGGTCGACATCCTGACCCGGGCGGCGATCCGCGAGATGATCGTGCCGTCCCTGCTGCCGGTGCTGTCGCCGATCGTCCTGTTCGTCGCGGTGCTGGCGATCTCGGACAAGGCCACCGCCTTCGCCGCCCTCGGCGCCATGCTGATGGGCGTCATCGTCACCGGTCTGTTCGTGGCCATTTCGATGACCTCGGGCGGCGGCGCCTGGGACAACGCCAAGAAGGTGATCGAGGAGGGCTTCACCGACAAGAACGGCGTCCTTCACGGCAAGGGCTCCGAGGCGCACAAGGCCGCGGTGACCGGCGACACGGTCGGCGACCCCTACAAGGACACCTCCGGTCCGGCGGTGAACCCGATGATCAAGATCACCAACATCGTCGCCCTGCTGCTGCTGGCGGTCCTCGCCAGCGGCAATATCGGCTGATCCGCCGGTCGGGGGCGGCGTCGTCGCCGGCGCCGTCCCCTTCACCGCCGGCGCGCCGCGAATGGTTGGTGCAAGTGGTTGATATCGACCGTCGGGCGATCCTCGCCCGCGCCGTCGATCCACCAATCACCGATCACCAACCCCTGGCCACGATCGCAACGACGAACGCCCCGGAGAGCGATCTCCGGGGCGTTTGCGTGTCTGGCGGTGAAAGCGGCCTAGTCGGGGCGGCGCTGTCCGGGGATGTCCTCGTCGGTGCGCGGCAGCTGACCGCGGCCGACGTTGCCGAGCAGCTGTTCCAGAATGGTCAGCTCGCGCCCGCGGGTCGGCGTCTCGTTGCCGTTCATGGCGACCTGCTGGCCGTCAGCCAGGCCCAGGGTGCGCACCTCCGCCACCTGGCCGGTGTCGTTGAAGGTGATTTCGGTCACCGACCGCTGGGTCACCCGGGCCGGGTTGTAGGTGTATTTCTCGGTCACCTGGCTGATATAGTACCAGATGCTGTCCCGCTCGAAGGTTGAGGTCGTGGACGGCGTGCCCAGCTTGGTCAGCACGGTCTGTTTGGTGTCGGTCCCGGCCACGATGTCGGCCGGCTTGGCGTCGATCGCCTGGAAGCCGTTCTGGCCCACGGTGGGGGCGCAGGCGGCGGTCAGGGCGGCGGCCGACAGGGCGGCCAGAAGGAGCTTGGTACGGAGCATGGACGGCGCCTGCGTGAGAACAAGGTCTTTGACCTAACCGGAGCCGAGCCTTAGTTCAACGGCGCGGCGGAAAAGGGGCCGTATGATCATGCTGCAGAATCTGTTCCGATCCCGTCCCCGCGAGCGCACCGGCGAGGCCCTGTATGAACTGGCGGTTCGACAGGCCCGCGATCCGGGCTTCTACACGCGCCTGAAGGTCGCCGACCGGATCGACGCCCGCTTCGAACTCTACACCCTGCATGTGCTGCTGCTGGTGATGCGGCTGCGCGACGAGGGCGAGGGCGGGGCTGAAGCCGCCCAGGGCCTGTTCGACGTCTATGTCTCGTCGCTGGACCACGCCCTGCGCGAGCTGGGGGTCGGCGACATCTCGGTCGGCAAGAAGATGCGCAAACTGGGCGAGGCCATGTACGGCCGCATGACGGCCTGGGAGCCGCCGTTGCGCGCGGGCGACGCGGCCGCCCTCGCCGTCAGTTTTTCCCGCAATGTGTACGAAAGCGACGACCCGGCCGCGGGCGAGGCGCTGGCGGCCTGGGCCGTGGCCAGCCGCGCCCGTCTGGCGGCGCAGGATTTGAGGGCCGCGACGACGCGGCCGGACTGGGCGGAGATCGAGGGATGAGCGGCGTGACCCTGCCTTACAGCGAGCCGGTGCGGCTGCATCAGGTCGGCGCCGGCGTGACCCGGCGGCTTGAGCCGGACGCGGCGGCGCGGGCCCGCATCGCCAGGGCGCTCGATCTCGCCTCGCTGGACAGTTTCGTCGCCGACGTGACCCTGGCGCCGGCCCCGGCCGGCTGGCGGCTGTCGGGCCGGGTGCGGGCCAGCCTCGCCCAGACCTGCGGCATCACCCTCGAGCCTCTGCCGGTCGAGATCGACGCCCCCTTCGCCCTGTCCCTCGCCGAGGCGGTCGATGAGGAGTCCGAGGAGATCGTCATCACTCTCGACGACGAATCGCCCGATCCGATCGAGGGCGGGCAGGTGGATCTGGGGCAGTATGCGGTCGAGCAACTGGCGCTGCAGCTGGACCCCTTTCCGCGCAAGCCCGGGGCGGAGTTCGTACAGCCGCCGGAGCCGACCGAGATCTCGCCCTTCGCCGTCCTGAAGCAACTTCGGTCGACCGACGAAGGTTGACGCAGGGGCGGCGCGGTTGCATCCCCCCGATGCGACGCTATCGTCCCCCAAACCGGCGCCGGGCTGACGGCGCGACGGAGTCGAAACGGCTTGCCATCCCCAGTACTGATTTCGCTCGACGCCATGGGCGGGGACCACGGCCCGCCCGTCGTGGTGGCGGGCGTCCGCGATTATCGCCAGCGCCACGGCGGCGAGGGCGTTCGTTTCCTGCTGCACGGTGACGAGACCGCCATCCGCGCCGAGATGGCGAAACACGCCCTCGGCGAGGATGTCTGCGAGGTTCGCCATACCGACAAGGTCGTCGCCATGACCGAAAAGCCCGCCCAGGCGATGCGCCGCGGCAAGGGCTCCAGCCTGTGGAACGCCATCGAGGCCGTCAAACTGGGCGAAGCCGGGGCGGTCGTCTCGGCCGGCAACACCGGCGCCCTGATGGCGATTTCGAAACTGCTGCTGCGCATGTCGGCCCACGGGCTGGAGCGGCCGGCCATCGTCGCCAGCTGGCCCACCCTGCGCGGCGTCACCGCCGTGCTGGACGTCGGCGCCAATATCGAGAGCGACGCTGAACAACTGGTCGAGTTCGCCATCATGGGCGAGGCCTTCCACGCGGCGGTGCATGGCAGCGACCGCGCCCCCACCATCGGCCTGCTGAACGTCGGCTCAGAGGACATGAAGGGTCACGAGGAGGTGCGCGAAGCCGCGCGCATCCTCCGCGAGGGCGGTTTCGGGCTCGACTACAAGGGCTTCGTCGAGGGCGACGACATCGCCAAGGGCACGGTCGACGTCGTCGTCACCGACGGCTTCACCGGCAACATCGCCCTCAAGACGGCCGAGGGCGTGGCCCGGTTCATTTCCGCCTTGCTGAAGGAGGCCCTGACCTCCAGCGTTTCGGCCAGGGCGGGGGCCCTGCTGGCCCTGCCGGCGCTGACCCGAATGCGCCAGCGGATCGACCCCAGCGCGATCAACGGCGGGCCCTTGCTGGGCCTGAACGGCATCGTCGTGAAGAGCCACGGCGGGGCCGACGCCAAGGGCTATGGCAATGCGATCCGCATCGCCGTCGACCTCGCCCGCAGCGACTATCTGCAAAAGGTCAGCGACAGTCTGAACCGCCTGACCCTCGTGCTCGAACAGCCGCCCGCCCCGCCGGCCATGGAGACCCCCCAGTGAGCGTCATTCGCAGCGCCGTGACCGGCGTCGGCTCCTACCTGCCGGAACAGGTCGTCACCAACGCCGACCTGGCGAAGATCGTCGACACCTCGGACGAATGGATCGTCGAGCGCACCGGCATCCGCCAGCGCCACAAGGCGCGCGACGACCAGCCGACCAGCGATCTCGCGGTCGAGGCGGCGAAACGGGCGCTGATCGACGCCGGCCGCGAAGTGGGCGACGTCGACCTGATCGTCGTCGCCACGACCACGCCCGACATGACCTTCCCGTCGGTCGCCTCGATCGTCCAGCGCAAGCTGGGCGTCCCGACCTGCATCGCCTTCGACATCCAGGCGGTCTGTTCCGGCTTCGTCTACGCCCTCAGCGTGGCCGATGGTTTCGTCGCCCGCGGCAACGCCCGTTGCGCCCTCGTCATCGGCGCCGAGGAGATGACCCGGCTGATGGACTGGACCGACCGCTCGACCTGCGTCCTGTTCGGCGACGGCGCCGGCGCCGTGGTGGTCGAGCCGCGCGAAGGGCAGGGGACGAGGGCCGACCAGGGCCTGCTCGGGTTCGCCCTGCGCTGCGACGGGAACAAGACGGACCTGCTCTACGTCGACGGCGGCCCCGCCACGACGGGAACGGTCGGCCATCTGCGCATGGCCGGCAATCAGGTCTTCCGCAACGCCGTCGTCAACATCGCCGAGGCCATCACCGCCTGCTGCGCCGCCTCGGGCATCGAGGTGGCCGACGTCGACTGGTTCGTGCCGCACCAGGCCAACCAGCGGATCATCAAGGGCGTGGGCGATCGGCTGGGACTGGACGAGAACAAGGTCATCTCGACGGTGGCCCTGCACGCCAACACCTCGGCCGCCTCCATTCCGCTGGCCCTCGACGCGGCCATCCAGGACGGCCGGATCAAGCGCGGCGACCTGATTCTGGCGGAGGCCATGGGCGGCGGCCTGACCTGGGGCGCCTGCGCCTTTCGTCTGTAGGACGTATTTCGCCTTTCCATTTGAAGGCGCTTGCTCTTTTATGGCGGCGACGGACTTTATCGAGGGGAGCGGACCAGTGGCTCAGCACCAGACCCTGACGCGCGCGGACCTGTGTGAGGCGGTCCATGACGAGGTCGGCCTGTCGCGACAGGAATGTTCGGCCCTGGTCGAACGCACGCTGGAGCTGATCATCGAATCGCTCGAGCGCGGCGAGACGGTCAAGCTGTCGGGCTTCGGCGTCTTTCAGGTCCGCGACAAGCGCGCCCGGATGGGCCGCAACCCCAAGACCGGCGAGCCGGCGGCGATCCATCCGCGCCGGGTCATCAGCTTCCGCGCCTCGCAGATCATGAAGGGCCGGGTTCACGACGCCGTCGTGACCGCCTGACGCCTGTGGCCAAGAGCCCGAACGCCTTCCGCACCATCTCCGAAGCCGCCGACGAAGTCGGATCGCCGCAGCATGTGCTGCGCTTCTGGGAGACCAAATTCGCCTTCATCACCCCGCTGAAGCGCGCTGGCGGGCGGCGGTTCTACCGACCCCAGGACGTGGTCGTGCTCAAGGCGGTCAAGCGACTGCTGCACGAGGAGGGCCTGACCATCAAGGGCGTCCAGCGCCTGCACCGCGAGCAGGGTCTCAAGCGGCTGGCCCTTTACGGCGACCCCGACGGCCTCGTGCCGTTCGAGCCCGAGGCCGGGGCCGCGACACCGGCCCCGCCTCCGGTCGCGGCAGCGGTTTCGACGGACGCATCCGCCGGGCGGCTGCGTCAGCTGCTCCCCGAATTGGAGGGCGCCCGGGCGCGGCTGGAGGCGGTTCTTTCGAGAACCGCCTGACCGGTCGCTTTTGGG
>JAXHTU010000074.1:0-14823 GCA_034189955.1 Pseudomonadota bacterium | reverse complement strand
AAGGCCGGCGTGGCGGGCAAGCGGCACCGCTTGATCAGCCACAACAGCAAATACATCCGCCAGAACCGCGGCACCTCGGTCATGGCCGACGCCGACGCCAAGAAGATCAAGTCCTACATGCCGTACGCCTGATCGGCGCGCGCAGACCTGACCTGATCTCCACACTGAATTTGAAAGGATAGCGACATGGCTCGCGTCAAACGGGGCGTAACGTCCCACGCCAAGCACAAGAAGGTTCTCAAGCAGGCCAAGGGTTTCTACGGCCGCCGCAAGAACACCATCCGTACGGCCAAGGCCGCGGTCGACCGCGCCGGCCAGTACGCCTACCGCGACCGCCGCACCAAGAAGCGCAATTTCCGCGCCCTGTGGATCCAGCGCATCAACGCCGCCGCGCGTCTGGAAGGCTTCACCTATTCGCAGTTCATCCACGGCCTCGGCGAAGCCGGCATCGAGCTGGACCGCAAGGTCCTGGCCGCGATGGCCGCCGACGAGGGCGCCTTCAAGGCGATCGCCGACAAGGTCCGGGACGCGCTGAAGGTCGCCTGACTTTTCTGGCGCTGTTCATCTGAAAAGCCCCCCGGTTCGCGCCGGGGGGCTTTTTTGCGTCAGCCCGGGATGCGGGCGACGACCTTGATCTCGAACTGGAAGCCCGCCAGCCAGGTGACGCCGACGGCGGTGACCGTCGGATACGGCTTCTCCCCCCAGTTCCGGCCCAGCACCGGCCACACCGTGTCGAAGATGCTGTCGGGATCGACCATGAACAGGGTCACGTCCACCACATCCCCGAAGCCGCCGCCCGCCGCCTCGAGGATGGCGTTCAGATTGTCGAAGGCCAGCTGGACCTGGGCGGCCAGATCGGGCTCGGGAGAGCCGTCGGGTCGCGCCCCCACCTGGCCGGAGACGAACAGCAGATCGCCGGAACGCACGGCTGGAGAGTAGCGATGCTGCTCGTAAAGGGCATGGGGACTGGCGGGGAAAACGGCGTCGCGCTGCGTCATGGAGGGCTCGTCAAGGAGGGTGGGAGTCCGGAAGATGGGCGCTCTCCCGGCCCGCGCCAGTCATCGAGGCCGGACAGGGGCTTTCTGAGCCGGCGTTCACCCGCTAGACGACTGCGACCATGACCGACCTGCACCAGCTGGAACTCGACCTGATCAACGCCATCGGCGGCGCGGAGACCGCCGCGGCGGTGGAAGAGCTGCGCGTCGCCGCCCTCGGCAAACAGGGCTCGATCTCGGGCCTGCTCAAGGGCATGGGGGCGATGAGCCCGGACGAGCGGCGCGAGCGCGGGCCGATGATCAACGGCCTGCGCGACCGGGTCCAGGCGGCCCTGGCGGCGAAGAAGGCGGAGCTGGAGGCGGCCGAACTGGACGCCCGGCTCAAGGCCGAACACATCGACCTGACCCTGCCGCCGCGCCCGCGCCGCAAGGGCTCGGTGCATCCGACCATGCAGGTGATGGACGAGATGATCGCCCTGTTCGCCGACATGGGCTTCGCCGTCGCCGAAGGCCCGGACATCGAGGACGATTTCCACAATTTCACCGCCCTGAACTTCCCGCCCAAACATCCGGCGCGGGAGATGCACGACACCTTCTTCCTGCGGCCCGACCCCGAAACGGGCGAGCGCAAGGTGCTGCGCACCCACACCAGCCCGGTGCAGGTTCGCACCATGATGACGCAGAAGCCGCCGATCCGGATCATCGCCCCGGGCCGGACTTTCCGGAAGGACAGCGACGCCACCCACACGCCGATGTTCCATCAGGTCGAGGGTCTGGTGATCGACAGGGGCGTGCACATGGGCCAGCTGAAGTGGACGCTGGAGACCTTTGTGGCCCGCTTCTTCGAGGTCGACGACGTCGACGCCCGCTTCCGCCCGCACCATTTCCCCTTCACCGAACCCTCGGCCGAGATGGACATCCGCTGCGACCGCTCGGGCGGCGAGCTGAAGCTGAACCAGGGCGACAGCTGGATGGAGATCCTCGGCTGCGGCATGGTCCATCCGAACGTGCTGCGGAACTGCGGCATCGATCCGGACGAATACCAGGGCTTCGCCTTCGGCATGGGCGTCGATCGCCTCGCCATGCTCAAATACGGCATCCCCGATCTGCGGCCGATGTTCGAGGCGGATACGCGGTGGCTGGCCCACTACGGTTTCTCCGCCTTCGCCGCTCCCAATCCGGCCTCGGGCCTGAGCTGAGGATTCACCAGTATGTATGACGTCAAGAACACCGGACCCATTCCGACCGACCTGGCCACGCGCGCCGAGTTCAGGAAGGAGATGATCCCGCTCGGACAGCTGTTCGACGCGGCGATGGAGACAGGGCAGGTGGGCATCGTCGGGCGGCGGTTCGTCGACTGCATCATCCGCGGCCCGGCCATTCTCCTGCCGAACGGCGGAACGCAGTTCGTCGACTGCAACCTCGGTGACGTCGCCGGAGACGTGCGAAACCTGTTCCTCAAGGCGACGGGGCCCAAGATCATCGGCGGCATGCCGGTCGACGATTGCCTGTTCCAGGGGTGTCTGTTCTTCGCCGTCGGCCTGGCCGGAAACGACGCCTTCGTCGAAGGCTTCGCCGCATCGCTGGGCGCGCCGCGGGCGGTCAAGCCGTGAAATTCACCCTCTCCTGGCTGAAGGAGCATCTCGAGACGGGCGCCGAGGTGGCCGCCGTGGCCGAGGCCATGACCATGGCCGGTCTGGAGGTCGAGGAGGTCCACGATCCGATCGCGACCCTGGCGCCCTTCACTGTCGCCCGCATCCTCTCGGCCGAACGCCATCCCAACGCCGACCGCCTGCAGGTCTGCCAGGTCGAGACCGTCGACGGGATGAAGGAGATCGTCTGCGGCGCGCCCAACGCCCGCGCCGGCCTGACCACCATCTACGCCCCCATCGGCGCCTGGGTGCCGGGCCTCCGCGTCACCCTCGTCGAGAAGCCGGTGCGCGGCGTGGTCTCGAACGGCATGCTGTGCTCGGCCTCCGAGCTGGAGCTGGCCGACGAGAGCGACGGCATTCTTGAGCTGGCCGACGAGCTGGCGGTCGGAACCCCGGCGGCCGGCGTCTTCGGGGCCGAGCCGGTGATCGATTTCGAGGTCACCCCCAACCGCCCCGACTGGCTGGGTGTGGCCGGCATCGCCCGCGATCTGGCGGCGGCCGGCCTGGGCCAGCTGCGCACGCCGTCGATCGTCTCCGTGCCGGGCGCCTTCCCGTCGCCGATCACCGTGCGCCTCGAGGCCCCGGCGATGTGTCCGGTGTTCGCCGGCCGGCTGATCCGGGGAGTCAGCAACGGCCCGTCCCCCGAGTGGCTGCAGCGGCGGCTGACGGCCATCGGCCTGCGCTCGATCAACCGGCTGGTCGATGTCACCAATCTGGTCGCCTACGACCGCTGCCGGCCGCTGCACGTCTATGACGCGGCCAAGCTGGTCGGTTCCGAGATCGTGGTGCGCGGCGGCCAGATCTCCGAAGGCGCGGAACACATCGCCGCCGGCACGCACGAGCATCTGATCGCCCTCGACGGCAAGACCTATACGGTGGACGCCAATATGTGCGTCGTCGCCGACGCGGCCGGCGAGCGGCCGATCGGCCTCGGCGGGGTGATGGGCGGGGAGTCGACCGGCTGTTCGGACGCGACCGTCGACGTCTTCGTCGAATGCGCCTGGTTCGACCCGCTGGTCACGGCCCAGACCGGCCGGACCCTGAGTCTCAACTCCGACGCCCAGTACCGCTTCGCCCGCGGCGTCGATCCGGCCTCGGTGGTTCCGGGGCTGGAGCTGGCGACGCGCCTGATCCTCGATCTGTGCGGCGGCGAGCCTTCGGAGATCGTGCTGGCGGGACAGGCGCCTGTCGATCCGTCGGCCTTCGCCTTCGATCCGGCCCGTGTCGGCGCCCTGACCGGCCTGTCGCTGGACGACGACCGCATCGCCGAAATCCTGACCCGACTCGGCTTCGAGATCGTGCGGGGCTCGCCCTGGAGCGTGACCCCGCCGTCGTGGCGGCGCGACGTCGAGGGCCCGGCCGATCTGGTCGAGGAGGTCGCCCGCATCGAGGGCTATGACGCCCTGCCTTCGACGCCCCTGCCCGACCTCGGCGCGCCCTCCAGGGGGGTGCTCAACCCCCGTCAGGCGCGGGTGCGCGCGGCCCGCCGGGCGCTGGCGGCCATGGGCTATGCCGAGGCGGTCACCTGGTCCTTCACCAGACAGGCGACGGCGGCCCTGTTCGGCGGCGGCGACGACGCCCTGCGGGTCGAGAATCCGATCGCCGCCGATCTTGACTGCATGCGGCCCTCGGCCCTGCCCAATTTGATCCAGGCGGCGGCGCGCAACGCCGACCGCGGCCACCCGGACGCGGCCCTGTTCGAGATCGGCCCGATCTATCTGGACGACAGTCCGACCGGCCAGCGCACGGTCATCGCCGGCCTCGTCGCGCCCCGCTCCGCCCGCCACTGGGGCGGCGCGGCCGAAGACGCCCTGTTCGCGCTGAAGGGCGATCTGCTGGCCCTGCTGGACGAGCTGGGCGCGCCGACGGCCTCGCTGCAGCTGGTCCAGGGCCAGAACCGCGACTGGTGGCATCCCGGCCGCTCGGCCCGGCTGCAGCTGGGTCCGAAGAATGTCATGGTCGAGTTCGGCGCCCTGCATCCGCGGGTGCTCAAGGCGCTGGACGCCGACGCGCCGATGCTGGCCTTCGAGATCGTGCTCGACGCCGTGCCCGAACCGCGCGGCAAGGCGACCAAGACGCGCGGTCCCGCGGCCCTGGCGCCGCTGCAGCCGCTGACCCGCGACTTCGCCTTCGTCATGGACGAGGGCCGGGCGACGGGCGACCTGGTTCGCGCCGTGGCCGGGGCCGACAAGGCCCTGATCGTCGAGGTTCGGGTGTTCGACGTCTATCGCGGCGCCGGCGTCGCCGGGGGCATGAAGTCGGTGGCCCTGGAAGTCGTGCTCCAGCCGCGCGAGGCCACCCTGACCGAGGCCGAGATCGAGGCCTTGTCGGCGAAGGTCGTGGCGGCGGCGGGCAAGGCCGGCGGCGTGCTGCGCGGCTGAGGCCGCCCGGCCGCCCGCCGGCGATCACATGCGTTCGCCGGGCAGGGCGCTGGCCTGCCGCACCCAGTCGGCGAACCGCGCCTCGTCGAGGTCGTCGCCTTCGTGGATGTGGAAATAGCGCACGTTCTTTTGCTTCGAGCCGACGGGCGGGACCGGATCCAGCGCCGCGCCGCGGAAGAAGGCGACCTTCACATAGGCGTCGAAGCAATGGAGGCTGAGGAACCAGACGTGCTCCTCGACCCCGTACAGCGGCGAGTTCCATTTGACCGCCTTGCGGACGCCGGGGACCGCCGCCTCGACGATGGCGTCTATCCGGCGCCCGACCCCGCTTTTCCACCCCGGCGCGGCCGCGATCCAGGCCTGGACCGGGGCGTCGCCAAAGCCCTTGGCGATCTGCGGATTGCCGCCGGAGAGCAGCACCGGCTTGTTCTCCACCATCGCTAGGTCCTCTCCCCGGCGCGCGGCTTCCGGACATAGGGCAGGGCGAACATGTAGAGGCCCGACGCCATCATCAGGGCCAGCGGGAACAGCGGCAGGAAATAGACCCATTCCGCCGGCTGCCGCCCCAGCCCGAGGGCGAGGAAGATGCCGGCGACGATCACGGTGAAAGCGATCGAAAGCCACCGGTGGGCCTGCCGGATCGAGGTGCTCCAGTGCATGGATATCTCCTTCAGAGGGGGACGGTCAGGCCGTCGGACCGGCCTGCGCCAGTGTCTGCTCCAGTTTTTCGAGGAAGGTGCGCCAGCCGGCGCCGGCGCCGCCGAAGGCCTGCCGCTGGTCGGGCCGGAAGCCGGCCTGCTCCATCCGCAGATGCGTTCCCGTTCCGGTCGGGGTCAGGGTGAAGGTGACCACGCTTTCCAGCGCATAGGCCGGATCGTCATGGACGTAGTTCCAGGTGTAGCTCAGCGTCCGGTTCGGCTCGACGGCGAGAACCTCGCAGTCCAGTACGCCGCCCCAGTCGCCGGTGAGGTTGAAACGGTGGCCGACTTGCGGGCTGAAGTCGTTCTTCATCAGCCACGCCTCGATCAGATGCGGCTGGGTCAGGGCCCGCCACAGCCGCTCCGGCGGGTAAGGAAATTCCCGCTCCACGACGACGGAGCGGGTTTGCGGCGCGGCGTCTGTCATTGATCCATCCTCTTCATCAGGTCCTCGAGGTCGTCGAATTTGGCTTCCCAGAAGCCGGCCATCCGGCGGCTCCAGTCCGTCAGGGGGGCCAGGGCCCCGGGCAGGGCGCTGTAGTGGGTCAGGCGGCCTTCGGGGCGGTCGCACACCAGACCGGCCTGTTTCAGCACGCCGAGATGTTTGGACACCGCCGGCTGCGACACGCCGGCATGGACGGTCAGGGCCCCGACCGTCTGTTCACCCTCGCGGCAGAGCTGTTCGAAGATGCCGCGCCGGGTCGGATCGGCCAGCGTCCTGAACAGGACTTCGTGGATGTCGGACATAAAAAGATAACCTGCGAGCTATGCGTTGATGTATAACCGCGTGGATATGAGTCGGTCAATCCGCTGGTTTCCGTCGCCCGGGCGGCCCGTCGTTCCTCGATTCCGCAATCTGCCGTTAACCTCGCCGCCGCAAGGCTGACGCAAACGCCGGTGACGGTGTGATCCAGCGCCCGCGCGAGTCGGGCGGTCCGTCCCCGCCTTCGGAGCCAGAGCCATGCATCGTCGCCAGCTGATCCTTTCCGGCCTCGCCGCCACCGCCGGCGCCTCGGGTCTGTCCGCCTGCGCCACCGCGCCGGCGGCCGATCCCGACTATCCGATCCGTTCGGACACGGACGCCCCCGCCTACACCGCCGACGAGCTGATCGCCGCCGGGTCGCGCGAACTGGGCATCGCCGCCGAGGCCATCGGCGCCGCCATCGAGCGCATCTTCGCCGACCAGGGCGATCGCCCGACCGCCTACATCGCGGGCGAGGAAGGCTCCGGCGCGGCCGGCGTCGGCCTGCGCTACGGCCGCGGCGCCCTTCACATGAAGGATCTGTCGGCCTCGCAGGAGGTGTTCTGGCAGGGCATTTCGATCGGCTGGGACGTCGGCGGCAACGCCAGTCGCGTCTTCACCCTGGTCTATGGCCTCTATCACCCCGACATGATCTATCGTCGCTACCCCGGCGTGGAGGGCTCGGCCTATCTGGTCGGCGGCGTGGGCGTGAACTACCAGCGCGCCGACGGCATCGTCCTGGCCCCGATCCGCACCGGCGTCGGCCTGCGCCTCGGCGCCAACGTCGGCACCATGGCCTACAGCCGCCAGCGGAACCTGCTGCCGTTCTGAAGTGGCGAGTGGCTAGTGGCCAGTGATCGGTGCGCAGCTTCGGCTGCCGGCTGAAGGGCGCGGACTGCGCGGTCGCACAGGCGTCGGCCAGCCACTAACCACTGGCGACTAACCACCCCTTCCAGCTCCGATGTCACCACTGTCCCGGCAATCGCCCGTGTCCCGGGCTGCGATGTCGCGCATGTCTCGCCCGAATTGTCCCGGGTGATTGTCGCCTAGGTCCCGCCGTCGCCGAGCATGGCTTCCAGCCCCTCGCTCCAGCTCGGATATCGGGGCCGCCAGCCCAGCTCAGCCTTGGCGCGGGCGTTCGAGAGCCGCTTCGAGTCGCGATAGAAGCGGCGCATGGCCTCGGACACCGAGGGGTCGTCGAGGTCGATCTCCGGCGGGCGCGGCAGGCCCAGCCGCCGGGCCGCCCCTTCCATCACGACATCGGCCGGCGCCGGCTCGTCGTCACACAGGGTGTAGGCCGCGCCGGGCCGCGGGCGGGCCATGGAGGCGAACAGGCCGGAGACGGCGTCCTCGACATGGACGCGGTTGAACACCTGGCCGGGCTTGCGCACGATCCGGGCCGTGCCCTGACGCAGCTTGTCCAGCGGCGAGCGACCGGGCCCATAGAGCGCCGGCAGGCGGAAGATCTGCACGGTCAGGCCCATGCCCTGACCGGCGTCCAGCCAGTCGCGCTCGGCCCGCACCCGCCGCGCGCCCTCCAGCGAGGCGGCGTTGAGCGCATCGTCCTCGAAGGCCCAGCCGCCGGCCCGGTCGCCGTACACCGCCGTGGACGAGACATAGCCGATCCAGTCCGGGTAGGCCCCGGTCCGGGTGAGGGCGGGGACAAGCCGCTTCAGGCCGGGGCAGCCGTCGGCTTCGGGCGGGGCGGTGACCAGAATGGCCCTCGCTCCGCCGACGGCACGGTCGAGCGCGTCGTCATCCGCCGGATCGAGGGCGTCGAACCCCTCGGCCTGCAGCGCGCGCCGGGTTTCGGGATCGCGGCTGGTCAGTGTCGCGCCGCCGCCGCGGCGCACCGCTTCCCGCGCCGCCGCCTGTCCCAGCCAGCCGCCGCCGAAAACCAGCAGGGCGGGGGGCGTCGCGTCGTCCGGCATGGGGGCTCAGGCCGACTGGGCATGAACGGGGGCGGCCGGGCCGACCGGCGCGACCGTGACCGGTTCGTCCTTCACCGCGGCGGCGCGGCGGCTGTTCCAGGTCGAGACGCACGGCACCTTGGTCAGGTCGGCGCGATGGGCGTAGCGGCGGGCGATTTCGGTGACGTCCTGCATCAGTCCCTCGGCGAGGGTGATCGGTTTGAGGCCCAGTTGGCGGAACTGGTCATTGGCCACGACCAGTTCGTTCTCGTCGGCCTCCTGACGCGGGTTGGGGACGTTGTGCACCTCGGCGCCGGTCATGCCGGCGATCAGGGCGGCGAGGTCGCGGACCCGGCGGCTCTCGGTCATCTGGTTCAGGATCTTGACCCGTTCGCCCGACTTCGGCGGATTCTTCAGCGCCAGCTCGACGCAGCGCACGGTATCCTGAATGTGGATGAAGGCCCGCGTCTGGCCCCCCGTGCCGTGCACCGTCAGCGGATAGCCGACCGCCGCCTGCATCAGGAAGCGGTTCAGCACCGTGCCGTAGTCGCCGTCATAGTCGAACCGGTTGATCAGCCGCTCGTCGCGGCGGGTCTCCTCGGTCTGGGCGCCCCAGACGATGCCCTGATGCAGGTCGGTGATCCGCAGGCCGTCGTTCCGGGCGTAGAACTGGAACAGCAACGCGTCCTGGGTCTTGGTCATGTGGTAGATCGAGCCCGGGTTGGGCGGGAACAGGATCTCCTGCTCGGCCGGCCCGAAGTCGGTGTCGACCGTGACCTTCAGATAGCCCTCGGGAATGCGCAGGCCGGCGGTGGTGTAGCCATAGACGCCCATGGTCCCCAGGTGGGCCAGATGCACATCCAGCCCGCTCTCCACGATCGCCGCCAGAAGGTGGTTGGTGGCGTTCAGGTTGTTGTCGACCGTATATAGCTTATGCCGCGCCGACTTCATCGAATAGGGCGCGGCGCGCTGTTCGGCGAAATGGACCACGCTGTCCGGCGTCCAGTCCTTGATCAGGGCGACGAGGCGGTCGAACTCCTTGCCGACGGTCATGTTGACGAACTCGATGGTGCGGCCCGAGACCTCCTTCCATGCGGCGATGCGCTCGCCCATGGTCCGGATCGGGGTCAGCGACTGGACTTCCAGCTCGTTGTCGATGTTTCGCCGGCTCAGATTATCGACGACCAGCACGTCCCAGCCTCTCGCCGACAGGTGCAGGGCCGTGGGCCAGCCGCAGAATCCATCGCCGCCCAGAACCAGTACGCGCATCCGTCCATCCTCGTATGACTGCATCCTGCCTAGCCGATGGCGGCGGCGGGTCAAAGCTCGGGCGTTAAACGCGCGAACCGGGCTGTCGGGCTCAGCCTCGCGGGCGGGCGCGCCACTGCTCGCGGCTCTGGCCCCAGCGGTCGACCGGCAAGCCCTCGAACGGCGGCGGCAGCTGAGTGGGCCCCAGGTTGCGCGACCCCAGCCGCTCGGCGAGGCGCTGCGACGGCGTATTGTCGGGGTCGATGCAGTGGATGACGTCGGTCCAGCCCAGGGTGTCGAAGGCGAAGTCGAGCGTCGCCGTCGCCGCCTCGACGCCATAGCCCCTGCCCTGGGCGTCGGGATGCAGGCCCCAGCCGACCTCGGTCCCCGGCCAGCCGAGCGGCGTCCAGGGCCCAATCCGGCCCAGCCACAGACCCGTATCGCGTTCGATCAGCGAGAACATGCTGACTCCGGTGAGGCTCCAGGCTCCGGCCATGGTCATGAAGCCGCGCCAGGAGGCCTCGGCCGCCTGAGGCCCGCCGAGGAATCTCGCGGCTTCCGCATCGGCCATCATCTCGGCCCAGCGCGGGAAATCCTCCATCGCCAGGGGGCGCAGGGTCAGGCGGGCGGTCTCGATCACCGGTCCGGTCACAGCGGATACTCCTGTTCGAGCTGATAGCGGCTGCCGTCCGGGGTCAGGACGCTGGACCACAGACCGAAGGTCTGGGCGCGGATCGGCGGGGACTGCAGCAGGTTGTGGCCGGCGATCCAGGCTCCTATCCGGTCCGGATTGGTCTGGGGCTTGAGATAGGCCAGGGTCACGTGCGGCCGGTAGACGCGGCGCTCCATGACCACCCCGGCCCGCTCTCCGGCGGCGCGGCAGCGGCCCGCCAGCACCGACAGCCGCTCGTTTGTCTCGACGCCGGCCCACAGGGTGTGGCTGCGGTGGGAGTCGCCGAAGGCGCCGACCCCGCGCAGGCGGAAGTCGAACGGCCCCCCGGCGGCGGCGCGGTTGAGTTCGGCGGCGAGGTCGTCGGCGCGGCGCTCTTCGATCTCACCGTAGAAGGCGAGGGTCAGGTGCAACTGGTCGCGGGCGCGCCATCGGGCCCCAGGCAGGCCGGACTGGCGCCGCTCGAGCGTGTCGGCGACGTCGTCGGGGATCGGCAGGGCGGCGAACAACCGGATCATGCGACCGTTCGTAGCGGCTGAAACCCGACCGCCCAAGTCCGGTTTTCCTTGCGTCAACGGGACTCGACCCCGATATTTGACCGGACAGCCGGGATCATCCCGGCGAACAAGGAGAACGAACTCGCGATGAGCGACTTCAACAACGGCTATGCCCGGCCGCTTCCCCAGTCCGCCGACATGTCGGTGGACGCGGGTCTGCGCAGCTTCATGCTGGGCGTCTACAACAAGGTGGCGCTGGGTCTGCTGGTGTCGGCGGTCCTCGCCTGGGTCACCGGTTCGGTGCCCGCGGTGCGCGATCTGCTGTTCGCGACCCAAGTGTTTCCCGACGGCGTCACCCGCCTGACCGGCTACACCGTGCTGGGCATGATCGTGGCCTTCTCGCCTCTGGTCATCCTGCTGGGGTCCAACTTCGTGATGAAGAATCCCACCTCGGGCGGCGCCAGCGCCCTGTACTGGATGATCGTGGCCCTGATCGGCGCCTCGATGGGCACGGTGGTGCTGCTCTATACCGGCGCTTCCGTGGTCCAGACCTTCCTGATCACGGCCGCGGCCTTCGGCGGGCTGAGCCTGTTCGGTTATACGACGAAAAAGGACATGACCGGCTTCGGCAGCTTCCTGATCATGGGCGTGATCGGCCTGATCATCGCCTCGATCGTGAACATGTTCCTGCAGAGCGGCGTGATGCAGATGATCATCAGCGTCGCCGGCGTGCTGATCTTCGCCGGCCTGACCGCCTATGACACCCAGCGGCTGAAGATGACCTACTACGCCCTCGGCGGAAACCAGACCGCCATGAGCGTGGCCACCAGCTACGGCGCGCTGAGCCTGTACATCAACTTCATCAACATGTTCCAATTCCTGCTGATGCTGTTCGGCGGTCGTCGCTGATCGACCGGACGGGTTGAGAGACCAGGGCCCCGGCGGAGACGCCGGGGCCTTTTCTATTCCACGACGCTGAATTTGCGGCTGTCGAACACGCGCAGGACCTGGGGCAGTTCGCGGCCGCGCCGGAGCACCACCCCGCCCTCGCCGATGACCGCCCACTGCCCCTGCTTGAGGCGCAGCGCCGGCCGCTTCTCGATGCGGTAGGCGGGCGCGTCGCCCGAGCGGCGGAAGACGGCGAACTCGGCCACGTCGCGGTGGCCGACCATGGCGTAGTCGCGCCATTCCCCGGCCGCGACCATCCGGCCGTAGACCCTCAGGATCAGCTCCAGCTCGCGCCGGTCGAAGAAGACCGGACCGGCCTGCGGCTGCAAATCGGCGGCGTCGCTCATGGATGGAAGTTAGGCGCGCCATCCGGAAACGCCAGAGTATATCGCCGATCTCGCCCGGTGACCGGCGTGCCTCGAACGCCACTTTTCGAAGAAATCGGCGGGGCCACGAAAACGCCGCCGTTCCGCCCATCGTCCGCCCCCTTGGGGGACGACACCGGATTCATCGGCCTGTCGGAGTTCGGAGCGATCCCGGATCCTGAACAGCCCCCCCAGCCCCCCTGGATCATTCCATCACGGGCTCCGGCGGGTCGATGCTTCCTCCAAGCGAGACGCCCGCTCCGCCACCCTCCCCCCTCCGGCCGAGCGGGCGTTTTGCTGTCTGGCGCCCGGGCGCCGCGATCAGGGCAGGACGATCTCGACCGGCTCGTCGTCCCGCGTCACCGACAGGATGCGCTGGCCGTCCCCGCCAAGCGCGGCGGCGAGGCCCTCCAGACCCGCCACGGGGCTGTCGTCGACCAGACGGATGAGGTCCCCGGCCTGCACGCCCGCGCCGGCCGCGACCGAGCCGCCCTCGACCGCGAACACCAGCAGGCCGTCGGGCCCGACGCGGGCGCTCAGGCCGCGCGCGATCACCACCCCCGATCCCAGCACGACCGTCCGGTCGCCCGGCGCCTCGACGGTCAGGGTCGCGCGGCCCTCGCGGCCGTCGCGGAGATAGACGACCTGGACCTCGGTCCCCGGCTCGGCGATGCCGATCGTCGCGGCCACCGTGCCGGCGTTCGAAACCGGGCGGTTCTGGATGCGCCGGACCACGTCGCCGCGCTGCAGGCCCGCCGCCTCGGCGGACGATCCGGGGGCGACGTTCTCGACCACGGCGCCGCGCACGATGCCGAGGCCGAGGTCCCGCGACCGTTCGGCGTTGAGCGAGCCGAGAATCGCCCCGGTGGAGCCGCGCTTGACCTCGCCCACGGTCCGCAGCTGGCCGACCACATACATCAGGATGCGGCTGGGCACGGCGAAGGCGATGCCGTCGTTGCCGCCGCCGCCGCCGGACAGGATCGAGGTGTTGATGCCGATCAGCCGGCCGCGGCTGTCCAGCAGCGGGCCGCCGGAGTTGCCGGAGTTCACCGCCGCGTCGGTCTGGATATAGTCCTCGATCCGGTCGCCCATGCCCGAGCGCCCTAGACCGGAGATCACCCCCATGGTCAGGGTCTGGTCGAGGCCCAGCGGATAGCCCACCGCGAAGGCCAGATCTCCGGTCCGCAGTTGGTCGGAATCGACGACCTCGATCTGCGACAGGCCGCTGGCGTCGAATTTGAGGACGGCCAGGTCGGTGGCCTTGTCGGCGCCGACGAGGACGGCGTCGAAGATGCGGCCGTCGGTCAGGTCGACGGTGAATTTCCGCCCGCCTTCGACCACGTGGTTGTTGGTGACGACGATGCCCTCGCGCGCGTCGATGATGGCGCCGGAGCCGCTGGAGAACGCACGCGGCTCGTTGTCGCCCGAACTGGGGCCTTCCGACTGGCCCAGGGTGGTGACCTGCACCACGGCGGGCAGGGCCCGTTCGAGGCCCTCGGCGAAGCTGAAGACGCCGCGCCGGGCGTCGTAGGGGATCGGGCCCTGGGGCGTCGACTGGGCCATGGCCGGCGTCGCCCCCAGCAGGGGAACGGCCACGGCCAGCGCCAGTATCGACAGGCCGTGAGCCTGATGGGGGGAACGCCGCATCGCCAATCCTCTGTATCTTGAGCGACCCTAGCGCGAGAAAAGGGCCGTGACGACAGCGCCCGGACCCTCATCGACGGTCATCGACGCGCCGTGGCGCCTGAGGATCGCCCGCACGAAGGCGAGGCCCATGCCATGGCCGTCGGGGCCGTCGCTGGACGCGCCGCCGCGCCGCGACGTCGCGGTGAAGCCGGGGCCCTGGTCGGCGACGATCAGGACGGGCCGGCCGTCCCGCCGTTCGACCGTCAGGGTCACCACCCCGCCGTCCGGCGAGAATTTGACGGCGTTGTCGACCAGATTGGTCACCGCCCGTTGCAGCAGGGAGTGAACCCCCAGCACCGACACGGCCTCGCCTTCGACGCGGATGGCCACGCGGCGTTCGTCCGCCAGAGGCTGGTAGAGATCGGCGGCCTGGGTCGCCAGCTGGTCCAGCCGCACGCTGTCGAACACCCAGGCCTCGCCGTCGCGCAGGGCCATGGCCTCGTTCATCGAGCGGGTGATGCGAGCCAGATCGGACAGGGCCTCGTCGATCAGGGTGCGCGCCTCGGGCGTCGTCGCGGTCGCCCGCAGCCGTTCGAGGCGGACCGAGGCCCGGGCCAGTGGCGTGCGGAAATCGTGCGCCAGCTGGTCGGCCGAGTCCCGCAGCCAGCTCAGCAGTTCGTCCAGCCGGTCGAGGGTGCGGTTCACATGGCCGGTCAGTTCGGTCAGCTCGGGCGCCACCGCCGTTTCAGGCGCGCGCAGGGAGAAGTCGCCGACCGCGGCGCGGTCGAGGACCCGGCTGACCCCGGCGACCGCTTCGGTCAGGCGCCGCCGGGCCATGGCGGCGGCGGCGAGGCCGATCACCAGCAGCAGCAGCCCGGTGGCGACGACGGCCGCGACCGCCCACCCCCACGCCTGGCCGGAGCGATCGACCACCCGGCCGACGGCGATGTCGAGGGCCCCGAAGGGCCGCCGCACCACCACCACCTCGACCGTCCGCGACGGACACAGCACGCCGGGGCCGAGGCGCACGACATGGACGTCGTCGCCCACTCGCCCGAGGCGCTGCCCCGGCGTCGACTCCAGCGCCGCCA
>JAXHTU010000073.1:0-14828 GCA_034189955.1 Pseudomonadota bacterium | reverse complement strand
CGCCGGGGTGGGTCAGG
Source organism: Pseudomonadota bacterium (assembly GCA_034189955.1). Taxonomy (GTDB): domain Bacteria; phylum Pseudomonadota; class Alphaproteobacteria; order Caulobacterales; family Caulobacteraceae; genus Brevundimonas. The sequence goes on along the minus strand of JAXHTU010000073.1, from coordinate 14,811 downwards.
GTCTCGCCGGCGCGGGCGAGGAAGGTGCGGCGGTCCAGCAGGCCGGTCAGGTGGTCGCGGTGCGAGGCGGCGAACTTGGTCTCCAGCGCCACCACCCCGGCGAGTATGAGCTGGTGGTGGCTGACGTCGACCGTCTGCGTCGCCTCAACGAAGCTCTGGGCCATGAGCGGGCCGATCTGGTGCTCGCGGCCCTCGGGTCGCGCCTGAACGGCGCCTTCGCCCAGGAGGCCAGCCCGGCCCGGGTCGGCGAGGACGAATTCGCCGTGATCGTGCCGCGTGGCTCGGGCGCCGCCTCCGAACGCCTGCGCGAGGCGCTGGAGCAGCCCCTTCGGGTCGCCGGCTTCGACATCTATCCGACGGTCTCGATCGGCGCCGTGGCCGCCGAGGGCGGGCCCGACGCTTCCGACCCGGCCGAACTGCTGCGCCGCGCCGAACTGGCCGTCGAACAGGCCAAGACCGCCGGGCGCGGCGGGGCCGCCGCCTATGGTCGGGCGCTGGAGACCGACAGCCTGTCGCGTCTGGCCCTCGAGGCCGACCTGCGCAACGCCTTCGTGCGCGGCGAGATCGAGCCCTTCTACCAGCCGATCGTCAACCTCAAGACCGGCGCCGTGGCCGGGTTCGAGGCCCTGGCCCGCTGGCGCCATCCGCAGCGCGGCCTGGTCCCGCCCGACGACTTCCTCGGCCTCGCCGACGAAATGGGGCTGATGAACGAGCTCGGCCTGCTGATGATGAGCCAGGCGTCGCGGCAACTGGCCGAATGGCTGGCGCGGCACCCTTCGGCCGGCAAGCTGTTCTGCAGCGTCAACCTGTCGGTCGGCGAGATCGAACGGGCCAATCTGGTCGAGGACGTGGCGCGGATCATCGCCGACGCCGGCCTGCCGCGCGGGGCGTTGAAGCTGGAGGTCACCGAGGGCGACATCATGCGCGACACCTCGCGCGCCGCCGACACCCTGACGCGGCTGCGCGAGGCCGGCGCCTCGCTGGCGCTCGACGACTTCGGCACCGGCTTCTCGTCCCTGACCTGGCTGGCCAAGCTGCCGTTCGATACGCTGAAGATCGACCGCTATTTCGTCCTGACCATGGACAAGGACGAGGGCTCGGCGAAGATCGTCAAATCGGTCGTCAACCTCGGCCGCGACCTGTCTCTGGAAGTGGTCGCCGAGGGGGTCGAGAACGCCGGCCTCGCCAAGCTGCTGCTCGACGCCCAGTGCCACTACGGCCAGGGCTTCGGCTACGCCCCGGCCCTGCCGGCCCAGGAGGCCGAGGTCTATCTCAACGAGTCGCTCGCCGACGGCTCGGCCCCGATCCGGGCGCGGTCGGCCTGAGCGTCAGGCCCGCCCGCTCTGCCCCGACAGCCGCGCCGGGTCGACGCCCAGCCCCGCCAGGGCTTTGCCCCATTTGCCGTCGTAGTCCGGATCGAAGATCAGGTCCGTATCGGCCTCGGCGGTGAGCCAGACATTCTCGCTGAGCTCGTCCTCCAGCTGGCCCTCGCCCCAGCCGGCGTAGCCCAGCAGCAGCACCGAGCGCTGCGGCCCCGCCGGATCGACCATGGCCGCCAGCGCCTCGCGCGTGCCGGTCATGGCCAGGCCGTCGCCGAAGGCCAGCGACGCGTCCTCGGCCAGCCAGTCGGCGGTGTGCAGGACGAAGCCGCGCTCGCGCTCGACCGGCCCGCCGACCAGCACCGGCCGGTCCGAGGCCGAGTCCGGGGCCGGGGTGTCCAGCTTGCTGAGCACCTTCTTCAGGTCGACGCCCGGGGCCGGGCGGTCGAGCCGCAGACCCATGGCGTGGTCGGGACGATGGGCGCAGACGAGGATGACGGCGTGCTCGAAGCGGGGGTCGCTGATGCCCGGCATGGCCACCAGCAGCCGCCCGGCGAGGGAGTGAAAATCGTCCATCTTCCTATCATCGGGACGGGGCGGGGCTGGCGCAAGGCCGCCGCCCGCCGGGAAAGGTTGGCGCGCCGCCCGGCAACGCCTATCTGGACCGGGAGTTCGACCTTCACACCCCTTCTTCCGGAGCCTGCCATGACCGTCCAGATCGGCGACCGCATCCCCTCGGCCACCCTGACCCGCGCCACCGACGACGGCCCCAAGCCGGTCTCGACCGACGAGGTCTTCGGCGGCAAGACCGTGGCCCTGTTCGCCGTCCCGGGCGCCTTCACCCCGACCTGCTCGGCCAAACACCTGCCGGGCTTCAAGGACCACCGCGCCGACCTCGCCGGCAAGGGCGTCGACACCGTCGCCTGCCTGTCCGTCAACGACGCCTTCGTCATGGGGGCCTGGGCCGACAGCCAGGGCATCGGCAAGGACGAGATCGTCATGCTGGGGGACGGCAACGGCGACTTCACCCGCGCTCTCGGCCTGTCGATGGACGCCAAGGGCTTCGGCATGGGCGAGCGCTCGCAGCGCTATTCGATGGTCGTCAAGGATGGCGTGGTCGAACAGCTGAACGTCGAGCAGCCGGGCGAGTTCAAGGTCTCGTCGGCCGAGCACCTGCTGACGCAGCTTTAGGGCAGGGCGCTACCGCTCGCGACGCGGTCGCTCGCTTCTTGAGCGCGATGTGAGCGCGAGGTCCGTGCCATGACCGACGTCTTCACCCCCGAACAGCGCAGCGCCGTGATGCGGCGGGTGAAGGGGCGCGACACCGGTCCCGAGCTGGCCGTGCGCCGCATCCTGCGCGCGGCCGGCATCGGCTACCGCCTCGGCGGGGCCGGCCTGCCCGGGCGGCCCGATCTGGTCATGCAGGGGCGGCGCGTGGTCGTCTTCGTGCACGGCTGTTTTTGGCACGGCCACGACTGCGCCCGCGCGGCCCGCCAGCCCAAGGCCAACGCCGCCTACTGGACCGCCAAGATCGACCGCAACCGCGCCCGCGACGCAGTGTCCCACGCGGCGCTGGAGGCCGCGGGCTGGCGCGTGGTCACGGTCTGGGAATGCGGGATGAAGGCGGTCGACTTCCCCGACCGGCTGGTCGCCGACGTCCGGGGTCAGGCGACGGCGGTCTCGGCCTCTTCTTCGTCCCCGGTCTGAGCCATGGACATGACGTGGTTGACGGCCCCCAGCAGCATCGGGGCGGTGATCGGCTTGGGCACGAAATAGGTCATGCCGGCCTCGGTGCAGGCGGCGATGTCTTCGGGCGCGGTGTCGGCCGTCACCGCGATGATCGGCGCGGCGGCGTTGGGCCCGCCGCCGGCGCGGATGCGGCGGGTGGTCTCGCGTCCGTCCAGCTCGGGCATGCGCACGTCCATGAAGATCAGGTCGAACCCGGAGGTCTCGCAGATCTTCAACGCCGCCATGCCGTCGGCGGCGGTGGCGATGTCGCAACCGAGGGGTTGCAGGATCAGCTGGATGGCGCGGCGATTGATGTCATGGTCGTCGACGACCAGCACCCGCATCGGCCGGCCCTCGTCCTCGTCGCCGGCCCCGGGGGCCGGAACCGGAGCCTCGCCCGCGGACTGAAGCCGGGAAGGGGCCTCGCCGGCAGGCGCGCCCGTCGCCGCCCCCGGCGCGGCCCGGGTGGATGGCCGGGCGGCGGTCGACAGGGCGCGGGCGATGGCGTTGCGGCCTTCGCGGTCCGGGGCCGGGGCCACGGCCGCCCCCTCTTTTGCGGCCTCGAGCCGCAGGGCCAGGGTGAAGCTGGCCCCCTGTCCGGGGGCGCTGCGGGCCGTCAGACGGCCGCCCATCAGTTCGGCCAGCTGCCGGCTGATGGCCAACCCCAGTCCGGTGCCGCCGTGCCGGGCGCTGACGCCCTCGGCCGTCTGGTCAAACGGGGTGAACAGACGACCGAGCTGGTTGTCCGTCATGCCGGGGCCGGTGTCGGACACCTCGATCAGCACGGCGTGGCCGCCGGTGTCTTCGGGCCATGCGGTGAGGCGCAGGGTGATCGAACCCTCGGCGGTGAACTTCACCGCGTTGGAGATCAGGTTGTTGAGCACCTGTCGCAGCCGCATCGGATCGCCGCGCACCGCGGCGGGCGCCATCGCCGCCCCCTCGATCCGGAGCTTCAAACCCTTGGCCCGGATCGGTCCCCGCCACAGTCGGGCGGACTGGTTCAGCATGTCACGCAGGTTGAAATCGACCGTTTCGACGGTCAGATGGCCGGCCTCCAGCTTGGCGTGATCCAGCAGATCGTCCAGCAGCGCCTTCATCATATAGCCGGCGTCGCTGATCAACCGGGCCTGGGCGCGGGCGGAGCCGTCCGAAGCCCCCCGTTCCAGCTCGGCCGAGCCGGTCAGGATGGCGCTGATCGGGGTTCTCAGATCGTGACCGACGATGGCGAGGAAGGCGCTGCGGTCTTCCATGATGCGCTCGGCGGCGGCCCGCTTTTCCTCCGCCTCGATCCGCGCCGCCGACTCGGCGATCCGCGACTGGTTCATCCGTTGCCAGGTCGACAGGCAGTAGGCGATGAAGACGCCCACGGCGATCGAGGCCGCCGTGAGGAAGGCCGGCGACGCGCCGAACGCGGCCATGAAGAAGGGCGTGGACGCCAGGTAGAGGAACTGGGGCGTCACCGTCAGAAGCAACACCGAGGTCGAGCGCGGAGCGTTGATCATCGAATAGATCGCCCCGGCCGACAGCATCATGGCGGCGCAGATGCCGCCCATCGGACCGCCGACGATCCACAGCGGCACCGCCAGGCTGCCGAAATAGCCGGCGTTGATCGTCAGTATGACGCCGCCGGCCAGACGTCGGACGCCGTGCAGCCGCTCCGTTCGGCCATCGTTGACCGGCCCGAAGATCCACAGGTCGATCAGCTGGACCGCGAAATAGCCCAACACCCAGCCGACGCCGAGCGACCAGCCTACCAGCGGGCTGAACACCAGGGCGCAGGCCGCGGCCATGCCCAGCCGCTGCACCAACGCCTTGCGTCGCTGGCGGATGGCTCCGGCCCAGCTGTCGACGGCGGCGGGCATCTCGGCTTTGGCGTTCGCCATGCGGCTCCCCCGGACCGGGCTGTTTCGCCCGCGCGACATCCTGCCGGATTGGCCCTAACGCTCCGTCAACGGGCGGTTCCAACGGCCGCGCCGACTGTGGAAAAGCCGTCCGCCTTCAGACAGGCGGCCAGCTCGCGCTTGATGCGACCGACAAGGCCAGGCCCCTCGTAGATCAGGGCGCTGTAGACCTGTACCGCGCAGGCCCCGGCGCGGATGCGGGCATAGGCCTCCGCGCCTGAGTCCACACCGCCGACCGCGATCAGCGGCAGCCGCCCGGCCGCCACTCCGGCCGCCGCCCGCAGCGCCGCCGCGGCCCAGGTTTTCAGCGGCGCGCCGGACAGGCCGCCGGCCTCGCCGCGCAGCGGCGACTTCAGCGTATCGGGCCGGTCCAGGGTGGTGTTGGCGACGATCAGGGCGTCGATGCCGTGGTCCAGCGCGGCTTCGACGATCAGGCCGATCTCGTCCTCCGTCAGGTCCGGCGCGATTTTCAGGAAGACCGGCGTGGCGTCGCCGCCGCGAACCGCCGCCAGCCGCCCCAGCAGGTCATCGAGGGCGGCCCGCCCCTGCAACTGGCGCAATCCCGGGGTGTTGGGCGAGGAGACGTTGACCGTGACGTAATCGGCCAGACCTCTCACCCGCGTCAGTCCGGCGACGTAGTCGGCGGCGCGGTCCTCCGTGTCCTTGTTGGCCCCCAGATTGGCCCCGATCACCGCCCCGGCCGGGCGCTTCGCCAACTGGCCCGCGAAGGCCTCCAGGCCGGCGTTGTTGAACCCCATGCGGTTGATGATCGCCCGGTCTTCCGACAGGCGGAACAGGCGCGGCCGCGGATTGCCCGGTTGCGCACGCGGCGTCACGGAGCCGCATTCGATAAAGCCGAAGCCCAGTCGCGACAGGCCGTGCAGCGCCTCGCCGTTCTTGTCCAGGCCCGCCGCCAGACCGACCGGATTGGTCAGGGTCAGGCCGGCGAACGAGGTCGCCAGCACGGGATCGTCCGCCGGGGGCGGGGGCAGCGGAACCCGTTTCAGGGCCGAGAGGGCCAGCCCGTGCGCCGCCTCCGGATCCAGCCGTCGCAGGGCGGCGGCGGCGAGGTCGGTCAGGGCCATCCGGTCTCTCCATCCTCGAACAGCATCGTCCCGTCATCGCCCACCGACAGGGCGCGTTCGGTCGTCGCGGCCGTCACGGGCAAGGGGCCGTACAGGTGCGGAAACAGGGCCCCGCCGCGCGACGCCTCCCACCTCAGCGCCGAACCCAGGGACCCAAGCTCCACCGTCGCTAGGATCAGGTCGCGGCGGCCCGCATAGTGCCGCCGCGCCGTCTCCGCCAACTGACCGGCGCTCGAAAGGTGGATGTAGCCATCGGCCCGGTCGATCGCCGAGCCGGCATAGACGCCCGTCGCTCGCGCCGCCTCCCATTCCGCCCGGTCGACCAGCTTGTAGGCGACCGCACTCATCCGGCCGCCAGATCGCGGGGCTGCAGATAACCCTCCAGCGTCGGCCGTCCGGCGACGTCGACGCCGAAGATAGCCGCCGCCCCCGGCGGAAAGCCGCCGCTCATGCGGTCCAGAATCGACGGGGAGGCGGCGCTCTCGACCAGATACTCCACCGCCAGCAGATGAATGCCGGGATTGTGCGCGACCACCATCAGACAACCCGCCTCGTCTTCGGCCGCCTCGATCAGGCGACGAAGGGTGTCGGCGTCGCCATTGTACAGCGCCGCGTCGTCCCGGACCTGGACGTCGCCGAAGGCGTCGTGCAGCAGGTCCCAGGTTTCCCGCGTGCGCGCCGCCGGCGACACCAGCGCCAGATCCGGCCGCAGGCCGCGCGCCGCCAGCGCGCGCCCCATGGCGGCGGCGTCGTCGCGGCCCCGCGCCGCCAACGGCCGGTCGCGGTCGGAGCCGGGCCCCGGCGCCCGCTCGGCCTCGGCGTGCCGCATCAGGATCAGTCTTTGCATGCCCGCCCTTTAGGGCCTGCCGGACCGGCTGCAAAGCGTCCCCGGCGGATCAGCCGCCGTCGCGGCGGTTGCGCGACGCCGGATGAGGCGTGAGACCGGGGTTCAGTACGGTCGCGGCGGCGACCGCGCTGCCCGGGTGCACCCGGGCATAGGCCTGGCGCGTCGCCTCCAGCAGGATGACGCCGGCGCCGCCCGGCATGATGCGTCGGCCGATCTGTTCAAAGCCGTCGGCGAACGGCAGCAGCGGCCCCCATGGCGGCACATACAGCGTCTGCGACCAGGCTGTCGGCTCCAGTCCCGCGCCGCGCACCAGTTGCTCGAGCTGGCGGCGGGTGAACGGTCGGCCGTGGCCGAACGGCGTCGCCTCGACCCGCGACCACATCCCCCCGCGCGCGGCGGCGACCAGAATGATGCGGCCGGCCGGCGACAGCGCCCGCACGGCCTCCAGCAACAGGCCGGGCGCGTCATCGGCCTCCTCGAGGGCGTGGATCAGCAGGATGCGGTCGAAACTGCCGGCCGCGAACGGCAGGCGACGGTCGTCGACCAGGACGGTGCGGTTGCGGCCCGCCGACGGCCACAGCTCGACGCCCTGACCGCCGGGCATGGCCGCGACCACGCGGCGGGCCCCGACGAAGGCGTCCAGCCATGGCGTGGCATAGCCTATGCCCAGCACATCGCTGTTGGTCGCCTCGCCCCACGCGTCTTCCAGCCGGCGGGCCAGCAGACGTCGCGCCAGCGCCCCGGCCGGTTCGCCGTAGAAGGTTCGAAGATCCTCGATGCTGCGCCGCATCCGGTCACCATAGGCCGAGGCGTGGGCCGCTGCTACAAGGCGGGATGAGCCTTGATATACGCCTGTTTCCCTGTCTTTCCGACAACTACGGCTTTCTGGCCCGCGACGCCGTCACCGGGGCTGTGGCCGCGATCGACACGCCCGACGCCGCCGCCGTTCTCGCCGACCTCGAACAGTCGGGCTGGGGTCGTCTCGACCTGATCCTGAACACCCACTGGCACCCGGATCACACGCAGGGCAACGCCGCGGTCAAGGCGGCGACCGGCTGCGCCATCGTCGGGCCGGAAGAGGTGCGCAAGGCCGCGCCGCTGGACCGGATCGTGCGCGGCGGCGATGTCGTCCGGCTGGGCGAGACGGCGCTGGAGGTGACCGCGACTCCCGGCCACACCCTCGGCCACCTGGTCTATCGCGACCCCGCCGGAGGACACGCCTTCGTCGGGGATACGCTGTTCGCCCTCGGCTGCGGCCGGCTGTTCGAAGGGCCGCCGGAGCAGATGTGGGACAGTCTGCGCTCGCTCGCCGCCTGGCCCGACGAGACCACGATCTGGTGCGCCCACGAGTACACCGCGACCAACGCCCGGTTCGCCCTCGGCCTCGACGACCGGCCGGAGATGGCGGCGCACGCCGCGGCCGTGTTCGCCGCGCGCGAGCGGGGCCAGCCGACGGTTCCGACCACCCTCGCAGTGGAAAAGGCCTTCAATCCCTTCCTGCGCGCGACCGACGCCGGCGACTTCGCGGCGCGACGGGCGGCCAGGGACAGCTTCTAGCGGGGCAGGATGGCGCGGATCACCCGGGCCGAGGACGGACGTCCGGCCAGGCCTTCGTCGGGGTCGACGACGACCGTCAGCCGGCCGCGCGCATAGGTCACCCCGGCGCGCGGGCCCTCGATGATGGTGATGCTGCGCAGATCGGCGATGTACTGGCGGGCGCTGGGCGAGCGGGCGATGCGGATCACCGATTCCGTGGTCACGATCATCGCCTCGACGCACAGGGATTCGGACTGGTCGCCGTCCAGATTGACCTCGACCAGCCGGCCCACGGCCTGGCTGACGAGGGCGCTGCGCTGGGCCATCAGGCGGAACAGCAGCACCGGACCCAGGGTCGGCGGCGTCAGGCTGGGCCCGGAGCCGTTGAACGACGCCGGCGATCCCCCGGGCGCGCCCGGCGTATAGATCGTCATGCCCCCGCCCGGGGTGACCCTCAGCACCTGCTCGCCGGCGTCGTTGCGATAGATGACGTCGCCGCGCGGCGCGGCGCTGGGACGCAGCACCCAGGTCTCGTCGCGACGGTCGAAGCGCAGCAGCGGATGGCGGCCCGACCGGTCGAGGATAAAGCCCTCGCCGGACTCGGCGACATAGCGTCCCACCGGGGGCAGGGTCGGCGGCTCCGGCCGTCGGTCCCGCAGGCTGCGGCTCTCCTCGGCCTGGACATTGCCGCGGATCTGGGCGGCCGCCTCGGGGGCGAAGCACAACAGCGACAGCGTCGCCGCCGCGAGGGCGATCGCCATCGCGGCCGGAAGCGGCCGTCCCGCCGTTCTGACCCTTGCCGTCAACTCCATACCGTCAGTCGTGGAATCCTTGAGCGGCGGATTTTGGGCGGAGGGGCGCCTAGCCGATGAGATACTGACCGCCGTTCATCGACAGGGTGCAGCCTGTGACATATCCGGCACGTTCGCCCGCCAGCCAGGCCACCATGTCGGCGATTTCCTCGCATTTTCCGAGCCTTCCAACCGGCACCTGGGCGATGATTCCGGCCAGCACCTTCTCGTCCAGCGCGGCCACCATCTCGGTGTCGATATAGCCCGGGGCGATGCAGTTGACCGTCACGCCCTTGCGGGCGTTCTCCAGCGCCAGCGCCTTGGTGAAGCCGATGACCCCGGCCTTGGCGGCGGAATAATTGGTCTGGCCGATCTGACCCTTCTGGCCGTTGATCGAGCTGATGTTGATGATCCGGCCGAAGCCGCGGTCGCGCATGCCGTTGATCACCTGACGCGTCATGTTGAAGACGCTGTCCATGTTGACGCGGATGACGTCCGACCACTGGTCGGCGCTCATCTTGTGAAAGAAGCCGTCGCGGGTGATGCCGGCGTTGTTGACCAGGATGTCGATCGGTCCCAGTCGGGCCTCGATCTCTTCGTTGGCCCGGCGACAGTCGTCGAACGAGCCGACATTGCCCTTCACCAGCATGACCCCCAGTTCGCGCGCCGTCGCCTCCGCCGCCTCGACATTGCCGGAATAGCCGGCGGCGACGGCCAGGCCGTCTTCCTTCAGCCGCTGAACGATCGCCTTGCCGATGCCGCGGGTGCCGCCGGTCACCAGAGCCACTCGTGCCATGTCGTTTCCTTGTTCCTGCATGGCCCGCTCTGACGGCGGGCCTTCAACAGCAGGTTTAGCGGCGGGAGGGTCGAGGGTCGAGGGGCGAGGGTCGAAGCAGGAGGCCCGGACGGTCTACATTCCTCCCTCGCCCCTCGCCCCTCACCCCTGGATCTTCGCCATATCCAGCACGAACCGGTAGCGGACGTCCGACCGCTCCATCCGGGCGTAGGCCGCGTTGATCTGGTCCGGGGCGATCACCTCGATATCGCAGGCCAGCCCGTGCTCGGCGCAGAAGTCCAGCATCTCCTGGGTCTCGCGAATGCCGCCGATCAGCGAACCCGCCACCGAACGCCGGCGCCACAGCAGGCCCATGGCGTAGACCGGCAGCCCCTCGGTGGTCAGGCCCAGCATCACCATGGTCCCGTCCCTGGCCAGCAGCTGAACGTGGCTGGCGATCTCGTGCGTCGCCGAGACGGTGTTGATGATCAGGTCGAAGCGCTCGGCCGCCGCCTTCATCGCCGCCTTGTCCGAATTGATCAGGAAATGCTTCGCCCCCATCCGCTCGGCGTCGGCCTTCTTGCGGTCCGAGGTCGACAGAACGGTGACCTCGGCTCCCATCGCCGCCGCCAGTTTGACGGCCATGTGTCCGAGGCCGCCGAGGCCGATCACGGCGACCTTCGAGCCCGGCCCCACCTTCCAGTGGCGCAGCGGCGACCAGGTGGTGACGCCGGCGCACAACAGCGGCGCGGCGGCGTCCAGCGGAATGCTGTCGGGGATGGTCACGACGTAGTTCTGGTCGACGACGATGGCGTCGGAATAGCCGCCCTGGGTGACGGTCTGACCGACCGCCTCGCCCTTGGGATCGGCCGAGCCATAGGTCTGGGTCATGCCAGGCACGCAATACTGCTCCTCGCCGTCCAGACAGGGCTGGCACTGGCGGCAGCTGTCGACCATGCAGCCGACGCCGACCCGGTCGCCGACCTTGAAGCGGCTGACGTTCTCGCCCACCGCCGTCACCACCCCGGCGATCTCGTGACCGGGGACGATCGGATAGCGGGTGCCGCCCAGCTCGTTCTTCGCCACATGCAGGTCCGAGTGACAGACGCCGCAGAATTTGATCCCGATCGCGACATCGTCCGGACCCGGATCACGGCGATCGAAGCGGAAGGGCGACAGCGGGGCGTCGCTGGACGTGGCGGCGAAGGCGCGGGTGGCGATGGGCATGCGTAGGAGCTCCTCGGCGCGGGGTTCAGGGGAGGGCGCCGACCTCGAGCTAACGCGTCAGCCCAGCTTTTCGATCAAGGCCTGGGCCGCGGCGGGATTACGCACCTTCGCCCCGGCGATGAAATAGGCGAAGACGTCGCCCGTCTTCGCCCAGTCGCGGGTCTGCCGGACGATGCCGTCCAGCTCCTTTGACGTCATGCCGGTCGGCTCGTCCTCGCGGCTCGACATCAGCCGGGCGTAGCGGAAATCGGCCGTGGCCTGATCGATGGTCGGCCACTCCGGCGCCTCGTCGTCCTGGCCATAGACGATGGCCACGCTGTATTTGCGGGCGAGATCGTAGAACTGCTCGGTGTCGAAGGTCCCGCTGCGCACCTCCAGCGCATGACGCAGGCGCACCCCGTCCTTCTCCTTCGGCAGCAGTTTCAGAAAACCCTCGAAGTCGACCGGATCGAATTTCTTGGTCGCCATGAACTGCCAGTTGATCGGCCCCAGCTTGTCGCCCAGCGCCGTCAGCCCCTGGTCGAGGAACCGCCCCATCGACTCGCCCATGTCCGACAGCACCTTGCGGTTGGTGCAGTAGCGGCTCGCCTTGACCGAGAACACGAACCCGTCCGGCGTCTCGTCGCGCCACTTCATCCAGCTGTCGGGCTTGAAGGTCGAATAATAGGTGCCGTTGATCTCGATGCTGGTCAGCGCCCGCGAGGCGAACTCCAGCTCGCGCTTCTGCGTCAGGTCCGACGGATAGAAGACCCCGCGCCACGGCTCATAGGTCCAGCCGCCGACGCCGATGTGGATGGTGTGGGTCATGAGGGTCCGGTCCATTGGCGCGACGCCGGGACCTGCGGGCCGGCGCATTTGGCATCGTAAAGCATCGGCGACCGCTGGGAAGCCGGCTGGTCGCTCAGGACCAGTCCATGGCCTCGGCGAAGGCGATGCGCACGCCATTCGGATCGTGCACCACGAGCTCGCGCATGCCGTAGAAGGTCTCGACGGGCGGGCCAGCCTGCGGAAGCCGGTCGCGGATATGCTCGATCACCGCCTCCAGGTCGGGGACGCGGCAATAGAGCCCGACGTCGCGCGACAGGCGTTCCGGCGCGGAGTCGTCGGAACACAGGACCAGCCGGCTGTCGCCGAAGGTCAGATGCGCCCAGCCGATGGCGTCCTGCTGGTCGCGGATGATCAGTTCGAACCCCAGATCGACGTACCAGGCCGCGATCCGGTCGATGTCGGCGACATGCAGAACAGGCGTCATTGTCGGCGTCATGGTCGGTGTCATGGGGCACTCGGGGAGAGACAAGCGTCACTGTTCGTCGATTGAGATTAACAATCAAGTGCGAGTTTGGCGGCCCCTCTCCCGTCCGGGTCCGGACTAGTAGGCGAAGTCCCGATAAATGCGGCTCACATCGCCCTGCCAGTCGCCGTGATATAGCTCCAGCAGCCGGTCGGCCGGAGTCACCCCGCTGTCGGCGATGTCTTCCAGCTCGGACAGATACCCGCGCTCGTCGACCATGCCCCCCGAGAACCGCGCCCGGTTCTTCAGCCCGTGCTTGGCGATGGTCACCAGATCCACGGCGATGTCGCGCACCGATCGGCCGGCCACCTCGGCCTTGAGGCCCAGCCGGGTGACGTCGCGACGCAGCCGCTCGTGGTCGCCGATGTCCCAGTCCTTGACCAGGTCCCAGGCCGCCGCCAGCGACGGCGCGTCGTACAGCACGCCGGCCCACAGCGCCGGCAGGCCGCAGATGCGGCTCCACGGTCCGCCGTCGGCGCCGCGCATCTCCAGATAGGCCTTCAGCCGCACCTCGGGGAAAAGCGTCGTCAGGTGGTCGTTCCAGTCCCTGGCGTTGGCCCGGTCGCCGGGCAGGGCCTCCAGCTGGCCGTCCATGAAGGCGCGGAACGACTGGCCCGACAGGTCGACATAGCGGCCGTCGCGCTTGGCGAAATACATCGGCACGTCCAGCGCATAGTCGGCGTAGGCCTCGAAGCCGAAGCCGTCGCGGAAGACGAAGTCCAGCATGCCGGTGCGATCCGGATCGGTGTCGGTCCAGACGTTGGCCCGCGCGCTGAGGAAGCCGTTCGGCTTGCCTTCCGTGAACGGACTGCAGGCGAACAGGGCGGTGGCGATCGGCTGCAACGCCAGCGAGGTGCGGAACTTCGCGACCATGTCGGCCTCGCTGTCGAAGTCGAGATTGGCCTGGATGGTGCAGGTGCGCAGCATCATGTCGAGGCCGAGATTGCCCTTCTTCGGCATATAGGCCCGCATGATCTCATAGCGGCCCTTGGGCATGATCGGCACGTCCTCGCGCCGCCACAGCGGGTCGAAGCCGGCCCCGAGGAAGCCGAGGTTCAACTGGTCGGCGACCTGTTTGACCTCCATCAGATGGCGGCCGGTCTCGTCGCAGATGTCGTGGACGTCCTTCAGCGGCGCGCCGGACAGTTCGAACTGGCCGCCGGGCTCCAGGCTGATCGAGGCGGTGTAACCCTCGGCGTTCTCGCGCTCCAGGGCGATGACGTGGCCGCCCTCGTGCACCTCGCGCCAGCCGAAGCGGGTCAGACCCTCCAGCATGGCCTTGATGCCGCTCGGCCCCTCATAGGTCGGCCGCCGCAGCGTCGACATGTCGAAGCCGAATTTCTCGTGCTCGGCGCCGATGCGCCACTGGTCCTTCGGCTTGGACCCTTTCGACATCGCCTCGATCAGATCGCGGCGGGTAAGCGGTGCGGCGTCAGCCATATGTCAGCCCCAAAGCCCGAAGGCTGTCGTCGCGGCTAGATGGGGCCGAATGGCTCGCACCTCAAGGGTTGTCGCGGTGCACCATGCCGTGTTTCCGCCGCGAGGTGAACGGCGTCATGACGCTGACGAAGAAGGCGACCGACCAGCCCAGCAGAATGGCCCCCGCCACCCCCTCGATCGCGCCCAGCAGCCGCCACTGGGGCGCCATCAGCGCGTCGCTGTAGCCGATCGAGCCATAGCTGATGCTGGAGAAATAGACCGCCTCGCGCAGCTCCGGCACCGCCCCGATCACCCGGTAGACGGCGGCGTACATCCAGATCTCCGCCCCATGGACGACGAACAGCCCCAGCACCACGGCGATGGTCAGCAGGGCGTGCCGCCACAGCGGCCCCTCGACATAGGACCGGCCCGCCCGGTGTTCGTAGAATTCCAGACCGCGGCCGAGACCCAGCAGGCCGAAGCCGTGAATACTGACGGCAAGGAGCGCCAAAACCGTCGACAGGGCCAGTTCGTTGAACATGTCGCATCCTGCCCTGAAGCCAACGGCCCCGCTAGCGGTCCCAGTCGCCGACGGCCGCCTGCCATAGCGTCAGGGCGGCGATGGCGGCCGTGTCGGCCCGCAGGATGCGCGGCCCCAGCGATACGGCGGTGGTGAAGGGCAGGGCCCGCAGTCGCGCCCGCTCCTCCGGCGAAAAGCCGCCCTCGGGCCCGATCAGGATGGCCCACGGGTCCTCTATTCCTCCCCCCATGGGGGAGGGGGACCGCGAAGCGGTGGAGGGGGTCTGCCGCGTCCCGGGCGTCAGGGTCTGGGGGGGGGGCGGCGCGGGCGCCCCCGGCGGCCCCCCCCGCCCCCCCCCGGGCGGGGGGGCCG
>JAXHTU010000072.1:0-14932 GCA_034189955.1 Pseudomonadota bacterium | reverse complement strand
GGCGTAACGATGTCTCAAGATGATAGGAAAATCTTGAAAGATTTTAAGAAGGGGCATCTCGACTACGTGAATCTCGGCGTACACGGAAATCTTGTTCCAAGCGCATCACGTGTCTTTGACGCCAGAAACAGTATCGATCAGTTTGTCAGGCGTAACGTATAATGATCGCTTCTCCGCTCCGTTACCCTGGGGGGAAAGCCAAGCTTTTTCCCTACGTCAGTCAGCTCGTCTCCAAGAACGGACTTTTTGGCTTCACTTACTGCGAGCCATATGCTGGAGGCGCCGGTCTCGCCTTGCGCCTTCTCAGTGAGGGATACGTGAAGCACGTATGGCTCAATGACTATGACCCTGGAATATATTCATTCTGGCAGTCGGCCCTTAACCGAACCCATGAGTTCTGTGACCTGATTGATCGCACAGAAGTTGATATCGATCAGTGGCACATTCAAAGTGAAGTATGGAAACAAGGTTTATCGGCCGGTGAGCTAGCTTTAGGATTCGCTACGTATTTCCTAAATCGCACAAACAGGTCGGGAATCATCGAAGGCGCAGGACCGATTGGTGGATATGCCCAAGCCGGTGATTGGAAACTCGACGTAAGGCTTGTCAAAAGACGACAGATTGCAAATTTAAAAGAGATTGCTACCCATCGAAGATCGATAAAGCTCTCAAACTTGGATGCGGTCCAACTGCTCCCTGAATGTCTCGGACAATCCGAGACATTCACATATCTGGATCCACCCTATTACGTGAAGGGTAAGAAATTATATAAGAACTTCTATAATCACCATGATCACGAAGAGATCGCCGAAATCCTCCGAGCACATAGATCAGCGCCTTGGATGCTTTCCTATGATGACGTGAAGGAAATCCGAGAGATATATAGAGACTTTGATCCCACTACTTATCAGCTTTCCTACAGCGCAGGGCGGAAGGGTCAGGGGAGTGAGGTAATATACGCCAGCGACGCCGTTGACTTACCTGTGTTGGAAGGCTTTGCCCTAGCCGCTTAAGCAGCGGCTTCAAAATCACACCTTCACCTCCACCACCCCGCCCCCGGCCCTGAATTTCGCGCTCATCTCCGCCATCCCGGCTTCCGCTTCCAACAGCGAGCCCCCCGCGTCGTTCTGCGCCTGCGCGTCCCTCCGGATGTCCTGGCTGATCTTCATCGAGCAGAATTTCGGGCCGCACATGCTGCAGAAGTGCGCGGTCTTGTGGGCCTCTTTCGGCAGGGTGGCGTCGTGGTATTTGCGGGCCGTCTCGGGGTCGAGGCCGAGGTTGAACTGGTCCTCCCAGCGGAACTCGAACCGGGCGCGGGACAGGGCGTCGTCGTGCAGGCGGGCGGCCGGGTGGCCCTTGGCCAGGTCGGCGGCGTGGGCGGCGATCTTGTAGGTGATGACGCCGTCCTTGACGTCCTGACGGTCGGGCAGGCCGAGGTGCTCCTTGGGCGTGACGTAGCAGAGCATGGCCGTGCCGAACCAGCCGATCATGGCCGCGCCGATGGCGCTGGTGATGTGGTCGTAGCCAGGGGCGATGTCGGTGGTCAGCGGGCCCAGGGTGTAGAAGGGCGCCTCGTGGCAGTGTTTCAGCTGCTCATCCATATTGGCCTTGATCTTGTGCATCGGCACATGGCCGGGGCCCTCGATCATGACCTGGCAGCCCCTGGCCCAGGCGATCTTCGTCAGCTCGCCGAGGGTGCGCAGCTCGGCGAACTGGGCCTCGTCATTGGCGTCGGCGATGGAGCCGGGGCGCAGGCCGTCGCCGAGGGAGAAGGAGACGTCATAGGCCCGCATGATGTCGCAGATGTCCTCGAAATGCTCGTAGAGGAAGGACTCGCGGTGATGCGACAGGCACCATTTGGCCATGATGGAGCCGCCGCGGCTGACGATGCCGGTGACGCGTTTCGCGGTCATCGGCACGAAGGGCAGGCGGACGCCGGCGTGGATGGTGAAATAGTCGACGCCCTGTTCGGCCTGTTCGATCAGGGTGTCGCGATAGACCTCCCAAGTCAGGTCCTCGGCGATCCCGTTGACCTTCTCCAGCGCCTGGTAGATCGGCACGGTGCCGATGGGGACGCTGGAGTTGCGGATGATCCAGTCGCGGATGTTGTGGATGTTGCGGCCGGTCGACAGGTCCATGACGTTGTCGGCGCCCCAGCGGGTGGCCCAGACCAGTTTGTCGACCTCGTCGTCGACGGACGAGAGGACGGCGCTGTTGCCGATGTTGGCGTTGATCTTCACCAGGAAGTTGCGGCCGATGATCATCGGCTCGACCTCGGGGTGGTTGATGTTGTGCGGGATGATGGCGCGGCCGCGGGCGATCTCGGAGCGGACGAATTCGGGGGTGACGAAGTCGGGGATGCTGGCGCCGAAATCCTCGCCGTCGCGGATGCAGGGGGCGGTCTGTTCGCGGCGCAGGTTCTCGCGGATGGCGACGTATTCCATCTCGGGGGTGATGACGCCGGCCCGGGCGTATTCGTACTGGGTGACGGGGCGGCCCTCGACGCCCTTGAAGACGCGGTGGCGGCTGGTGTCGAAGCGGGGGGCGAGGTGGCGGCCGCTGGCGTGGCCGTTGTCCTCGGGCTTGACCTCGCGGGGGTTCGCCACCGGGGCGATGTCGCCGCGGTCGAGCTGCCAGCCGGATTTGACCAGGGGCAGGCCTTTGGTGATGTCGATGGTCGCGGTCGGGTCGGTGTAGGGGCCGGAGCTGTCGTAGAGGGTGACGGGGGGCTCGTTGGCCGACGGATGGACAGCGACCTCGCGGAAGGGGACGCGGATGTCGGGGAAGAGCTCGCCGGCGACATAGACCTTGCGACTGCCGGCGCGTTCGCCGGTGGGGATGGTGCCGGTCTCCTTCATCACCGCCTCGCGGGCGTCCTTGAGCGACAGATCCACATTGGGTTCGTGCGACGGCTCGGGCGGGGTGACGGCGATGTTCATGGCGGCCTCTCGTTGGAGGTCCGCCGGCGCGGGGATGGGTCCTGTGGCGGGGACCCGCAGCGTTACTCATCCCTTCGCCGGCATGACCCGGATCAGGTTCGACGGGTCAGGCGCTTACGCCAGTCTCAGCCGCTCGAGCGCGACCCCCCGGAGAACGGGAGGACCCTACCCCCGTGCGGTGGCGGGTTCAACGGGTCAGGGCTCGGACCAGCCGGGGACGGAGAGATCCACCGCGCCGCTCGGGTCGGCGTCGAACGACAGGGTCAGGCGCTCGCGGCCGTGGGCGGGGACGTAGTCGAGCGTGGCGGATGCGGTCTGGCCGCCGAGCCGGCCCTCGACCTCGACGGCGGCGGCGGTCTCGTCGCCGAGGTTGCGCACCTCGACCTCGGCCAGCCAGACGGCGCCGGCGGGACGGACCTCGCCGAGCGCAGCTTCCAGCCGTGCCGGTTCGCGCGGGCCGAAGGCGCCGGCCGCGATCACCGCCAGGGCGGCCAGCACCAGGACCAGGCCGAGACCGCCCATGACCCACTCCAGCAAGGCCGGGGCGGGCAGGGGCGGGGTCTTTTTCTTCTGTGCCGCCATCAGACGAGCAGCCGGGCGGCGGCGGCGCCGATGGCGCCGGGGAAGGACAGGACGACGACCGCGTCGACCAGCTCGCCGAGGCCATGGCCGTCGGTGCGGCCGAACACCCACAGGACATAGAGGCTGGTCAGCAGCACGAGGCCGTAGCCGGCGAGGGTGTAGTGGACGAAGGCGGTCAGCGGGCGGTCGTGCACCTCCTGCCCCGCGAAACCGACGCGATAGACGATGGCGTGCATCACGCCGATCGAGACGAGGATCAGGGCGGCGACGTGGATCGGGCTCATGCGATAGGCGATCAGGATCATCTCCTCGGTCGGGGCCATGTTGAGGGCGAGGAACAGGGCGCCCGCGACCATCAGGAACAGCTCGCCGGGATAGGTGGCCTGGTCCTCGTCGCCGACGTCGGCTTCGCCCCGACCCGCGCTGAGCTGGCGGCCGGCGAGCAGGGCGCCCATGGCTCCGGCGACGGCCTGCAGAACCAGCTGACCGGCGATCTGGCGCGGCGGGGCACCGGGCTCGAACACGCCGAACAGGGTCAGGACCACGGCGGCGGTGAGAAAGCCCACGGCGAGGGCGACGAGGGTGTCGAGCAGGGCGTGGCCGAGGCCGCGATGTCGGGCGCTGAAGCCGGCGTAGAAGGCGAGGCCCAGCAACAGCGGCAGGCCGACCAGCAGAAACACCGTCAGCTGGAGGCCGCCGAGAACGAAGCCCGCCCACCACATCTCCATGGTCATCAACAGCGGCAGGCTGAACAGCAGGGCGCCGCCGAAGGCGCGCGCCAGATCGCGGGCGTAGGCCGTTTCGCGGGACCGATCAAAGGTCAGGCTGGTGCTCATGGATACGGCAACGCCTGACGGGGCGGTCCGCTCCCGGGGCGCAAGTCCCTACTCCGGGAAGACGCCCAGCAAGGCGTCGAGGGCGGCTTCGATGCGGGCCCAGCCGGTCTCGTCCAGGGCCACGCCGCCGACGCCGGGGCGGGCGCCGCCGGACAGGGCGAGGTGCTGGACGGCGGCGAGCAGCACGGCGTTTATGGCCACGGCGTCGCCGACCGGCGGGGTGCGCAGACGCGGCCGACGCTCGCGCATCCAGGCCTGCAGCACGGCCGATCGCTCGGCCTCGATACGGTTGAGGAGGGGCGAGGATTCGACCAGGGCCCATGCCATCAGCCGCAGGGTCAGGGGGCTGGCGCGCAGCGCGCCGAGCCAGGCCGACAGGCTCTCGCGGGCGAAGGCGCGCAGGGACTCGGCCGTGGTGGCGGGCGAGGCGTCGAGCGACCGGACGAGGGCGGCATGCGCCCGGGCGGCGATCCGCTCGACCACCCCGTCGGCCCCGTCGAAATAGCGATAGACCAACTTGCGGTCGCAGCCGGCCTCGGCGGCCAGGGTCTGAACGTTGAGGCCGGGGAAGCCGTCGCGCAGCAGGATGCGTTCGCCGGCCTCGACGATGAGGGCCTCGGTGGCGGCGCGGTCACGCAGACGGGCGGGGACAGGGGCAGGCGATTCGGCCATGCGTCAGCATCACGCGGTGGGAGATTCGCGGCAAGGGAGGGCTTCCGGTCATCCTCCGCCTCCGCGCGTCATCCTCGGACTTGATCCGAGGATCAGAGGCGGGCGCCAGGACTGTGCGCCCGGGGCGGCCCCGCAATGGCGACCGCGTCCCGGCCACCGTGCACCGGACAGTCTGATCCTCGGGTCAAGCCCGAGGATGACGGGGAGGGTGATCACTGAGGAAGAGAGAAAGGTGCGGCCCGGCCTGCGTCGGGGGGGCGTGGCAACAGCCGGGCCGCGGTGGACTAGTCGAGCGCGCATCGCCGCTTGGTCCGATCAGTAAACCGCGGACGCGCGGATCGGTTCCCGGCGCCGCGCGGCGGTGATGAGAAAAGCCAACGACGTCGCGGGCGTACCGTCCGCTTCCGTACAGAGGCCGATATAAATCAAGATGTTAGTCAATAGTCAGCGAATTGCGAACCAGTCTGCGGGTTCCGTCCGACCGATGAGGAACCCATGGCCGAGCTTCAGCGCCTGATCCACCGCAGCGTGGCCACCGGCACGACCGACTCCCTGCTGAACGTGGCGACCATTCTGGCCGAGTCGCAGCGCAACAATGAGCGGGACGGCCTGACCGGCGCCCTGGCCGCGCACGGCGACCGCTACATCCAGGTCATCGAAGGCTCGCCGTCCGCGCTCGACCGCCTGTTGCGGCGACTGCAGGAGGACAGGCGGCACAAACGCCTGGAGGTGATCGACCGCCGCGACGCCCAGCGCCGCCGATTCGACGTCTGGGCCATGGCGCATGCGAGGGTGACGCCCGCCAACCACACGGTGCTGGAGCAACTCATGGCGGACCCCGAGGTCTCCACCTCAGCCGTCCTCGCCCTGCTCGAGACCGCGCTGGCCAACGGATCGTCGCGGTCGTCCGCAGACTGACGGAACCGTCTCCGTCTGTGACAGTTCAGCGTCAGGTTGAGTGAGCGTCATTTTCGGGTGAGTAGCCGCGTGATTGAGCGACTGGTGTATGTGAGCACAGCCTCGAGCCGACACGATGTGACGGGCCAGGCGGCGAAGATCGCCGAAGAGGCCCGGACCTATAATCAGGAAAACGGAATCAGCGGCGCCCTGGTCGGGCATGAGGGTCATTTCGTCCACGCGCTGGAGGGCGAGCCGCCGGCTCTCGACCGGCTTCTGAAGCGGCTCGAGGACGATCCGCGCCACTACGACCTCGTCCTGGTGGACCGGTGGCCGGTCGATAATCGCCTGTTCGACGGCTGGGCCATGGCGGGCGTGGCGGTGGACCCCGGGACCCGGGCCGATCTGGAGGCGTTGATCGCCGACCCGACCCTGAGCCCGAGGCCGCTGGTGGAATCGATGCGCAGCCGGGCCGTTCCGCACGCGGACGGCGAGCGCCTTCAGGCCCGCTGACGCGGGTTCGCCGCCGGCGGTCGCATTGGCGGGCGGATGGTCTAGAAGTCGGGCGACAGGAGCCCGTCCATGCATCTCGCCCGTTTCCCCCGCGTCCGCCTCGCCCATCTGCCGACGCCGCTGGAGCCGCTGCCGCGGCTGTCGGAGGAACTGGGCGTCGAACTGTGGATCAAGCGCGACGATTGCACGGGCCTGGCCGGCGGCGGCAACAAGACGCGCAAGCTGGAATTCCTGCTCGGCGAGGCGTTCGAGCACGGGGCCGATACGCTGGTGACCCAGGGGGCGGTGCAGTCGAACCATGTGCGGCAGACGGCGGCGGCGGCGGCGGCGCACGGCCTGGCCTGCGAAGTCATTCTGGAAGAGCGGACGGGCTCGAAGGCGCAGGATTACGTCGCCAACGGCAATGTGCTGCTGGACCGGCTGTTCGGAGCCGGGGTGCGGTTCGTCGCCGGCGGCTCGGACATGCCGGCCGAGCTGGAGACGACGGCGGAGGCGGTGCGGGCGCGCGGCGGACGGCCGTATGTCATTCCGGGCGGCGGCTCCAATGCGGTCGGGGCGCTGGGCTATGTCGACTGCGCCCGCGAGATCGTCGTCCAGGCCGACGAGCTGGACCTGCCGGTCGACCGGATCGTCACGGCGACGGGCAGCGCCGGGACCCATGCGGGACTGGTGGCCGGGCTGGCGGTGATGGGGGCGGACATTCCGGTGCTCGGCATCGGGGTGCGGGCGCCGAAGGCGAAGCAGGAAGAAAACGTGCTGAAGCTGGCGCGCGAGACGGCGGCCCTGCTGGGCCGGCCGGAGGCGGTGACGGCGGCGATGGTGGTCGCCGACTGTGATTACGTCGGCGAGGGCTATGGTCTGGTCGACGCGGGCGTGATCGACGCGCTGAAGCTGGCGGCGCGGACCGACGGGATCGTGCTGGACCCGGTGTACAGCGGCAAGGCGATGAAGGGGCTGATCGCCCTGGCGAAAGCGGGGCGGTTCGCGGGCGAGACGGTGGTCTTCCTGCACACCGGCGGGGCCCAGGGGCTGTTCGGCTATGAGAGCGTGGTGGGGGCGGGCTTGTAGCATCCCCGGCGGGGTATGCCGGGAACGGCCCGGCCGGAGACCGGTTCTTCCGGTGAGCCAACAGGAGCCGCCGATGACCGATCCCGAGACCAATTCGCCAGACGACCTGCAGGACCGGGTCGAGGATATCGAAGACGATGTCGAGGCCATGGACCGCGACGACCGCGCCATTCCCCTGCCCGACGAGAGCGGGGAGGAAGACGAAGGCGCCGGGCCGGTGACCGGCATCGTCCCGTGACGCGGCCTAGCCCGCTCCGGCCGCGATCTGCATCATCACCAGGCCGGTGAACCAGGCGGCGGCCGTGCCGATGATGTAGCCGACCACGGCCAGCAACACGCCGACCGGGGCCAGGCTGGGGTGGAAGGCGGCCGCGGCGACCGGAGCGCTGGCGGCGCCGCCGATATTGGCCATGGAGCCGACGCCGAGGAAGAAGCTGGGCGAGCGGATCAGGAAGGCCATGCCGAACATCAGGGCGACGTGGACCAGCATCCAGACGCCGCCGATCAGGAAGTAGACGGGGCTGTCGAGGATGGCGCCGATGTTCATGTTCAGGCCGACGGTGGCGACCAGCACATAGACGAAGACCGAGCCGACCTTGGCCGCGCCGGGACCCTGAAGCTTGCCCGCGCCGGTGAAGGACAGGACCACGCCGATGACGGTGGCGATCAGCACCAGCCAGAAGAAGCTGGAGTCGAACGACAGCCGCTGGGCCCAGTCGAAGCTGGCGCCGAACCAGGCGGACAGCGGGTCGGCGATGGCGTGGGCGAGACCGACCGAGCCGAAGGCCACGGCGACGATGAAGATCAGGTCCTTGAGCGAGGGGATGCGGGCGTTCTCCAGCTCATAGGCCTCGGCCTTGTCGCGGACCCGGTCGACGGCGGTGGTGTCGGCGCGGAACAGGCGGTCCACGCGGGCCTGGTTGGCGGCGATCCAAAGGACCACGGCCATCCAGATGTTGGCGACGACGACGTCGACGGCGATCCAGATCGAGAAGGTGTCGGGCCCGGCGCCGTAGATTTCGTACAGGGCGGTCTGGTTGGCCGAGCCGCCGATCCAACTGCCGGCCACGGTGGCCATGCCCCGCCAGATGGCCTCGGGGCCGGCGCCCATCAGCTCGGGGGCGATCCAGCTGGTCAGCAGCAGGGCGACCGGGCCGCCGATCATCACCCCGACCGTGCCGGTGGCGAACATGATCAGCGCCTTGGGGCCGAGGCCGAACACCGCCGGCAGGTCGGCCGACACGGTCAGCAGGACGAGGGCGGCCGGGAGCAGGAAGCGCGAGGCGATGAAATAGAGCTGCGACTCCTCGGGATCGACGACGCCGAAGGTGGTCAGCAGCGAGGGCAGGAAATAGCACAACAGCAGGGCCGGGATGACGGTGAAGAACCGTTTGACCCACGGATGCGACAGGCTGGAGGCCCAGAACACCCCGCCGAGGATGACGGCGAGCAGGCCGAGGACGACGGCGTCATTGGTGATGAGGGCCGTCGTGGCCTCGACTTCGGTCTGCATTGGCGTCCCCTCGTTGTTTTGGCGCATAAGGGCGGCTGAAAGTCCGGTTGGCAAGGCGCCGCCCGGGAACGGAGGCGAGATGAGCAAGGTATTGGGCGTGCTGGGCGGCATGGGGCCGGCGGCGACGGTGGCGTTTCTGGCGCGGGTGCAGGCGCTGACGCCGGCGCAGAAGGACGAGGATCACATCCGCATCCTGGCCGACATCAATCCGCAGGTGCCGGACCGGCAGCGCGCGCCCGACGCGGCCGAGATCCGCCTGGGGCAGATGGCGATGCGGCTGCGCGACGCCGGGGCCCAGGTGCTGGCCATGCCGTGCAACACGGCGCACGCCCTGACCGGGGCGGTGCGCAAGGTCGGCCTGCCGTTCATCGACATGATCGCCGAGACGGCGGAGGCCGCCACGGCCGGCGGGGCGAAGAAGATCGGCGTGCTGGCCACCCCGGGCGGCGAGGCGCTGTACACCCGGGCCCTGCAGGCCAAGGGGGTGAAGATCGTGCGCCTGACCGGGGCCGATCGCCAGACCATTCTGGCCGGCATCGCCGCGGTCAAGGCGGGGGATACCGGCGAGGCGCCGCGGGCCGAGATGCGGCGGCTGGCGGCGGCCCTGGTCGCGGCCGGGGCCGAGGTGGTCATCGCCGGCTGCACCGAGGTGCCGCTGCTGCTG
The DNA here is from genome assembly GCA_034189955.1 of Pseudomonadota bacterium. Lineage (GTDB taxonomy): Bacteria > Pseudomonadota > Alphaproteobacteria > Caulobacterales > Caulobacteraceae > Brevundimonas. Next base: position 5,248 of record JAXHTU010000072.1, on the reverse strand, counting down.
GACGCCGGGGACGTGTCCGTGCCGCTGGTCGATTCGGCCGAGGTGCTGGCGGCGGCCTGCGTCAAGGCATGCGCCTGAACCGGGCGGCGGACGCCGTGAGCCGGCAGGCCCTGATCGTCGATTGCGACCCCGGCGTGGACGACGCCGTGGCGTTGATGCTCGCCTTTGGTTCGAGCGAGCTGGACCTGCTGGCCGTGACCACGGTGGGCGGGAACGCGCCGCTGAAGAAGACGACGCGGAACGCGCTGATGCTGCGCCAGATCGCCGGACGCGAGGACGTGCCGGTGCATGCGGGGGCCGAGCGGCCGCTGCGCCGCAAGCCGGCCGGCGCCGGCGCCTTCCACGGCGAGGAGGGGCTGGGCTTCATGACGCCGTTCCCGACGACGCGGCTGGTCGCCGACGGTCACGGGGTCGACGCCATCCTCAATGCGGTGGCGGCGCGCGAGCCCGGGACGGTGGCGCTGGCCGTGCTGGGGCCGATGACCAATCTGGCCCTGGCCCTGCGCCGCGAGCCGATGCTGGCGAGGCGGCTGGGACCGGTGGCCATCATGGGCGGGGCGCGCGGCGAGGGCGGCAATATCACCGCCTCGGCCGAGTTCAATGTCTGGGCCGACCCGGAGGCGGCCGACGAGGTGATGCGCAGCGGCCTGCCGGTGACCCTGTTCGGGCTGGACGCGACGCATCAGGTGCGGGCGACGGACGCGCGGATCGCCGCTGTCGCCGGGCTGCAGACGCCGATGGCGGAGACCGCCGCGGCGATGATGCGGTTCTCTCAGACGGTCGAGCGCGAGATCGTCGGCGGGGAGGCGCCGCCGGTGCATGACCTGTGTCCGGTGGCGTGGCTGGCTCGCCCGGACCTGTTCGAACGGGCGCCCTGCCGCATCCAGATCGAGACCGGCAGCGAGCTGACGCGGGGGCATACGGCGGTCGAGTTTCGCGCGGGCGTGGCCGGAAGCTTGCCGCACCACTGGGCGGTTTCGGCCGACGCGGACGGGGTGTTCGACCTGCTTACGGCAGCCGTCGGGACGAACCGGACAATCTGACGCAGGCGCTTACGGCCAAGGTTTGCGCCGGCGCAAAGGCCGGGCGGCGGCGCGCGCGCATCAGCGGTCCCGACGCTTCACCGGCCGCATGTCGCCGCCGGACGGCGCCGTGGAAGACGACGATGAAACGGAACCTCACCCTGGCCGCCGCCGCCCTGGCGATGACGATGGCGAGCGGCGCCGCCATGGCGCAGACCAGCGGCGACTGGCAGGTCGCGCGCAAGGGCGATCTGATCGTCACCGGCCGGGTCACCCGGATCTCGAGCGACGCCGACGACGCCATCACCAATGCCGCAGGCGCGGCCTCGGGCCTGAACGTCGAGGTCGGAGACGACATCATGCCGACGCTGGGCTTCACGTATTTCCTGACCGACCACATCGCGGTCGAGGCCATCCTCGGCGCGACCCAGCACGAGATCCGGGCCCAGGGCGGAGCCACCGACGTGGCCGTGCACGAGACCTGGGTGCTGCCGCCGGTGGTGACGCTGCAGTACCGGCCGATGCCGGAATCACGGGTCAGCCCCTATGTCGGCGCCGGCGTGAACTACATGCTGTTCTTCGACGGCGAGGACAGGAACGGCTTCGAGGTCGAGCTGGAGGACGGCTTCGGCTACGCCCTGCAGGCCGGGGCGGACGTCGCCCTGACGGGCCCGTGGACGCTGAACCTCGACGTCAAGAAGGTGTGGTTCGACACCGAGGCGACGATCAACGACGGCGCGCTGAAGAGCGATGTCGGTCTCGACCCCCTGGTCGTTTCGGTGGGCATCGGGCGTAAATTCTAGAGCGCACACGGGCGAGTGGCGGCGCGGTCGCGGCCGGGGCTATATGCTCCGGTCGGGCCGCGCCGCGCGGTCGCTCGCGGGAGCGCGCCTTGAGGATCACCGTCGTCGGTTCGATCAATCTGGATCTGGTCGCCCGCGCGCCGCATCTGCCGCGCGCCGGCGAGACGGTGACCGGCGCGACCCTGGCGCGGCATCCGGGCGGCAAGGGCGCCAATCAGGCGCTGGCCGCGCGGCGGCTGGGGGCCGATGTGGCCCTGATCGGCCGGGTCGGCGACGACGCCATGGCCGACGAGGCGACCGACCTGCTGGAGGCGGCCGGGGTCGATCTGTCGGCGGTCGAAACGGACGCGACGGCGCCGACCGGGGTGGCCCTGATCGTGGTGGGTCCGGACGGCGAGAACCAGATCGTGGTGGCGGCGGGGGCCAATCATGGAGCCATGCCCGAACAGTTGCCGATGCGGATCGAGGGGCCGCTGATCGTGCAACTGGAGCTGCCGGTCGCGACGGCCGAGGCGGCGGTGGGTCGGGCCACCGACTTCGTCTGCGTCAACCTGGCCCCGGCGGCGCCGGTGTCGGACCAGATGCTGCGGCGGGCCGACCTGATCGTCGTCAACGAGACCGAGGCGGCCTTCTACGCCGACCTGCTGCACCACGGCGGCGGGCGGGTGGTGACGACGCTCGGCGCCCGGGGCGCGGTCATGCACCAGCGCGGGGCCGAGATCGCCCGCGCCGCCCCGCCGACGGTGACGGCGGTGGATGCGACGGGGGCGGGGGACGCCTTCGTCGGCGCCATCTGCGTCGCCCTGCTGGAGGGAATGGAGCCTGAGGCGGCGCTGCGCTTCGCCTGCGCCGCGGGGGCGCTGGCGGCGACGCGGCCGGGGGCGCAGCCGTCGCTGCCGACCCGGGCGGAGGTCGAGGCGCTGCTGGACTAGCGGGCGCGGAAGGCGGCGATGGCGTCGACGGTCTGGCGCACCTGGGCCTCGATGGCGGCCCAGTCGCCGGCCTTGACCGCCGCGTCGGTGATCAGTTTCGAGCCCATGCCGGCGGCGACGATGCCGGAGCCGAACCATTTGGCGATGCTGCCCTCGTCGGGATCGACGCCGCCGGTCGGCATGATCTTGGTCCACGGCATGGGGCCGAGCACGGCCTTGACGAAGTCGGGGCCGCCGACGCTGGCGCCGGGGAAGAGTTTGACGATGTCGCAGCCCAGTTCATGGGCCTGGCCGATCTCGGTGACCGAGCCGCAGCCCGGGAAATACGCCGCCATGCGGCGGTTGCAGACGCGGGCGACCTCGGGGACGAGGCAGGGGCTGACGACGAACCGGGCCCCCCGGTTGAGGTAGAGGGCGGCCGTGCCGGCGTCGATCACCGAGCCGATGCCGAGGATGACGTCCGGATCGGTGCGCTGCAGCTCGCGGGCGATGTCGCCGAACAGGTCGACGGCGAAGTCGCCGCGGTTGGTGAACTCGATCGCCTTCGCGCCGCCGCGGGCGCAGGCGCGGATGACGTTCAGGCTGACCTCGGGGTCCGCATGGTAGAAGACGGGGGCCACGCCCTGGGTCTGGAGGGCGGTGAGGACGGCGAGGCGGTCGTGGCGCATGGGACTATCTTTTCCGCTCGTCCCGCCGAAGGCGGGACCCGGTTCCGGGAGGACCGGCGGGGCCGGTTGCGCATCATGACTATCCCACCAGACCCGCGCAACGAAAGCGCCGGGCCCCCGCTTTCGTCGGGATGAGCGGAACTTATGGTTTCACGTCTCCGTCCAGGCCGGTTCGATCGCGTGTCCGGCCGCGACCGCGGCTTCGAAGCCGCCGAGGTTGAAGACCTTGTCGTAGCCCATCCGCTTGAGCGCCTGACCGGCCATGCCCGACCTCTGGCCGGAGCGGCAGTAGAGGATCAGCGGCCGGTCGGGGCGGAAGGCCGGGTCGTGGTCGGGATCGGCCGGGTCGGCGCGCCTCTGGATCTGGCCGACCGGAATGGCGACGGCGCCGGCCAGCTTGCCGCTGACCGCCAGTTCTGCCGGTTCGCGGACATCGACCAGCAGGGCGTCCTGTTCGGCGACGAGCCGCCGGCTTTCGACGGCGTCGATGGCCGGGACGGCGGCGGCCGGATCGCGTGAGGAGAAGATCATGGGGGTCCTTTCGGCGGCGGGCGTCAGCGGGTCGCGAGGGCCGCGAGCCGGGCGACGAGGGGGCTGTCGGGATCGAACAACGGATCCAGCACGGTGAAATGGTTGAGACCGGGCAGGGCCTCATAGCGGGTCTCGACGCCCTTCGCGCCCCAGAGGTCGGCCATCATGCGCGACTGGCGCAGGAATTCGGGGCTTTCGTCGGAGCCGACGAGGCAGTCCAGCACCGTGCCGCCGGGGGTCGAGCCGTTGGGGACCGGCCAATGGATCGGCGACAGGGCGGCGGCCTCGTTCGCATCGAGGCCCAGGGCGGCGTTGAGCGAGGTGGGGATCAGGGGGGCAAGGTCGAAGACCCCGCTGATGGCGACGGCGGCCGAGGCGCGCCCCTCGCTGAGCAGGCCGGCCGCCATGTGGCCGCCGGCGGAATGGCCGAAAACCAGCGGGCGGGCGCCGGTCCGCTGGCGCAGGGCGTCGGCGGCGGCGCGGACCTGACGCAGGATGTGGCCGAGGCGGACGGCCGGGGCGAGGTCGTAGGAGGGGATGGCGAGGCTGACGCCGTGGGCGAGGAGCGCCGGGGCGAGGCCGGAGAACCAGTCCTTGTCCAGCGCCTGCCAGTAGCCGCCGTGCAGGAAGACGGCGATGGGGGCGGGCGTTCCGCTTTTGGGCGCGGCTTCGAACAGGTCCATGACCTCGCGCGGGCCGGGGCCGTAGGCGATCTCGAGCGGCGGTGCGGCGGCGCGGGCGGCCTCGGCGGTCTCACGCCAGCGCTGCATGACGGCCGGGTGGTCGGGCACGCGTGCGCGGTTGTTGTATTCGGCTTCGAGGTCCACGGGGGTCGCTTAGGGCTTAGGGCTTAGGGCTTAGGGCTTAGGGCTTGGGGCTTGGGGCTTAGGGAATGGGCGCGGCGGTGGCGGCTGGCTCGCCGACGAACTAAGCCCTAAGACCTAAGCCCTACGAACTCGAGCCTCCCGGGAGCCGCCGCCATGATGACCGCCATCTTCGTCTTCATCAAATGCGAGCTGGGCCACGCCAACGATGTGGCGGCGGACATGGTCGACAATGTCGAATTCGTCTCGGAGGTCTATTCGACCTCGGGCCAGTACGACCTGCTGGCGAAGTTCCAGCTGCCGAAGGACATGGACATCGGGACGTTCGTGACGAAGTCGGTGCAGACGCGGCCGCATATCCGCGACACCTTCACGGTGATCACCTTCTCGCCGTTCCTGCCGACGAAGTGAGCCGTTCTCCCTCCCCGCCCGGGGAGGGTGTCGGCGCAGCCGACGGGTGGGGGCGGC
>JAXHTU010000071.1:0-15203 GCA_034189955.1 Pseudomonadota bacterium | reverse complement strand
TGTCGGGGTCGGCGAAGCCGTGTCGCCGACGGGAGCGGCGGCTTGCGCCGACGGACGCTGCCGACCCACATCCGACCGGGCTCCGCCCGGCCACCTTCTCCCAATGGGAGAAGGAAGCGTGAAAGCGCGCTCCCGTTTCGCCGACGGGAGCGGCGGCTTGCGCCGACGGAAACAGCCGACCCACATCCGACCGGGCTCCGCCCGGCCACCCGTCGCCGGCTCGCTGTGCGAGACGGCTCCACCCAGTGGGAGAGGGACGCGTGAGAGCGCGCTTCCCGCAGTCCGGCGCGACCGCTTGCTTTAAATACCTTTTGACAGGCTGGTCTGCTGACGCCCCGCTGACGGGCGCTCAGATCGAGAAGCTGACGCCGCAGCCGCAGCTGGACGCCGCATTGGGATTGCGGACCACGAACTGGGCCCCGGCGAGGTCGTCGACGAAGGCGATCTCGGAGCCCTTGAGGAAGGGCAGGGAGACGGGGTCGACGAGGGCGGCCTGGCCGTCGGCCTCGATGCGCAGGTCGTCCGGTTCGGCGGTTTCGACCAACTCCATGCGATACTGGAAGCCGGAGCAGCCGCCGCCGTCGACGGCGACGCGCAGCAGGACCGGATGGCCCTCGGTCGCCGCCAGGGTCGCCAGCCGCCGGGCCGCGCTTTCGGACAAGGTCAGGCCGTGACCGCCGGCGTGGGGCGAAATCTGGAAGGCGGGGGCGGATTGGACGGTGCTCACGGGGCTGTATATGAGGCGCGGACGGGCGATCGCAAAGGCCCGGCCAGCGAAAAGAGCCGCCGTGTTGATGCCTGAACGCGCCGCCTGGGCCGAATATCCCGAACACAGCCGCGGCCGGCTGACGCCGGAGCCGATCAGCCGCACGCGCAACGCCTATGCCCGCGACCGCGACCGCATCATCCACGCCACCGCCTTCCGCCGGCTGAAGGAGAAGACCCAGGTCTTCGTGGCGCACGAGGGCGACCACTACCGGACGCGCCTGACCCACTCGCTGGAGGTGGCGCAGATCGCGCGGTCGATCGCCCATGCGCTGCGGCTGGACACCGATCTGGCCGAGACGGTGGCCCTGGCCCACGATCTGGGCCATCCGCCGTTCGGCCACGCCGGGGAGGACGAGCTGCAGGCGCGGATGGAGCCGTGGGGCGGCTTCGACCACAACGTTCAGACCTTCCGCGTCGTCACCCGGCTGGAGCACCGCTATCCGCAGTTCGAGGGGCTGAACCTGAGCTGGGAGACCGTCGAGGGGGTGGTCAAACACAACGGGCCGGTGGCGCACCGGCTGGACGAGCCGGCGTGGAAGGCGATCGCCGACTATGCCCCGGCCTGGGACCTGCGGCTGGACAGTTTCGCCTCGCTGGAGGCCCAGGCGGCGGCGATCGCCGACGACATCGCCTACAACAATCATGACGTCGACGACGGGGTGCAGGCGGGGCTGTTCAGCCTCGAGGACCTGACGGAGGTGCCGCTGATCGGGCCGGTGCTGCGCGCGGTGCGGGGGGACTGGCCGGACATCGACGAGCGGATGGTGCGGATCGAGGCGGTGCGGCGGATGATCGGGGTCATGGTCGAGGACGTCCTGGCCGAGACCGAGGCGCGGATCGAGGCCGACAACATCCGCTCGACCGAGGACGTGCGGCGGGCGACGCGCCCGCTGGTCGGCTTCTCGCACGCCATGCTGGCCGATCTGGGGGTGTTGAGGTCGTTCCTGTTCGAGCGGATGTACCGCCACTATCGCGTCAACCGGACGCGCAGCCAGGCGCGGCGGCTGCTGGGCGAGATGTTCGACCTGTTCATGGCCGATCCGGGCACCCTGCCGCCGGAATGGTCGGGCAAGGCGGGGACGGCGGACGAGGCGCGGCGGGCGCGGGCGGTGTGCGACTATATCGCCGGGATGACCGACCGCTATGCGATCGAGGAGCACCGCAAGCTGTTCAGCCTGGACCTGGCGCTGGATCTGTAGGGTCAGGCCTGAAAAAGGACCCGGTCCGGGATAGAGTGTGCGTTCCGCGCGACGATTCGCGCGGCTCGACGGAAGGCGCGGCCATGTCACACGAAGATCCCTATCGCCCGAACCAGGGCCGCGACCGGGGCGCCTATACGCCGCCGACCGACGACGACCTGCCGTTCAACCGTCAGGGCTATGACCCGCGACGCGGCGGCGGCGGCGGCGGCGGCGGGGGAGGCGGCAAGGCCCCGCCGATGACGCTGATCATCTCGGCGGTGGTGTTGCTGGTGCTGATCGTCGCCGTGGCGGTCTATTACAGCCGCGGCGGCCTGCGCGCCTCGGAGGACGCCCCGCCGGCCGTCGGCACGCCGGTCGGCGAAATGACCTCGGCCGCCCCGGTCGACGCCCAGCCGGTCGATCCGACCGCCGGCATCGACGTCTATGCCGGATCCGAAGCCTCCGGAACCGCACCGACCTTCACGCCGCCGCCGGAAGCGGTGCAGCCGCGCCCCGCCCCGGCGCCGGTCGAGACCGCGCCCGTTCCGGCGGCTCCGGCCCCGACCCCGGCCCCGCCGGTCAAGAAGGCCGCGCCCGCCCCGGCCGCGGTCGGCGGCAGCGCCTCGGTGCAGATCGGCGCGTTTTCGACGCCGAACCTGGCCGAGCGCGAATACAACGCCGTCGTCGGCCGCTATCCGCAGTTCACCGAGGGCGGCGCGCGGCGGGTGCAGGAGGTCACGGCCTCGAACGGCTCGACCGTCTATCGCACCACCGTCAACGGCCTGAGCCGCGAGCAGGCCAGCGGCCTGTGCAACGCGATCAAGGCTTCGGGCGGCGACTGCATCGTCCGGTGACGCGTTCGGCGGCGATCTATGGCTGTAGCGGCCACCGGCTGACGGAGGCGGAGAAGGCCTTTTTCGCCGAGGTCCGGCCGTGGGGCTTCATCCTGTTTCGCCGCAATGTCGACAGCCCGGACCAGCTGCGGGCCCTTACCGACGAGATGCGCCACTGCGTCGACGATCCCGACGCCCCGGTGCTGATCGATCAGGAGGGCGGCCGGGTGCAGCGGATGGGGCCGCCGCACTGGGCCAGATATCCGCCGGCCGCCGCCTATCTGGAGGCGGCCGACGGTTTGCTGAGGGCGCGCGAACTGGTCCGGCTGGGGGCGCGGCTGATGGCGCATGATCTGCGGGCCGCAGGGATCACGGTCGACTGCGCGCCGGTGCTGGATGTGCCGGTCCCGGGCGCGCACGACATCATCGGCGACCGGGCGTACGCCCGGGATCCGGAGATCGTCGCCCTGCTGGGGCGGGCGGCGGCGGAGGGACTGCTGGCCGGGGGGGTGCTGCCGGTGATCAAACACATGCCCGGGCATGGCCGGGCGTTTGGCGACAGCCACCATGAACTGCCGGTGGTGCACGCCGATCTGGCGACGCTGGACGGCTGGGATTTCGTGCCGTTCAAGGCCCTGTCGGACATGCCGCTGGCGATGACGGCGCATGTGGTGTTCGACGCGATCGATCCGAAACGGCCGGCGACGACCTCGAAGAAGGCGGTGAAACTGATGCGGCAGGGGTTGGGCTTCGGCGGGCTGATCCTCAGCGACGACCTGTCGATGAAGGCGCTGTCTGGATCGCTCGACGAGCGGGCGGCGGCGGCGCTGAAGGCCGGCTGCGATGTGGTGCTGCACTGCAATGGCGATCTGGACGAGATGCGGTCGGTCGCGGAGGGCGTCGGCAAGCTGAAGGGCAAGGCCGGCAAGCGGGCGGCGGCGGCGCTGGCGCGGATCGTGCGCGAGGTCGAGCCGCTGGACGCCTTCGCGGCGCGCGACCGGTTCGATGCGCTGATGGGCGGCCGGGTCGAGGCGGCCAAGGGGCCGGACGTGGGGGAGGCGCAGGCGCCCGCCTCAAGCAGCGCGACGCGCGATAGGCGGAACGAGGGATGACCGACGCCTTCCAGCCCAATCTGGATTTCGCCGCCGTCGAACAGGCCGATGCGGGCGAGGCCTTCGTGGTCGATCTGGAGGGCTATGAGGGGCCGCTGCACGTGCTGCTGGCGCTGGCGCGGACGCAGAAGGTCGACCTGCTGAAACTGTCGATCACGACGCTGGCGGAACAGTATCTGGCCTTCGTGCACGAGGCGCGGCGGCGGAATTTCGCCCTGGCGGCGGACTATCTGGTGATGGCCTCGTGGCTGGCCTATCTGAAGTCGCGCCTGCTGCTGCCGCGCACCGAGAAGGCCGGCGAGGAGATGCCGGCCGAGGAGATGGCGGCGGCCCTGGCCTTCCGGCTGCAGAAGCTGGAGGCGATGCGCCGGGCGGTCGAGGCGATCACCGCCCGGCCGCGGCTGAAGCGCGACGTGTTCACCCGCGGCGACCCGGAGGCGCTGTTGATCGTCCCGTCGGACCGGATCGACGCCAGTCTGTACGAGCTGATGGCCGCCTATGTGACGCAGCGGCGGCGCGAGGAGCAGCGCCACTACAATCCCGGCCAGCGGGTCGAGGCGTTCGCCCTGGAGGCGGCGCGCGACTGGCTGCGGGACATATTGCCGAGGCTGGAGGAGTGGACGCCGCTGGAGCGGGTGGCGCCGGAGAAGCACGGGGCGGAGGGGCCGTCGCAGTCCAGCTTCACCGCCTCGACGCTGTCGGCCAGTCTGGAGCTGGTCAAGGAGGGGGCGATGGAGGTCAAACAGGCAGAGGCCTTCGCCGAGCTGTATCTGAAGCGGCGCGCGACCGGGCAGGCGCTGGAGCTGGTGCCGTGATCCGGTTCGCGCGCCGTTGCACGCCGTCATCCTCGGACTTGACCCGAGGATCAGAGGCTGCCCGGAACTGTGCGTTCGGGGCGGCCCCGAGACCTGGCCGGAGTCCCTGCCACGGCACACCGGATGGTCTGATCCTCGGGTCAAGCCCGAGGATGACGGTGGGAAGGGTCGGTGTGGGAACATGATCCAGTTCGCACCGGACCACGGAGAAATCGAACGCCGCGTCGAGGCGCTGTTATTCGCGGCGGCCGGGCCGCTGTCGGCGGCGGAGATCGCGCGGCGGCTGCCCGAAGGGGCGGACGTCGGCGGGGCGATTTCGGCGCTCCGGGAGCGGTATGAGGGGCGGGGAGTCGAGCTGGAGTGCGTCGCCGACCGCTGGCGCTTCCGCACGGCGCCGGACCTGTCGTTCCTGATGACCGAGGAGCGGGAGGAGCCGCGGCGGCTGTCGAAGGCGGCGCTGGAGACCCTCGCCATCATCGCCTACCACCAGCCCTGCACCCGGGCCGAGATCGAGAGCGTGCGCGGGGTGTCGCTGTCCAAGGGGACGCTGGACCTGCTGCTGGAGATGGGGTTCGTGCGGCTGAAGGGGCGGCGGCGGACGCCCGGGCGGCCGGTGACCTACGCCACGGCGGACAAATTCCTCGAGCATTTCAGCCTGTCGAGCCTGTACGACCTGCCGGGGGTGCAGGAGATGAAGGCGGCGGGGCTGCTGGACCTGTCGATCCCGGTCGGGTTCGAGGTGCCGGACCCGTCGCGGGTCTCGGACGACGACGAGACGCCGCTGCTGCCGGGCGAGGAGGACTCGCCGGAGTTCGCGCAGGATTTCGTGGCGGAGGATTAGACATATCCTTCTCCCCTTGGGGGAGAAGGTGGGCGGCAGAGCCGCCCGGATGAGGGGTAGGTCGGCTCCGGACCGGCTGGCGGCGTGCTTGACCTCACTATCCCCCTCATCCGGCCCTCCGGGCCACCTTCTCCCCCGGGGGGAGAAGGATCACCTTGCGCCTCCGCCCCCGTTTGCTAATCGCTTCCGATGATCGCTCGCCTTCGCCCCGTTCCGTTCGACCTCGGTCCCGTGCATTTCGTCGGCATAGGCGGCATCGGCATGAGCGGCATCGCCGAGATCATGCTCAAGATCGGCTATTCGGTGCAGGGGTCGGACGCCAAGGCGTCGGCCAATACCGAGCGGCTGGAAAAGCTGGGGGCGCGCATCTTCATCGGCCATGACGCGGCCCATGTCGGCGACGGCGTCTCGGCGGTGGTCTATTCGACCGCGGTCAAGGCGACAAATCCCGAGATGGTGGTGGCGCGCGAGCGGCGCATTCCGCTGGTGCGGCGGGCCGAGATGCTGGCCGAGCTGATGCGGCTGCAGTTCTCGATCGCGGTCGGCGGCACGCACGGCAAGACCACGACGACCTCGATGGTCGCGGCCATTCTGGACGCCGGCGGGCTGGATCCGACGGTGGTCAACGGCGGCATCATCAACGCCTATGGCACCAACGCCAAGGTCGGCGACGGCGACTGGATCGTGGTCGAGGCCGACGAGAGCGACGGCAGCTTCCTGCGGCTGAAGTCGACGGTGGCCATCGTCACCAATATCGATCCCGAGCATCTGGACCATTACGGCGACTTCGACGGGGTGCGGAAGGCGTTCGTGGACTTCGTCGAGAACATCCCCTTCTACGGCTTCGCCGCCGTCTGCCTCGACCATCCCGAGGTGCAGCGGCTGGTGGCCTCGATCGATAACCGGCGGCTGGTGACCTATGGGGTCAATCCGCAGGCCATGGTCCGGGCCGACAGGGTCGAGATGAAGCCGGACGGCTGCCGCTTCGACGTGGTGATCCAGGGCCAGGGGCTGGCGGCGCTGGACGAGCCGATGCGGATCGAGGGACTGCATCTGCCGATGGCCGGCTGGCACAATGTCGCCAATGCGCTGGCGGCGATCGCCGTGGCGCGCGAGCTGGACGTGTCGGACGAGGCGATCAAGGCGGGTCTGGCCGGGTTCGGCGGGGTGCGGCGGCGCTTCACCACCACGGGCGTGGTCGGGGGGGTGCGGATCGTCGACGACTACGGCCACCATCCGGTCGAGATCGCGGCGGTGCTGAAGGCCGCGCGTCAGGTGGCCGAGGGCCGGGTCATCGCCGTCGTCCAGCCGCACCGGTTCACCCGGCTGGAATCGCTGATGGAGGAGTTTTCGACCTGTTTCTCGGACGCCGACGCGGTGTTCGTGGCCGACGTCTATGCGGCCGGCGAGACGCCGATCGAGGGGGTCGACAAGGACGCCCTGGTCGAGTGCGTCCGGCGGTTCGGGCACCGGTCGGTGCACGCGCTGGAGAGCGTGGAGGCCCTGCCGGGGGTGATCGCGGGCGAGGCGAAGACGGGGGATCTGGTGGTGCTGCTGGGGGCGGGGGACATTACGCAGTGGGCGTACGCGTTGCCGGGGCAGTTGGAGGGGTTGGGTTGAGCGGCGACACTCAGCCGGAGGCCGGCCGAGCAGATGCGACCGACGCGGCGATCGCGGGCGTTCTCTACGACCCGGCGTGGCCAAAGGGCTGCGAGGCTGCTGCCTACGCGACTCCCCGTGCAGCCGTCGAAATTCTCAGTCTCATGTGCCCGACGCTGGTGAGCTACAGAGGCGGCTGGTTTCGCGCTGACAGCTTCAAGGCCGAATATGCCGACGGTTTCTTTGAACAGACGGGGGGAAATCTCGCGTCAGTCGAATACGTCGTGAACCATCTGCACGTCGATGAAATGCTGTTCGGGCAATCCAAACCAATGGCCCTCGAAGAGGCGCGGGCTATCTGTGAGATGCTGGCCTATGGCTGGAAGAACTGGGCGAGAGACCGATATGGCGTGTCCATTCGCACCTCAATCATCTGTGATGAGGATCAGTGCGAGGTGACCTTCCGTTCCAAGACTGCCGAGGACGCGACGATTGAGCTGGCGTGACTCTCTCCCTCCCGTGCGCGGCAAGCTGCTGCGCGACGAGCCGCTCGGGCCGTTCACCTGGTTTCGGGTGGGCGGGAGCGCCGACGTCCTGTTCATCCCGGCCGACGCAGACGATCTGGCTGACTTCCTGAAAGTGCTGGACCCATCCACGCCCGTGACCGTGCTGGGCGTCGGGTCGAACGTCATCGTGCGCGACGGCGGGGTCGAGGGAGTCGTGATCCGGCTGGCCGGGCGGCCGTTCGCCGGGATCACGACCGATGGCGATGCGATCACCGCCGGGGCGGGCGCGCTGGACTCGATGGTGGCGCGGGCCTCGGCCAAGGCGGGACTGACGGGGCTGGAGTTCTATGCCGGGATTCCGGGCACCATCGGCGGGGCCCTGACCATGAACGCCGGCTGCTATGGGGCTGAGACGAAGGACATCCTCGTGTCCGCCTGGGGGCTGACGCGGGCGGGGGAGCGGGTCGAGTACCAGCTGGCCGACTTCGGCTACACCTATCGCCACTCGCAGGCGCCGGCCGACATCATCTGGATCGAGGCGACCTATCGCGGCACGCCCGACGACCCCGAGGCGGTCGCCGGCCGCATCGCCGAGATCACCTCACGCCGCGAGCAGACCCAGCCGATCCGCGACAAGACCGGCGGCTCGACGTTCAAGAACCCGGCGGGGCACTCCTCGTGGAAGCTGGTCGATGAGGCGGGCTGGCGCGGCAAGCTGTTCCGGACGACCGGCGGCGGGGCCATGTTCAGCGAGCTGCACAGCAATTTCATGATCAACCCCGGCGAGGCCACGGCGGCCGATATCGAGGGGCTGGGCGAGGCGGTGCGGGCCGATGTGCTGGCGAAGACCGGGGTTCAACTCGACTGGGAGATCAAGCGCATCGGGCGAGCCGGGTAGAAGCGTCTCCCGCTTCCATCGAAGGCTTTTGTGCGCCCTGACCCGATTGGTTGACCGGCTGTTAAGGACGTGCGCCGCATTGCGGTGGCTGTTCCGGAGCTTCGCATGACCCGCCCCCTCGCAGACCTGCACGTCGCCGTCCTGATGGGCGGACTGTCGTCGGAGCGCGAGGTGTCGCTGAGCTCGGGCAAGGAGTGCGCCGACGCCCTGGAAGGGCAGGTGGCGCGGGTCAGCCGGGTCGACGCCGGACGCGACATCGCCCAGGTGCTGGCTGAGCTGAAGCCGGACGTGGTGCTGAACGCCCTGCACGGCGAATGGGGCGAGGACGGCTGCGTCCAGGGCATCCTGGAGACGCTGCAGATCCCCTACACCCACTCCGGCGTGCTGGCCTCGGCCATCACCATGGACAAGGACAAGACCAAGTCGATCCTGCGCGCCGCGGGCGTTCTGGTGCCCGGCGGCGGCCTGTTCGACCGGCATGAGGTCGCGCGCGGCCACGTCATTCCGCCGCCCTATATCGTCAAGCCGAACGCCGAGGGCTCGTCGGTCGGGGTCTATCTGGTGCCCGAGGGGGCGCCGCCCCAGGCTGCAGTCGGGGCCGACGACTGGACCTATGGCGACCAGGTGATGGTCGAGCCCTATATCCGCGGCAAGGAACTGGCCGTGGCGGTGATCGGCGAGACGAGCGGCCCGCGCGCCCTGACGGTGACCGACATCACCCCGGTGAAGGGGTTCTACGACTACGAAGCGAAATATGCGCCGGGCGGCTCGGTGCACCAGCTGCCGGCCGATCTGCCGCCCGCCGTATTCGAGGCGGCGATGCGCGAATCCGAGTTGGCGCACGCGGCGCTGGGGTGCCGCGGCGTGTCGCGATCCGATTTTCGTTATGATGATCTTAACGACGTTCTCGTTCTTCTGGAGGTCAACACCCAGCCCGGCATGACGCCGACCTCGCTCGTCCCCGAGCAGGCCGCGTTCGCGGGGATGGGATACAAAGACCTGGTCCGGTGGATGGTGGAGGACGCCTCATGCCCGCGGTAGTTCGCGGCGGTCGGCGACAGAGTTCGAAGCAGCCCGTCAAGCGGTCCGCGGCTCCCAAGGGAGGTCGGGGCCGTTCGCCCCGCAATGCGCCGGCGACGCCGGGCAAGATGGCCGCGATCGGCCGTCTCGACCTGTCGCCCCGCGCCGTCGTCGTCTCGATCGTGGCCGGCGTCGTGGTGCTGGCCGGCGTGCTGGCGACCGGCGCGCGGGCCGACCGCATCGGCGCCTCGATCGGCGACGGCGTCGACGGTCTGGCCGTCGGCATGGGACTGAAGCTGGACCGGGTGTTCATCGAGGGCGAGTCCGCCGAAGCCAGCGCCGCCATCCAGCGCGCGGTGCAGCTGAGCGGCGGCCAGGCCATGACCTCGATCGACCTCGACGCCGTGCGCGAGCGGGTCGAGGGGGTGGGCTGGGTCAAGGAGGCGCGGATCGTGCGTCTGCTGCCCAACACCCTGATCGTCCACGTCGTCGAACATGACCGGCTGGCCATCTGGCAGGCCGGCGGGCGCAATATGGTGATCGACAGCCACGGCCAGGTGATCCGCGGCGCCGACGCCGGCCGCTATCCGAACCTGCCGCTGGTGGTCGGCAAGGGGGCCGAACAGGCCGCCGCCGAGGTGCTGCCGCTGATCGCCCAGCGGCCCCGGCTGATGGCGCGTCTGGAGGCGCTGGTGCGCGTCGACGAGCGCCGCTGGGACCTGCGGCTCAAGGACGGCAGCCTGATTCAGCTGCCCGCCGCCGACCAGGACGCGGCCCTGATCCAGCTGGACGCGCTGGACCAGCGCGAGCGGCTGCTGGAACTCGGGTTCGCCCGCATCGATCTGAGGACGCCCGAGGAGGTCGCTGTCCGGCCCTCCGCCGGCGACGCATAGGGCTGGATTTGTAGTATGGCTGGACGTCTTGTGGACAAGTCTGTGGATGGCGGAAAATCCGCCGCCGGTCGCGCGCCGGTCGTTGCGGCGCTGGATCTGGGCCAGTCCAAGGTCGGCTGCTTCATTATGAAGCCCGACGGCGTGCGCCACGCCGACCGCACCATCCGGGTGGCGGGGGCCGGCCATGTGCAGTCGCGCGGCATCCGCGGCGGCGGCATCGTCAATATGGACGAGGCGGCCCAGGCCATCGGCCACGCCGTCGAACGGGCCGAACGCGCCGCCGGCTCGCCGGTCTCGGGCGTGGTGGTGACCACCGCCATCGGCCAGATGGCCAGCCACCGGGTGCAGGCCCGGGTCTCGCTGGGCGCCAATCCGGTCGGGGACGCCGATCTGGCGCGCGCCATCGCCATGGCCCTGGCCCAGATCCGTCTGCCCAACCGCCGCCCGATCCATGTGCTGCCGATCGCCTGGTCGGTCGACGGGGCGCGGGGGGTGCACGATCCGCGCTCGATGAAGGGCCATTCGCTGGGGCTGGACCTGCTGGTGGTGTCGATGGCCGAGAGCGCCTTCACGGCGCTGAGCCACTGTCTGGAGTTGGCCCATCTGGACCTGCAGGGCGTGGTGGCGGCGCCGGTGGCCTCGTCGCTGGCGGCGCTGGAAGACGACGAGATGGATCTGGGCTGCGTCTGCATCGACATGGGCGGCGGCGCGACCTCGGCCGCCGTGTGGGGCGGGCGTTCGCTGCTGCATATCGAGAGCCTGAATGTCGGCGGCGACCACGTCACGGCCGACATCGCCCGCGGCCTGTCGACCTCGCGGGCCGGAGCCGAGCGGCTGAAGACGCTGCACGGCTCGGCCATGGCGTCGGCGAACGAGGACCGGGAGATGCTGGAGGCCCCGCCGCGCGGCGAGGATCCGTCGGCCGGTCCGGTGGTGGTGCCGCGCGCCATGCTGAAAACGGTCATCGCCCCCCGGGTCGAGGAGACGCTGGAGCTGCTGCGCGACCGCCTGCGCAACGCCGGGGTCGGGCTGGAGCCGGGGGCCGGCCTGGTGCTGACCGGCGGGGCCAGCCAGCTGAACGGCGTGCGCGAGCTGGCGGTGCGGGTGTTCGACCGGCCGGTGCGGCTGGGCAAGCCGCAGCGGGCGCCGCACCTGGCCGACGCCGCCTCGGGCCCGGCCTTCTGCTCGGCCGCCGGGGTGCTGCTGCGCGCCGCCTACGGGCCGCGCGAGGCGGTCTCGGCGCGCAAGCTGATGTCGCGCCAGATCACCGCCGCCGACGCGCCGCGCATCCATCAGGGCGGACTGGTCGCCCGGGCGGCGGGCTGGCTGCGCGAAAACCTGTAGCCGCTCGGCGGCGGGGAGGGCTGTCCCCGGCTTGTCCACAGTGGAAAACTGCGGCGAAGGTTAACGAATCCCGTGGCTCCCGGCCCGACTCACCCTATCCGGTAACACTCTCTTAAGCAGATAGGGTGTTTCCTTAACGCGCTCATAACCAATGCGAATCGGCGGGGTTTTCGCATCGGGGCAGACGGGCAGGGTCGGAACCTAAGGTCGGAATTAGAATGTCTCTCTCGCTTGTGCGTCCGCAACACACGGAATTGAAGCCCCGCATCGTCGTCTTCGGCGTCGGCGGCGCGGGCGGCAACGCCGTCAACAACATGATCGACGCCGGCCTCGAAGGGGTCGAGTTCGTCGTCGCCAACACCGACGCGCAGCACCTGTCGTTCGCCAAGACCGACCGCCGCGTCCAGCTGGGCGAGACGATCACCCAGGGCCTGGGCGCGGGCGCCCATCCCGAGGTCGGCATGAACGCCGCCGAGGAAAGCGCCGAGGAAATCTACGGGCACCTGGACGGCGCCCACATGGTCTTCATCACCGCCGGCATGGGCGGCGGCACCGGCACCGGCGCCGCGCCGGTCATCGCCAAATGCGCGCGGGACCGCGGCATCCTGACCGTCGGCGTCGTGACCAAGCCCTTCACCTTCGAAGGCCGTCACCGCATGCGTCTGGCCGATGCGGGCATCGCCGAGCTGCAGCGCTACGTCGACACCCTGATCGTCATTCCGAACCAGAACCTGTTCCGCGTCGCCAACGAGCGCACCACCTTCGCCGACGCCTTCGGCATGGCCGACCAGGTGCTGCACTCGGGCGTGCGCTCGATCACCGACCTGATGATCCTGCCGGGCCTGATCAACCTCGACTTCGCCGACGTCCGCGCCGTCATGTCCGAAATGGGCAAGGCGATGATGGGCACGGGCGAGGCCTCGGGCGAGGACCGGGCCCTGCAGGCCGCCCAGAACGCCATCGCCAACCCGCTGCTGGACGAGACCTCGCTGAAGGGCGCCAAGGCCGTGCTGGTGAACATCACCGGCGGCATGGACATGACCCTGCTGGAAGTCGACGAGGCCGCCAACGCCATCGCCGGCGAGGTGGACGCCGACGCCAACATCATCTTCGGCGCCGCCTTCGACCCGGCCCTGGACGGCAAGATCCGCGTCTCGGTCGTGGCCACCGGCATGGAAGACCTGGCCGCGGCCCAGTCGCCCTCCTCGACCACCGCCGCGCCGTTCGACACGCGCCGCCCGGCCCCGTCCTACGCCGCCTCGCGCGCCGAGCCGGTGCGTCAGGAAGCCGTGCGCGAGCCGGCCCGCGACCCTGGCCGCGATTTCGGTCGGGCCGAGGCCCCGCGTCAGGCCGAGACCGCCCCCATCGTCCCGACCTTTCAGTCCGGCCAGCCGACCTACGGCGCCGCGGCCCGCGCCCCCGAGTCGCGCCCGGAACCGGTGATCCACGTCGCCGAGGACCGCGCTCTCGAGCCGATCGTCGATCCGTGGGTCGAGGAATACGAGTCCGCGCCGCGCACCGCCGCCCAGGCGACGGCGCCGGTGGCCCAGGGCGACCTGTATATGGACCGGACCGGCGATCGCCCGGCCCCGGAGCCGACGCAGCGCCGCGACGAATCGGCCTATGACGATCACGACGACCGCGATCACCGCAAGTCGGGCTGGAGCCTGTTCGGTCGCGGCAAGCGTCAGCCGGCGCAGCCGACCTACGCCCCGCAGCCGACGCGCACGACCGAAATGCGTTCGACCAGCCAGGTCCAGCCGACGCCGGAGCCCGACCAGGGCCAGGCCGAGGACGATCTGGAGATCCCGTCGTTCTTGCGGCGGTTGGCCAACTAGGGTTCAGAGCTTAGGGCTTAGGGCTTAGGAGGGGCGGTCCTTGCAGGGCCGCCCCTTTCGCTTGGATGGGCGCTTCGATTTCAGCCTGGCCCTAAGCCCTAAGCCCTAAGCCCCAAGCCCTCCTGTTAACGAAACAATCGGAAACCCGACTTTCATTTCAGTCTTGCGACGCCCCCGCTAGACGGTTCGTGGGGCGAACTCCGCACGTAGAGGCGGGGCGCAAGTTGAAGCGAGTTTGAGTTTGCCGGTCCGCAACGACCATCACCAGAAGACCACCGTCGCGCCGGCCATCATCGCCGGCGTGGGCGTGCACACGGGCGACCGGGTGCGTCTGGCGGTGCGTCCGGCGCCGGTGGGCACCGGCATCGTCTTCGTCCGCACCGACATCAAGGACCGCGACAACCGCATTCCGGTGTCGGGCGAGGCCGTCGTCGACGCCCGTCTGAACACCATGATCGAGAACGCCGTCGGCGTGCGGTTGTCGACCATCGAGCATCTGATGGCCGCCTTCGCCGCCCTCGGCGTGTCGAACGCCGTGGTCGAGGTGGACGGGCCCGAGCTGCCGATCCTCGACGGTTCGGCCTTGCCGTTCGTGCGGCTGCTGGACCGCGCCGGCTTCCGCCCGCAGGAAGCGCCGGTCCGCTATATCGAGATCCTCGAGCCGATCCGCGTCGAGGACGGCGACAAGAGCGCGACCCTGCTGCCGTGCGACCGTTACGAGATGCGCTTCGAGATCGACTTCCCGACGCCGGTGATCGGCAACCAGGTGATCGACTTCGTCGTCGACGAACAGACCTTCCGCACCGAGATCATGGCCGCCCGCACCTTCGGCTTCGCCCATGAGGTCGAGGCGCTGCGCAAGGCCGGTCTGGCGCGCGGGGGTTCGCTGGAGAACGCCGTGGTCATCGACGGCGACCAGATTCTGAACCCCGGCGGGTTGCGGATGGAACGCGAGTTCGTCCGGCACAAGGCGCTGGACGCCATCGGCGACCTGTATGTGCTCGGCGCGCCGCTGCTGGGCCGCTACGAGGGCGTCAAGGCGGGCCACGCCATCAACAACCTGCTGGTCCGCGCCCTGCTGGCCAATCCGCAGGCGTGGCGCGAGACCAGCCGCGTGCCGGAAATGGCGATGGCGGGCTGACAGGCCCTCCGATCAGCCGAGGCTGATGGCGCTCATCAGCCGGCCGAAGTCCGGCTCTCCGTTCAGATACGCCCGGCGGTTCGAATAGAAGCGCGTCGCATCCGTGCGCGTGTCCTCGCCGGTCCAGGCGGCGTCGCCGACGCCGGCCTGCTCCAGTCGCCACAGGACATAGCCGGGCAGGTCGAACAGCCGTTTGTCGGCGCTGGCGCCGGGGGCGAAGAAGCGGCCGCTGCCGGCGTCGTGATGGTCGAAGCGGTCGTGGAAGGCGGCGTCGACCTCGTAGGAGGCCGGGGCGATGCAGGGGCCGACGACGGCGACGATGCGATCCGGGCGGGCGCCGAGGGCCTGCATGGCCGCCACGGTCGAGTGGACGATTCCGCCGAGGGCGCCCTTCCAGCCGGCGTGGGCGGCGCC
>JAXHTU010000070.1:0-15257 GCA_034189955.1 Pseudomonadota bacterium | reverse complement strand
ACCTGGCGGCGGGTCAGGGAGGCCTATGTCGCCGGCGAATCCGGGCCGTCGCTGGCGCGTCGCTACGACGTCGGCCTGGCCAATCTGAGAAAGAAGGCCAGCCGCGAGGGGTGGACCCGGTCGGCCGTGGCCACCGCCCTGGACCGGGACTTGCCGCCTGAGCCGGAGCCGGCACCGGACGCCGGGACCGGAGCGGAGGCCGGGGCCGGCGAACCGTCCGACGCCTCCACGGTGCGTCGCCGCGCCCTCGCCCGGGCCGACGCCCTGCTGGCCGCGGGCCGGGCGGCCGAGGCCCTGGCCCAGCTGAAGGCGGCCGAGGCCCTGTCGCGGCTGGGAGCCGAGGAGGCCGAATTCAACCGGATGGAGACGTGGGAGGAGGACACCGAGGCGGTGCGGATCAAGGTCGGCCGCATCGTCGAGGACAGCGCCCGGGCGCTGGTCGAGGCCATGCTGGCCGAGGGGGTCAGGCCGGGCGTCCGCTGGGGCGGCTACGCCCTGCACTGGCGGGCGGCGATGTACGGCCCCGAGGCGGCCGAGGCCGACCGGCGCCAGGCCGAGGCCGAGGGCTGGGCGGATCGCTACTGGGACGCGGAGGGGCGGCTGCGCGAACGGGAGCCGGGTGAGTTCCTCGAATGAGGCCTACAGCAGGGGCGTGCCGCCCGTGACCGGATAGATCCCGCCGTTCATGTAGGAGCCCTCGTCCGAGGCCAGCAGGACATAGATGCCGGCCAGTTCCGCCGGCTGGCCGGCGCGGCCCAGGGGAGTGTCCTCGCCGAAGCTTTTGACCTTCTCCATCGGCATGGTCGAGGGGATCAGCGGGGTCCAGATCGGCCCCGGGGCCACGGCGTTGACGCGGATGCCGCGCTCGCCCAGCAGCGCGGCCAGGCCGGCGGTGAAGTTGGAGATGGCCCCCTTGGTCGAGGCGTAGGCCAGCAGCATGCCGGCCGGCTTGTCCGACTGGATCGAGCTGGTGTTGATGATCGCCGCGCCCGGCTTCATGCGCGGCGCGGCCGCCTTCGACAGGTGGAACATGGCGAAGATGTTGGTGCGGAAGGTGCGCTCCCAGTCCTCGTCGGAGATGTCCTCGAGCGTCTCATAGGTGCGCTGGTGGGCGGCGTTGTTGACGAGGATGTCGATCCGGCCGAACGCCTCGACCGTCCGATCGATCAGGGCCCGGCAATGGGCCGGATCGGCCAGGTCGCCCTTCACCGTCAGACAGCGCCGGCCGGCCTCCTCGACCCAGCGGGCGGTCTCGCGCGCGTCGTCGTCCTCGTCGAGATAGCCGATCACCACATCGGCCCCCTCTCGGGCGTAGGCGATGGCGACGGCCCGGCCGATGCCGCTGTCGCCGCCGGTGATCAGGGCCGCCTTGCCGGCCAGACGGCCGCTGCCACGATAGCGGGTCTCGCCGTGATCGGCCCGGGGGGTCAGTTCGGCCTCGTGGCCTGGGGGATCGATGCGGGTCTGGTTCGAGGTGTCGGCCATGGGGCGCTCCTTTCCGGTCTGGGGGAAGGGGCGGGGCGGGGGGGATGTTCCCGGGGGCGAGTCACCTAAGCGCCATGAGCGGACAGTGGCGCCTCCGCCCGAAGCGGACGTTCAATGCGGGGTCAGGCCTGGAGTCGGTAACCCACGCCGGGTTCAGTCAGGATCAGGGTGGGTTGCGCGGGGTCGGCTTCCAGCTTGTGCCGAAGCTGCCCGATGACGACGCGCAGATACTGGGTGTCGGCGGCATGGGCCGCGCCCCAAACGGCGGTGAGCAGGTCGGCGTGACCGACCAGCTTGCCGGCGTGCCGGGCGAGGTGGCCGAGCAGGTCGTATTCCTTGGGCGTCAGGCGCACGGGCTGGCCGGAACGCGTCACCAGCCGGCGTTCCAGATCGATGGTCAGGTCGCCGACGAGGATGGGTCCCTTTCGGGCCTTCGGGTCCGAGGCCTGGCGAAGGCCGGCGCGTATCCGGGCCAGCAGTTCGCCGACCCCGAAGGGCTTTTCGACGTAGTCGTTGGCGCCGAGGTCGAGGGCCTCGATCTTTTCGGCTTCGCGGTCACGGGCGGACAGGACGATGATCGGGCCGGTGTAGAACTCGCGGGCCCGCACCAGCACGTCCTTGCCGTCCATGTCGGGCAGGCCGAGATCGAGGACGACGGCGTCGGGGCTCCACAGGGCGATGCCGCGCAGGCCCTCCTGACCGCTGTCGGCCCGCTTCGGCTCATAGCCGGCGGCATCCAGCGCCGGCGACAGGAAGCGGTGGATCTGCGGTTCGTCGTCGATGACGAGGATGCGGGGTCTGGCGGCCGACATGGGGCTCTATAGCAGGTCCGGATGGGTGGCGATGGACTTGGGCAGGCTGATCAGGATGCGGGAGCCGTGGTCGTCCAGGATCGGGCTGGCGGCGGCGATCCGGCCGTTCATGGCCTCGACGAACCCCTTGGCGATGGCGAGGCCGAGACCGGCGCCTTTGGAGCGGTCGGGCTGCTCCTCCATGCGGCGGAATTTGTCGAACACCAGCTCCAGCTCTGCGGTGGGAATGCCCTTGCCTTCGTCCTCGATGCTGATCACCACCGAGCCCCGGTCTTCATAGGCCGCCAGCTCGATGGTCGAGCCGTCGGGACTGTAGGCGATGGCGTTCTCCAGGATGTTGACCAGCGCCTGCTCCAGCAGGCCCTGGTCGAGGCTGACCATGCTCAGTTGGGCGGGAAAGTCGCGCGTCAGTCGGCGTGATCCGAGCCGGCGCGAGACCCGCTCGGCGGCCGCGTTGAGGACGTCGCGTACATCGGTCCAGTCGGCCTTGATGTTGAGCGCCCCGCCTTCGAGCCGGGTCATGTCCAGCAGGTCGCCGACGTAGCGGCCGAGGCGTTCGGCCTCCTCGCGGATGCCGAGCAGCAGATCCTGGCGCACCTCGGCCTTCAGGGTCGGGCCAAAGTCGATCAGGGTGGTGGCGGCCCCCAGCACGGTCGAGAGCGGCGTGCGCAGGTCGTGGCTGACCGAGTTCATCAGGGCTCCGCGAAAGCGGTCGGTGCGGCGCAGGGTCTCGGTTTCGACGGCGTCGCCGGCCAGCTGCGCCCGTTCGAGGGCGACCGCGCCCTGCTGCAACAGCGCCAGCGTCAGCCGCTCCTCGTCGGAGCCGGGCGCCAGGGCGGCCGCCTCGACCCCGGCCACACCGGACCGGGAGCGGACGCCCTGGAGCGGCCGGAAGGTCCAGCTGGTCTGCGGCAGCGTCCCCGTGCCGTAGCCGGCGGGCTCGCCCCGCTCCCACGCCCAGCGCGCGGCCGCCATGGCGGCGGATCCCAGCGGTTCGGGGGTCGGCGCGCCGGCGGCCAGGGCGATGTCGCCCTCGTGCGGCAGCAGCACGACGGCCTTGGCACCGGCGGCGGCGGCGGTCTGTTCCGCCAGCACCGAGGCGGTGGCCTGTTTCCCCTCGGCGGCGGACAGGGCCTGGCTTGCGGCGAGCAGGGCCGAGACCGCGGAGGCGCGGCGCTGGGCGTTCCGGGCCTGATCCCGCACCCGCCCCGCCAGGCCGCCGGTGACCGAGGCCACCGCCCAGAAGACGATCAGGGTCAGGATGTCGGTCGGCGAGCCGATCTCGAAGGTGTAGCGGGGCTCGAGGAACAGGAAGTTGTAGACGAGGAAGGCGACCGTCGCCGCCGCCAGCGCCGGGCGCAGACCGTGCAGGACGCCGGCCGCCAGCACGGCGGACAGATAGATGACGCCGAGGTCGACCCGTTCGAACCCCTGATCGAGCCCGAGCGCCACGGCCGTCGCCACGGCGATGAAGCCCGCCCCGACCGCATATCCCCGCCAGTGACGCGGTTGGGGAGCCCCGCCCGTCACGGTCGGCGGTGCGACCGGCGCGCTTGCCGGCTCGGTGACGACATGGATGGCCACCCCCCTGGCCGAGCGCAGCAGACCGGAGGCCAGGGAGCGGCCCAGGAACTCGTCGATGCGGCTGTCGCGGCCCTTGCCGACGACGATCTGGGTGACGTTGTTGCGGTGGGCGTGGTCCATGATCGCCTTGACCACATCGTCGCCGGTGAGGACGACGGTGCGCCCGCCCAGTTGCTCGGCCAGCAAGAAAGCCTCGCTGAGCC
Source organism: Pseudomonadota bacterium (assembly GCA_034189955.1). GTDB lineage: Bacteria > Pseudomonadota > Alphaproteobacteria > Caulobacterales > Caulobacteraceae > Brevundimonas. Next base: position 11,173 of record JAXHTU010000070.1, on the reverse strand, counting down.
GGGAACTGCTGTCCGGCCCGGGGACCGGACGGTTGGGGCGCTCGACGTGGGCGATGGTCCAGGCCGCGTCCATCATCATGTCGGACAGCCGCCGTCCGGCGCGGACCAGCGACGCCGCCATCGCATCGCCCCCGACCAGAACCAGAATGCGCTCGCCCGCCGCCCACGGCCCCTCGACGCCGCGCTCGCGCAGGGTCGCCAGAAGCTGGTCGTCCACCGTCTGCGCCGCCCGCCGCAGCGCCATCTCGCGCAGGGCGGTCAGGTTCTCGACCTTGAAGAAATTCTCCGACGCCAGGCGCGCGGTCTCGGGCACATAGACCTTGCCCTCGGACAGGCGCTTGCGCAGTTCGTCCGGGGTGATGTCGACGACCTCGATGTCGTCGGCCCGGCTCAGGGCGCCGTCGGGCACCGCCTCGCGCTGGCGCACCCCGGTGATGCGCAGCACCACGTCGGACAGGCTTTCCAGATGCTGGACGTTCAGCGTGGTCCAGACGTCGACGCCGGCGGAGAGGATCTCCTCGACGTCCTGCCAGCGTTTGGGGTGGCGCGAGCCGGGGACGTTGGAATGGGCGTATTCGTCGACCAGCAGCAGGCCGGGCTTGCGCGCCAGCGCCGCGTCGATGTCGAACTCCATCAGGGCGCGGCCCTTGTAGTCGATGGGTCGGCGCGGCATCACCTCCATCCCGCGCAGCAGGCTCTCGGTCTCGCGCCGGCCATGGGTCTCGACCACCCCGACGACGACGTCGCCGCCCTCGGCCTTTCGGCGTCGGGCGGCGCGCAGCATCTCATAGGTCTTGCCGACCCCCGGCGACATGCCGAGGAACACCTTCAGCCGACCGCGCTTCGGCCGCGTCAGGGCGACCGGCGAGGGCTCGGGACCGGGCGGCGCGGCGGGCAAGTCAGGTCGCGGCGGGGAAGCGGGCGTCGAGCGCCCGGTTGGTCAGCAGCACATTGACGCGCGGCTGGCCGATGAAGCCGAGCAGGGCGCCCTCGGTGTTCGCGTCGATCACCTGTCGCACCGCCGTCACATCGACCCCTCTCGCCTGCGCCACGCGCGCCGCCTGCAGGCGAGCGTAGGCCGGAGAGATGTGAGGGTCGAGGCCCGAGGCGGAGGTGGTCACGGCGTCGGCCGGGAGAACCGTCGCGCCCGTGTCGGCGCGGAGCGCGTCGGCGTCGGTCTGGATGCGCGCGGCCAGATCGGGGTTGAGCGGGCCGAGGTTCGATCCCGACGAGGCCGAGGCGTCGTAGCCGTCGCCGGCGGCCGAGGGGCGCGGGTGCAGATAGCGCGCCTCGGCGAACGGCTGGCCGATCAGGGCCGAGCCGACGACCTGGCCGTCCGCGTCGCGGATCAGGCTGCCGTCGGCCTGCGCCGGGAAGGCCAGTTGGGCGAGCCCGGTGATCGCCAACGGATAGGCGACGCCGAGCAGGAGGGTGAACAGGGCGACCATGACGATCGCGGGGCGGAGTTGGCGGAGCATGGGCCTGGTCCTCTAGAAGGCCGCCTTCAGCGAGGCCACGGCGCGGCCGCCGTAGATGTCGCCGAAGGCGTGTTCGTCGGTGTCGTGATAGCGGACGTCGAGCGCGAGGGTGTCGGTCAGCCGCCGGGCCACGCCGAGATTCCAGGTCGTGTAGTCGAAGTCCGAGGATACGAACTGGCGTCCGATGGCGCCCGAGATCGTCCATCGGTCGGCGGGCGAGACGGCGGCGTTGGCCTCGACGTATGTGGCCTCGTCCTCGGCGGCGCCGAAGAAGTCGGGGGACCAGTAGACGGCGGCGCCGATGGTGGCGGGACCGATGGCGCGCGAGGCCGCGACCCTGGCCTCGACATAGTCGTAGTCCGCGCCGTCGGGCTGGCCGGCGTAGAAGTATCCCACCGCGCCGACGTCCCAGGCCCAGCCGGCGAACTCGGGGCGGACGCCGGCGTAGAGGTCGATCTCGGCGTTGGCAGCCGGATCGCCGGGGAAGGCGACGTTGGAGGCCCAGGCGCCGGCGTAGAGGGTTCCGCGGGTCAGATCGACGCCGCCCGAGATCGCGGCGTCCTCCCCGGTCTGGCTGACGCCCCGGAAGACGTAGTCGGAACTGGCGGCGACGTTCCAGGCGATCGAGGGGCTGGACGGTTCGGCGACCGCCTGGGCGTCGGCCCGGGAGGCGATGCCCCAGACGACCAGGGCGGCCAGGCAGGCGCCGGCGAACCAGAGGTCGTTGCGGCCGGCGGCCTTGAAGCGGGATTTGCGGGTCATGGAGATCACTCTGTTCATGTCGAGGGTCACGCCAGGCCGAGGCCGGAGATGACGAGGTCGATGAGTTTGATGCCGGCGAACGGGGCGACGAGGCCGCCGAGGCCGTAGATCAGCAGGTTGCGGGACAGCAGCGCCCCGGCCCCGATGGCGCGGTATTTGACGCCGCGCAGGGCCAGCGGAATCAGCGCCACGATGACCAGGGCGTTGAAGATCACCGCCGACAGGATGGCGCTCTGCGGGCTGTGCAGCCCCATGACGTTGAGCGCGCCCAGCGCCGGCAGGGCGACCACGAACATCGCCGGGATGATGGCGAAATATTTGGCCACGTCGTTGGCGATCGAGAAGGTGGTCAGGGCGCCGCGGGTGATCAGCAGCTGTTTGCCGACCTCGACGATCTCGATGACCTTGGTCGGGTCGCTGTCGAGATCGACCATATTGCCGGCCTCGCGCGCCGCCTGGGCGCCGGTCTGCATGGCCACGCCGACATCGGCCTGGGCCAGGGCCGGGGCGTCGTTGGCGCCGTCGCCGCACATGGCGACCAGCCGGCCTTTGGCCTGCTCGGCCTTGATGAGGCGCATCTTGTCCTCGGGCGTGGCCTCGGCGAGGTAGTCGTCGACGCCGGCTTCCGAGGCGATGGCGGCGGCGGTGACCGGGTTGTCGCCGGTGATCATGACGGTGCGCAGACCCATGCGGCGCAGGTCGGCGAACCGCGCCTTCATGCCGGGCTTGATCACATCCTTCAGGTGGATGACGCCCACGAGGACGCCGTTCTCGACCACCGCCAGCGGGGTGCCTCCGGAGCGGGCGATGCGGTCCACCGCCTGACGGAACTCGGCCGGAGCGTCCTTTTCGTCGAGGTTCAGCGACTTGAGCACGGCGTCGACCGCGCCCTTTCTCCACGACTTGCCGTCCGCATCCACGCCCGACTGCCGGGTCGTGGCGGAGAACGGAATGGCGTTTGCTCCGGCCGGCAGGTCGACAGACAGACCGGCGTCGCGGCCCAGCGCGACGATCGAGCGGCCCTCGGGCGTCTCGTCGGCCAAGGACGCCATGACGGCGGCGCGCAGGGCGGTCTCGAGCCGCACGCCGGGGACCTGGATCACCTCGGTCGCCATGCGGTTGCCGAAGGTGATGGTGCCGGTCTTGTCGAGCAGCAGGGTGTCGACGTCGCCGGCGGCCTCGACCGCCCGACCCGAGGTGGCCAGCACATTGACCTTCAGCAGGCGGTCCATGCCGGCGATGCCGACGGCCGAGAGCAGCCCGCCGATGGTCGTCGGGATCAGGGTGATGAACAGGGCCCCGAGCACGATCGGATCCAGCTTGATGCCCGAATAGGCGCCGAGCCCCAAAAGCGTCACCACCGCGATCAGGAACACCAGGGTCAGGCCCGCCAGCAGCACGGACAGCGCCAGTTCGTTCGGCGTCTTGCGGCGGTTCGCGCCCTCGACCATCGAAATCATGCGGTCGAGGAAGGTCGAGCCCGGGGCCGAGGTGATGCGCACCTTGATCCAGTCGGACACCACGGTGGTGCCGCCGGTGACGGCTGAACGGTCGCCGCCGCTTTCGCGGATCACGGGCGCGCTCTCGCCGGTGATGGCGGCTTCGTTGACCGAGGCGATGCCCTCGACGATCTCGCCGTCCGAGGGGATGACGTCGCCCGCCTCGACCAGCACGATCGAGCCGACCTCCAGGTCTCCAGCGGGCGTCGGAACCGTCAGGCCGGTCTTGGGATCGACGATCAGCTTGGCCTTCGTCGTGACGCGGGTGGCGCGCAGGGAGTCCGCCGCCGCCTTGCCGCGCCCTTCGGCGACGCTTTCGGCGATGTTGGCGAACAGCACGGTCGCCCACAGCCAGACCGCCAGCTGGATGGCGAAGCCGGCGGCCTCGCCGGCCAGGACGGCGGCGATGGCCGACACCGTCGCCAGCAGGGCCACGATCCAGGTGGTGAAGATCACCGGGTTTCGCAGCAGTTTGCGCGGGTCCAGCTTGACGAAGGCGTCGCCGACCGCGCGGCCCAGCATGGCGCCCGACAGACCGCCGGCCAGGGGCGCGGCCCGGCGGGTTTCGCCCAGTGGCTCGGGATTTGCGAAGGTCATGTCAGGGTCCGATCAGAGCCCGGCCACCACGCCCAGCACCTGGAAGTGCTCGACGAGGGGGCCAAGGGCGAGGGCGGGGAAGAACTGCAGCCCGCCGAGGATGAGGATGACGCCGATCAGAAGGCCGATGAACAGCGGCCCATGGGTCGGCAGCGTGCCGGGGCTGGGCGCCAGCTTCGGCTTGACGACCAGGCTGCCGGCGATGGCCAACACGGCGATGGCGGGCACGAACCGGCCCATCAGCATGCCCAGCCCCTGGGTCGTGTTCCACCACGGCGAGTTGGCGGTCAGTCCGGCGAAGGCCGAGCCGTTGTTGGCGGCCGCCGAGGTGTAGCCGTAGAGGATTTCCGACAGGCCGTGCGGCCCGTCGTTCAGCAGCCCTTCCAGCGCGGTCGGAAGCACCGCCGCCACGGCCGAGAAGCCGAGGATGGCCAGGGGCAGGACCAGCACCGCCACCATGGCGTATTGGACCTCGCGCGCTTCCACCTTCTTGCCGAGATATTCGGGCGTCCGGCCGACCATCAGCCCGGCGATGAAGACCGCGAGCAGGGCCATGACCACCATGACCGCGATGCCGGAGCCGATCCCGCCGGGCAGGATCTCGCCGAGCTGCATCAGGAAGATCTGCAGCCCGCCGCCGAGGGGCATGTAGCTGGCGTGCATGGAGTTGACCGAGCCGTTCGAGGCGCCCGTGGTCATGGTCGCCCAGGCGACCGAGGCCGGAACCCCGAAGCGGACTTCCTTGCCTTCCATATTGGCCGAGGCGTCGACCCCGGCCGCGACCAGCGCCGGCGCGGGCCGGGTCTCGATGGCGTACATCGCCGCGCCCGACAGGCTGAGCAGGACCAGGGCCGCGACGGCGAGCGCCCGCACGTCCTTCCGGGCCAGCACGCTGCGGCCGAAGGCGAAGAAGGCGGCCCAGCCGAGCACATTGATGGAGATGGCGGTGATCAGATTGGTCAGCGGCGTCGGGTTCTCGAACGGATGCGCCGAGTTGACGTTGAAGACGCCGCCGCCGTTGATGCCGAGCTGCTTGATCGCCAGCTGGCTGGCGGTCGGCGCCAGCGACAGCGTCTGCGATCCGCCCTCCAGTCCGGTCGCGGTCGCGGAGGCGTCCAGCGTCTGGGTCACCCCCAGCGCGACCAAGACGACCGCGAGGACCGCCGACAGGGGCAGCAGCACCCACAGCGTCGTCCGCGTCATGTCGGCCCAGAAATTGCCGACTCCGCCCCCGCGATCGGCGACGAAGGCGCGCGCCAGCGCCGCGGCGACGGTCGCGCCGGTCGCGGCGGAGAGGAAATTCTGCACCGTCAGGCCGGCCATCTGGCTGAAATGCGACATCGTCGTCTCGCCGCCGTAGGACTGCCAGTTGGTGTTGGTGACGAAGCTGACGGCGACGTTGAAGGCCAGGTCGGGAGACAGGCCGTCGAAGCCTTGCGGATTGACCGGCAGGACGTTCTGGAACCGCAGCAGGGCGTAGAGCAGGAAGAAGCCCGCCGCATTGAACGCCAGCAGGGCGCCGGCATAGCCGAGCCAGTTCTGGCTGTGCGCCGGGTTCACCCCGGCGGCGCGATAGAACAGGCCTTCGACCGGCTTCATCACCGGATCGAGCCAGGTCCGCTCGCCGTTCCAGACGCGCGACATGTAGAGGCCGATCGGCCAGCCGATCAGGGCGGCGAGACCGATGGTCAGGGCGATTTCCGCCCATCCTTGAATGTTCATGACAGCGGCTCCTTCAGAACCGCTCGGGGCGCAGCAGCGCCGCGACCATGTAGACGGCGACGACGACCGCGCCGACGCCCCAGAGTATGGCGACCAGCATCGTCACACCCGCTTCAGGACAGCGGCGAGAGCGGCGAAGGCGACAAACGCCCCGCCGCCGATCGCCAGAAAAGTCAGATCGGCCATGCCGACGCCTCCAGCTCAGTTCAGAGCGACAGAAGACGCCTCAAGCCCGTAAGCGGGCCATTCGTATTGGCCCGCCCGGCATAAGGTCGGCATAAAGATCTGGCGACAGCGGTCGGGGTACGCTCCTGGCCGCTCCGGACGGTACAGCCGCGTTCATGTGAAGAGCGTCGAGAGCCAACACCGCCGTGCTCTGCTGACGATGCGCCTGTCGCGCCGCGCCATCGACATCGCCGTGCGCGACACCATCGAGCGCGATCCGGCGCTGAGCCGGCTCCGCCGCCGATGCTGCCCGAGCCGATCGTGTCAGATGGCCCGGCCCCCTCCGTCACGCTTCGCGTGGTTCCCCTCCCCCAAGGGGAGGACCGGGTCAGCCGGGATCGGGGAAGAAGACCTCGGCCAGCGAGCGGTGCTCGGGGAGGATGTAGACGACGCCGGGCCAAATAGTTGTAACGAGCGAGTCTGGCCGAATGGGCGTCAGGCCAGAATGTCGAGCAGTGCGCCTGTCATCTCGTCGGCGGTCTTGAGCACCGACACATTGGCCTTGAGCGCCAGCTCGGCGCCGATCCGTTCCACGGTCTCGCCGGCGAGGTCGGCGAGCGGTTCAACCGCGGTGCGGCGGGCGCTGGCGTCGAAGCGGGCGGTGGCCGCGGCGATGCCGGCGGCGGCGATGGCGTGGGCCTGCATGGTCGTCTCCCGGCTGGTCAGCGGCAGGATGGCGCCGGAGGGTGAAGGCGGGGCTGACGAAACTGGTGAATGGATCGGCAGACCGGTGTTCGCTGGATCGACAGGGGCCGGCGGACGTGGTCTGCTGCGGGCGCCGGTCAGCGACAGGACAGTCCGCCATGGTCAGCCTCGCCCATCTGAAACGCCGCCTGGGGCAGTATGCCGCCGTCTGGGTGGGGGCGTTCCTGCTGGCGGGGGCGGCGATCCTGGCGGGGCTGTGGTTCGCCGATCTGATGACGGCGGCGGATGCGGTGCTGCCCGTCGTCCTGGCGCTGACGGGACTGGCGCTCGGAGCAGGGGTGGTCGCCAGCCTGGCGTCGCGCGAGACGGTGGGGACCAAGCTCGTGGTGCTGGCTCTGGCGGCGCTGCTGGTGTTGCCGTTGCTCTGGGCGCCGGTGTCGGCGGCGGTGGCGGTCGCCTTCTTCGCCGACCGGTCGATCGAGTATTCGCAGGCCTATGCGGCGTTCCAGATCGGGGTGGCGCGGGTGCTGTTTCCGCTCAGCCAGTGGTTCGGGGACGGCGACCTGTTCGGCTGGGTCTGGACCGCCTTCCAGTGGGTCTCGACCGTGGTCGGCTTCCTGTCGGCGATGGCCAAAATCTGGCCGGCGATCCGGCGGCTGCTGGGACCGGAGCCGCCGGTCGAGGCCTGAGCGTCAGTTTTCGGCGACGACCTCGAAGCCCGCGAAGATCATCCGCTTGCCGTCGAACGGCATGTCGAGGGCCATCATCCGCTCGTCCTGCATCAGCGCCTCCCACGCCTTGTCGCGGACGGCCTTGTCGGGCCAGGTGATCCAGCCGACGGCGACGGTCTCGCCGTCCTTGAGGTCCACGGCGCGCTTGAAGTCGGTCACCTTGCCGTCGGGGACATCCTCGCCCCAGCATTCGGTGACGGACAGGGCGCCCTGGTCCTTGAAGAAGGGCGTGGTCTGGCGCGAATGCTCCAGATAGCGGGCCTTGTTGGCGGCGGGGACGGGCATGACGGTGATGTCGAGGAAGGGCATTTCAGTCTGACGCTCCGTATAGTGGAAGGGCTATCGCTCGCGACGCGGTCGCTCGCTGCTTGAGCCGTGGGCTGGTTTGGGCGGGGTTGGGATGGCCGAGGGTGAGCCCGGGTCAGGCTTCGACGATGGCGACGAAGCCGCCGAGGACCATGCGTTTGCCGTCGAAGGGCGCTTCGGTGATGCCGCTCAGGTCGGGGTGGTCCATGAAGGCCTTCATGCCGGCGTCGCGGGTCGCCTTGTCGGGCCATTCGACCCACGAGAAGACCGTGTTCTCGCCATCGACGGCGTTCACCGCGCGTTTGAAATCGGTGTGCTTGCCGTCGGGCAGATCGTCGCCCCAGGCCTCGACCACGCGTACAGCGCCGCAGTCCTTGAAGATGACCGCGGTCTTTTCGGCCATGGCGCGGTAGGCGTCCTTTTGCCCCGTCGGCACCGGCACCAGATATCCGTCGATGTAGCTCATCACGTTTGCTCCGCTTTGGGGCTAACGCTCGCGACGCGGTCGCTCGCTGCTTGAGCCCGGGGCTGGGTCGGTGTGCGGGACGGACCCGCGCGGCTTGAGAGTCATGCCGCGATCAGTTAGATATGGCAAGCATGAAGTTAGAAAAAATAACCAGTATCCACGGGCGGCGTTACGAGGACGCCTGCGGCACGGCGCTGGGGCTGGAGATTCTCGGCGAGCGCTGGGCCCTGCTGGTGGTGCGCGAGCTGATGCTGGGGCCGAAGCGGTTCGGCGATCTGAGGAGCAGCCTGCCCGGTCTGAGCGCCAACGTCCTGACGCAGCGGCTGGAAGGGCTGGAGGCGGCGGGGGTGGTGCGGCGGCGCAAGCTCGCGCCGCCGGCCTCGGTGCAGGTCTACGAGCTGACGCCGTGGGGGCTGGAGGCGGAGCCGATCATCCAGGCCATGGGGCGGTGGGCGGCGCGCTCGCCCGACCATGACGCGACCCTGCCGCTGAGCCCGGTCGGGCTGATGTTGTCGTTCCGGACCATGTTCGACGCCGGCAAGGCGGGCGCGGCGCGGACGGCGCTGGGCTTCCGCTTCGGGGCCGAAAGCTTTGTCGTGCGGGTGGCGGACGGGATGCTGCAGGCGGCGCGGGCGGAGCCGGAGTCGGTCGAGGCGGTGCTGACGGGGACTCCGGAAGCGGTGGCGGCGGCGGTCTATGGCCCGGCGCCGGAGCGGCTGGAGGGGCTGACGGTCGCGGGCGAGGCGGCGGCCTTCGTGCGCTTCACCGGCTGGTTCGAACTGCCGCCCAAGGCGGAGCGAGGGGCCGCCTGACGACGGCCGGGCGCTATTCCGGCCGCCAGACGCGGACCCAGTCGATTTCCAGCCGCTGCGGGAAGGCCGCCTCGTCGACGCCCTCGGCCCCGCCCCAGTCGCCGCCGACGGCGACATTGAGGATCAGCCGGAAGGGGCGGTCGAAGGGCCAGGCGGCGCGGTCGGTGCGCTCATTGGGGAAGCGGTAGTACGGCCGGCCGTCGAGGACGAAGTCGATGGCGTCGGGCGTCCAGCGGACCTCATAGACGTGGAAGGCCTCGCAGGCGTCGGGGACGGCGATCTCGGCGCCGCGCTGGGTCTGGGCGACATGGTTGTAGCGGCCGGTGTGGACGGTGCCGTGGACCACGCCGGGGCGGTGGCCGACATGCTCCATGATGTCGATCTCGCCGTCGCCCGGCCAGCTCTCCAGATCGACCGGAAGCATCCAGACGGCCGGCCAGGTCCCGCGGCCGCAGGGCAGTTTCGCGCGGGCCTGGAAGACGCCGTACGTCCAGCCCTGGCGGCTGAGCAAACGGGCGGAGCTGTAGTCCTGGCCGCCATGGTCGGTGGCGCCGTCCAGCCGTTCGCGGCGCGCCTCGATGATCAGGCGGCCGTCCTCGATGCGGGCGTTCTCGCGCCGGTCGGCGGCGTAGTACTGCAGTTCGTTGTTGTACCAGCCGGTGCGGTTGGCGTGGGTGTCGTACGTCCACACCGCGGGGTCGGGAAGGCCGTCGGCGGCGAACTCCTCGGCCCAGACGAGGCGATGGCCGGGCGGGCCCTCGGGAGTCTGGGCTGCGGCCGCGCCGGAAACGGCCGGCGAAAGGGCGGCGAGCACGGCGGTCAGGGCGGCGGGCGGGCGGCGCATCCCGGCAGGATAGCGCAGAGCCGGGCCGGGCCGGAATCACGGATGGTGACGGTCGCGGCTTGCCGCCGGCCGTCGACGGAGTCATCGTCGGCGAATGAGCACGCAAGAGCCGGCGGGCGGACGCTTCGAGAGCTTTTCGGCCTTCTATCCGCACTACATCCACGAGCATTCGAACCGGACGTGCCGGCGGATCCATGTGGTCGGCTCGGCGCTGGTTCTGCTCGTGCCGGTCGTCGCCTTGCTGACGCGAAACCCGTGGTGGCTGCTGGCCATGCCGCTGATCGGATATGGCTTCGCCTGGGTCGGGCATTTCTTCTTCGAGAAGAACCGGCCGGCGACGTTCCGCTATCCGCTGTGGAGCCTGATGGGCGACTGGCGGATGTTCTTCGAGACGGTCAGCGGCCAGCGCCGGTTCTAGGCGCATTGACGAAGGGACGATCATGCGGCTGTCGCGAAGAGCCCTTTTGACGGCGGCCGCCGGCCTGGTCGCCGTTCCGGCCCGCGCCGGCCAGGCGGCGGCGGCGACTTCGCGCAGTCTCATGGTCGAGGAAGGCCGGTATCTGCCGCGTTGGGTCGAGTTGCTGGACGAGGCCGGCGAACGCGAGCGGGTGCTGGCGATGCTGGGACCCGAACAGGGCGAGCATGTCGAGTGGGTGCTGCGCGACGGAATCACCCAGTACGCCGCCTTCCTCGGCGAGGAGAGAATCGCCCTGCGCGACGCCAGCCGGTCGGCCACCACGCCCGATCCCGCATCGGATCTGGCGGCCGTGGACGCCCTGTCCGCCATCGTCGAGGCGTCGCGCGGCCATGCCGTGGTGATGCTGAACGAGGCGCATGTCGCCTCGCGTCATCGGGCGCTGCTGGGCCGTCTGCTGCCTCGCCTGCGGGCCGAGGGGTTCACGCATCTGGCGGCGGAGGCCTTCGCTGACACCGCCGCGGGCCTGCGCGCCGGCGATCAGGTCGGACGGGAACACGGATACCTGTCCGGTCAGGAGAAAAGCAACGACAAGCAATTCGCAGTGTAAAACTCTGACGGAAAAGGTCTGCTGCCTTGTTGCTGTAGACAGAGGATTATTACCGAGTATT
>JAXHTU010000007.1:0-51744 GCA_034189955.1 Pseudomonadota bacterium | reverse complement strand
TGGTGGTGGTGCGGCGGCCCTTCGGGGCCCTCGACATCGCCGTCGGCCGGGTGGTCGATCGCTCCGGCCAGGCGTGGGGGTGGGCGGTCGCGGCACCACCACCACCTCGACCGTCCGCGACGGACACAGCACGCCGGGGCCGAGGCGCACGACATGGACGTCGTCGCCCACTCGCCCGAGGCGCTGCCCCGGCGTCGACTCCAGCGCCGCCAGTCCGGCCGGCTTGCCGACCGGCGCGCGGATGAAGCGCACCCCGGCGCCGCCGCGGCCGGTGCGGCAGGTCTCTTCCAGCGTGCGGGCTTCGCGGACCGGGCCGCTCTGGAAGGCGCCCAGCCAGGCCGACAGCCAGGCCGCGTCGGCTTCGGTCAGGACCTCGGCCGACAGGCTGGCCTCCGAGCCCAGTTTCGAGACCATGGCGCCGTAGTCGTCGAGCGCCGCCAGCGCCGCCTTCTCGCGCTGATCCATGCGCACGGCGGCGCCGGTGACCAGCAGGGAGCCGGACAGCGCCACCGCCGCCAGCACGCCCATGGCGGCGGCCAGCTGGGTCGAGCTTCGTCGGGCGAGCCAGCCTCCCGGGCGCGGGCGCGGTGCGGCCACGGGCTCAGCCCGCCGCCGAAAGGTCGCGGAACACCAGGCTCTGGCTGCGCGCCGGGACGATCAGCGGATGCAGGTCCTCGCCCAGTTCGGGGGTCTGATCCCTGAGCCGACGGCGCAGGGCGCTGATGCGGGCGTCGATGACATTGACGAAATTGTCGGGCAGGAATTTCCACTCCACCCAGCAGCGGTCCCACAGCATGGTCTTGGTCACCGGCTGGCCGCGCGCGCCCATCAGTTCGGCGACGATGGCGAACTCGAGGGGCGACAGGTCGATCTGCCGGCTCCCGCCGTCGGCCAGATCCAGCTTCAGGGTGCGGGCGCCCGGCGACAGGCGGAACGGGCCGTTGACCAGCTCGGCGCCCGCCGGACGGGCCCGGCGCGCGGCGCGGCGCAGCTGGGCGGCGATGCGCGCCAGCAGTTCCTCGTCGCCGACCGGCTTGGCCAGATAGTCGTCGGCCCCGCCCAGCAGCCCCTCGACCTTCTGCCGCTCGCCGCCAAGCGCGGTCAGCATCAGGGCCGGGGCGTCCGAGGAGGTTCCATGGCCGGCGCGCAGTCGTTTCAGCATCTCCAGCCCGTCCATGCCAGCGGTGAGCCGGTCGAGGATCAGGACGTCGTAGGGCGTCACGGTGGCCGCCGCGAGCGCGGCTTCGCCCGCCGCGAACCGGTCGACGGTCTCGAAGCCGGCGGCGATCAGCCGGTCCGCCACATGGTCGGCGAGGGCCGGATCGTCCTCCAGCAGCAGGGCCCGGCGGCCCGCGAACACCGGGCCGAGGCGGGCGAAGGGATCGTCGTCCTCGAGGGTCATATCCACGCCTGCACTCCGCCGTCGCCTCACGTTAGGGCGCCGATGCCGAATGACAACGTCGCCGCTGTCGCTCTCTAGGCCCGGCGGGGAGGGACGGGGGCTGATCGTTTCTGACGGTCAGCCCCGCGGGCTCAGTGGTCGCCGTGGCCGTGCGAATCGGTGTCGGACGCCTGGGCGGCCCAGCCCTCGCCGCCCGCTTCAGCGAACCAGAACGGGGCCCGCGCCCGCTGGCGAGGGGCGATCTCGTTCATGCCGGAATCGTACACCCGGCCGTTGAGCACGGTGTAGGCGATCGAGCTGGTGTTGCGGACGTTGTCCAGCGGGTTGGCGTCCAGCACCACCATGTCGGCCAGCTTGCCGGCCTCCAGCGAGCCGATGTCGCCGTCCATGCCCAGCGCCTTCGCGCCGTTCAGCGTCCCGGCCCGGATCGCCTCCAGCGGCGACATCCCGCCCTGAACCAGACTCCAAACCTCCCAATGCGCCGCCAGACCCTCGCGCTGGCCATGGGCCCCAATCTGGACGGTGACGCCCTCGGCGGCCAGACGCGTCGCCTCGCGGGCCACCGAGACGTGATTCCACTCGTTGTCGGGCAGGGTCACCGGACGCCGGGCGCGGGCGTCGAGGATGCGGCGGGGGACATATTGCGTCAGGATCGGGTCGTTCCAGACCTCGCTCTCCTGGTACCAGTAATTCTCGCCATAGCTGCCGCCATAGGCGACGACGATGGTCGGGTTGTAGGCGACGTTGGTCTGCCGCCACAGCTGGTGCACGTCGTCATAGAGCCGGGCCAGCGGGATGGCGTGCTCGATGGTGGTGTGGCCGTCGACGATCATCGACATATTGTGCTGGAACAGCGAGCCGCCCTCGGGGACGACCATCATGTTCAGCTGGCGCGCCGCCTCGATGACCTGCTGGCGCTGGTCCCGGCGCGGCTGGTTGTAGCTCTTGACGCTCCAGGCCCCGGCCGCCTGCATGCGGCGCAGGGTCGACAGGGCGTCGTCGAGATCCTCGACCTGGGCGGTGAAGGGCGTGGCGGCGCCGTACAGGATGGTGCCGGTCGAGAAGATGCGCGGGGCCACCACGCGGCCGGTGCGGGCCAGCTCGCTATGGGCGAAGATCTCGCTGGTGTCGGCCGACGGGTTGTGGATCGTGGTCACCCCGAAGGCCAGCGAGGCGTAGTTGACCCAGCTCTGCTGGGGGATGATCTCGTCCGAGCCCATGGCCCCGTGCCAGTGGGTGTCGACGAGGCCGGGCATGATGGTCTTGCCGGCCATGTCGAGGGTCGGCACGCCGGCTGGAGGGGTCAGGCTGGCGGTCGGCCCGATCGCCTCGATGCGGTTGCCGTCGAGGACGATGGTCCCGTTCTCGATCACCTCGGCGCCGTTCATGGTGATCAGCCGGGCTCCGACCAGGGCCATGCGGCCCTGCGGACGGTCGGCCTCGACGCTGAAGCCGAGATTGATCCCGTGTTCGTCGGGCTTGGGCAGCTCCTCGGGCGCGCCGTCGACGAAGGCGAAGGACTGGTTCAGGTCGCGGGTGAACAGCTCCGGTCCCTGCGACCAGTGCAGGCGGCGCGAGTCGCCGGACCAGCTGAGCCACTCGCCGGAGTCGCGCGTGACGCGGGCTTGGGGCAGGGACTTGCCGTCGGCGGCGACGGTGATCGGCCGCCCCGCGGCCACGAAGGGCGCGACGTACGCATTGAACCGCTCGGTCCAGCCGATCCAGTTTCCGTCGGGCGAGACGGCGAACTCGCTGGCCCATTCCGAGGTCAGGTGGGTGCGCTCGTCCCCGCCGTTGAGGTCGACCGAGGTCAGGGTGCGTTTGTCGCCGTCGCGGCCCGACAGGAAGAGGCGCTCGCCGTCGGCCCCAAACTGGGGCGCCGAGCCCTCGTCGGTGATGAACACCGGCTCTCCGCCCGCGGTCGGAATGCGGTAGATTCCCGGGTCGCGGCTCCACAGGGCGGTGGTCAGGAAGCCGTCGCTGGCGGTGCGATAGACGATGGTCCCGCCGTCGGGCGAGAAGACGGGCTCGAGATAGTGGCCGGGCTTTTCAGTGACGACGCGACCCGCGCCGCCCGAGGCCGGGACCACGCGGATCGAGCCGAGGTCCTGATCGTCCCAGGTCGTGTAGACGATCGAGCGGCCGTCGCGCGACCAGTTGGGATAGAGCTCGAAATGGTCGCTCTGGCGGGTCAGGCGGCGGGCGGCGCCGGACGGCAGGTCGCGAATCCAGAGATGGCCGAGCGCCTCGAACACCACCTTCGATCCGTCCGGCGACGGCCGGGCCCAGCGGACCATCTTCACGTCGAAACGGTCGGGCGCGACCTCGACCGGGAAGCGGACGGCATCCTGCACCCGGCGGGTGTCGGCGACATGGAAGGGGATGTCCGAGACGGCCTGCGAGGCCACATCGACGCGCTGGATGCGGCCGTCGGCCCAGAAGACGATGGCGCGGTTGTCGGGCGTCCAGCTGATCGCCGGATAGACGCCGTGGATGGCCCAGGTTTCCTGCAGATCGCGGTCGAGTCCGGAGAAGACCGGCGTCTCGCGCCCGGACTCGATGTCCATCACGTACAGCACCGACTGGTAGCGGACGCGGCGGATGAAGGCGATCGACTTGCCGTCGGGCGAGGGCGTCGGGCGGATCGAGCCGCCCGGGCCGGTGATATAGGGGTCGATCTCGCCGGTCTCGCGGTCGAGACGGCGGATGATGTAGATCTGCCCGTTGACGTCCTTCGAATATTCGAAGGTGGCGCCCGGCGTCGCGTCGTCGCTGAAATACAGGTAGCGGCCGTCGGGCGAGAATGCGGGTTCGCCGGTGTCCTTCTGCTGGGTGCGGCGCTCGGTCATCTGCACGCCGCCGCCGCCCGAGCGATGGTACATCCAAAGTTCGCCGGCCCCCAGCGAACGGGCCGAGGTGAAATGCTTGCGCCCGACGATGAACTGGCCGTCGGGGGTCCATTCCGGCTGGTTGAGCAGGCGGAAGGTCTCCTTCGACACCTGCGTCGGATTGGAGCCGTCGCCGTCCATGATCCAGATGTTGTCGCCGCCGGCGCGGTCGGAGGTGAAGGCGATGTGGCGGCCGTCGGGCGACCATTTGGGCTGCATGTCCCAGGCCACGCCGCTGGCGATGGCGCGCGCCTCGCCGCCGGCGACCGGCATGACATAGATGTCGCCCAGCATGTCGAAGACGAGGGTCCGGCCGTCGGGGCTGACGTCGAGCGACATCCAGGTGCCGCGGGTCACGTCGATGGGGATGTCGCGCGACGGTCCGGGCGGGGCCTGGACATCCCATTTCGGCTCGTCGTCCCCGTCGGCGTCCGGTCCGGGCGTCTCCGCAGCCGCTTCGACGGCGACGGGCGGCGGCTCGGGCGTCTGGGCCCAGGCGGGGGTGGCGAGCGCCAGCAGGGCGGCCGTGGCCAGCAGTTCACGCTTCATGTCTTCGTCCCCGAACAGACGGACGTCTTGCGCCGCCCGCCGGCTGTCGCGTCCCGCCGGAAGGACTAGAGGAGTCTCGCCCGGGACGGCAAGTCCGGCCGGGAGCGTGAGAGCCGCTCAACAGGGTGCTGTCGCAATCGCCGGCCGGTTGGTAAGCCGGTGTTCGAGTGGTTCGGGTGAGGGACGCAAACATGGCCGCCGGCAAGTCCGTGGTGAAGATCAGCGACGTCGCCCGCCAGGCGGGGGTCTCGCCAATGACCGTGTCGCGGGTGATGAACCATGCGCCGGGGGTGAAGGCGGCGACCCGGGACGCGGTCATGAGGGCGGTCGACAGTCTCGGCTATCGGCCGAACGCCGCCGCGCGCAGCCTCGCCCGGGCGGGCGCCGGTCGGCTGGGCATGCTGTATTCGAATCCCAGCGCCAGCTATCTGAGCGAGTTCCTGATCGGGACGCTGGAAGGCGTCCACCGCGCGGGCGCCCAGCTTCTGATCGAAAAATGCGATCCCGACCCGGCCAGCGAGCGGGCGGCGATCGCGCGTCTGGTGGCGGGCGGCGTTGTCGGTGTCGTGCTGCCGCCGCCGCACGGCGAGTCGTGGGCCGCCCTGGCGGAGGTGCAGGCCCACGGCCTCAATGTCGTGGCGGTCGCCGCCGGGCGCTTCAAGTCCGACGCTCTCGGCGTGCGCATCGACGACATGGCGGCGGCGGCCGAGATGACCCGCTATCTGCTGGAGCTGGGCCACCGACGCATCGGCTTCATCAAGGGGGCGTCGAACCAGACCGCCAGCGCCGAGCGGCTGATCGGCTTCGAAACCGAGCTCGCCCTGGCGGAACCGGCCGCCGAATGCCTCGTCGAGGCCGGGGAATTCACCTACCGCTCGGGGTTCGAGGCGGCCGAGCGGCTGCTGTCGGCCCGGCGTCCGCCCACCGCGATCTTCGCCAGCAACGACGACATGGCCGCCGCCGCCATCGCCGCCGCCCACCGCCGCGGCCTGGACGTGCCGGGGCAGCTGACCGTCGTCGGTTTCGACGACACGCCGCTGGCAACGGCGGTCTGGCCCTCCCTGACGACCGTGCGCCAGCCGGTGGCGGAGATGGCCGAGACCGCGATCCGGCTGCTGACCGAGGCGCCGGGCCGCGACCGGGATCCGGAGGAGCCGCGCGAGCGCCTCGTGCCGCACAGCCTGATCGTCCGGGAATCCTCCGGTCCACCGGGAGAATGATTTTCACCGGCGAAAGCTTGACACGCGTCGCGGCGCCGGAGACTGTTAGCGCTAACATATAACGACCGGGCCCCGTTCAGGCGGCAAGGCTGCGGCGAGGAAAATGGCGCGACTTATCAACGATCTGCCCGGCGACTGGATGGACGCCTGTCTGCTGGGTCGGCTGCAGCTGCCCGAAGGGCCGACGCCGGTGCTGGCGCGGGGCGGCCGGCTGTTCGACATCTCCGCCTTCGCGGCGACCAGCGCCGACGCCCTCGCCCGCGCCGATCTGGCCGGGGCGGACGGCCGCGATCTGGGCGCCCTCGACCGGCTGGCGTTCCAGCGGGCCTGGGACCCGGTCGATCCGGACGCCCTGACCCTGCTGTCGCCGGTCGATCTGCAATGCATCAAGGCTTCCGGCGTGACCTTCGCTGTTTCGGCGCTGGAGCGGGTCATCGAGGAGGGCGCGCGGGGCGATCCGGACGCCGCGGGGGCCATCCGGCAAAGCCTGGCCGAGCGGATCGGCGGGAACCTGTCGTCAGTGCGGCCCGGCTCCGACCAGGCCGCCGCGCTGAAGACGGCGCTGATCGCCGACGGCCTGTGGTCGCAGTATCTGGAGGTGGCCATCGGCCCGGACGCCGAAATCTTCACCAAGGCGCCGGCGCTGGCCTCGGTCGGCTGGGGCGACATGGTCGGGGTGCGATCGGATTCGGCCTGGAGCAATCCCGAGCCCGAGGTGGTGATCGTCTGCGATCCCGCCGGCCGGCCGGTCGGCGCCAGCCTGGGCAACGACGTCAACCTGCGCGACATCGAGGGGCGCAGCGCCCTGTTGCTGGGCAAGGCCAAGGACAACAACGCCTCGGCCGCCATCGGCCCGTTCATCCGCCTGTTCGACGCCGGCTTCACCATGGATGACGTGCGCGCGGCGACGGTGGCGCTGGAGGTCGCGGGCGAGGACGGTTTCGTCATGACGGGCGAAAGCTCGATGAGCCTGATCAGCCGCGACCCCGAGGAGCTGGTGCGCCAGGCGTCGGGCCCGAACCACCAGTATCCCGACGGCTTCGCCCTCTACCTCGGCACCATGTTCGCGCCGATCGAGGACCGGGACGCGCCGGGCAAGGGCTTCACCCACAAGGCGGGCGACCTCGTGCGGGTGTCGTCCGACCGGCTGGGCGGGCTGGTGAACCGGGTCACGACCTGTGACCGGGCCCCGCCATGGACCTTTGGCCTTTCGGCCTTGATGCGTAATTTGGCGGGCCGCGGCCTGCTGGGGGCGACAGTATGAGTCACGCGATCTATCCTTCGTTGAAGGGCCGTCTGGTGGTGGTCACCGGCGGCGGATCCGGCATTGGAGCGGCCCTGACCGAGGGCTTCGCCCGTCAGGGCGCGCGCGTGGTCTTCCTCGACGTTCTGGAGGAGGAGTCGCGCCGGCTGGAGGCGTCGCTGGGCGATCTGGCGCCCGCTCCGGCGTTTCACCCGTGCGACCTGACCGACGTGGCGGCGCTGCAGACCTGTCTGGCCCGGATCGCGGTCGAGCACGGGCCGGTGGAGGTGCTGGTCAACAACGCCGCCAACGACGACCGCCATACGCTGGCCGAGGTCACCCCGGCCTATTGGGACGACCGTATGGCGGTGAATCTGCGCCACCTCTATTTCGCCACCCAGGCGGTGGCTCCGGCGATGCGCGAGCGCGGCGCGGGGGTGGTGCTGAACCTCGGCTCGATCAGCTGGCATCTCGGCCTGCCGGACCTGTCGCTCTACGAGACGGCCAAGGCGGGGATCGAGGGGATGACGCGGGCGCTGGCGCGCGAACTGGGCGTCGACGGCGTGCGCGTGGCCTGTATCGTGCCCGGCAATGTGAAGACCCCGCGGCAGATGAAATGGTATTCGCCCGAGGGCGAGGCCGAGATCGTCGCGGCCCAGTGCCTGAAGGGCCGGGTGGAGCCGGTCGACATCGCCGCTATGGCGCTGTTTCTGGCGTCCGACGACGCCCGCTTCATCACCGGACATGAGTATTTCGTGGACGCCGGCTGGAGATAGCCGGGTCGATCCATGCATCGGGCCGCAAGAGCCCACAGGGAGGATGAGATGGCAGGACCAACGGGGGCGACCGGGCCGGATATCGCCGGATCGGACCGGGTGAACATGGGCTTTATCGCGGCCATCGTCGCCGTCGCGACGATCGGCGGTCTTCTGTTCGGCTACGACAGCGGCGCTGTGAACGGCACCCAGGCGGGGCTGACCGAGGCGTTCAATCTGGATAACGACGGGCTGGGCTTCACCGTTGGCTCCCTGCTCATCGGCTGTGCATTCGGCGCCTTTTTCGCCGGGCGTCTCGCGGACGCCATCGGTCGGCGCACGGTGATGGTCGGAGCGGCGCTGTTGTTCCTGTTCGGTGCCCTGATCCAGGGCCTGGCCGAGGTGCACGGGCTGTTCGTCGCCGCCCGCTTCGGCGCCGGCATGGCGGTGGGCGCCGCCAGCGTACTGTCGCCGCTCTACATCTCGGAAGTTGCGCCGGCGAACATCCGCGGACGGATGAGCACGGTGCAGCAGGTGATGATCATCACCGGCCTGACCGCCGCCTTTCTGGTCAATTATTTTCTGGCCCGCAGCGCGGGGAGCTCGCTCGGCGTGATCGCCGGCACGGAGGCGTGGCGCTGGATGTACCTGGCCCAGGCCGCGCCCGCGGCCGTCTTCCTGGTCGCGCTCTTCTTCATTCCCGAGAGCCCGCGCTACCTGATCAGCCGAGGCAAGACCGATGCGGCCCGCGCCGTGCTGACAAAGCTGTTCGGCGCCGCCACGGCCGAACAGAAGGTGGGCGAGATCAGCGCCAGCTTCTCCAAGGACCACCGCCCCAGCTTCGCGGACATCACAGCCAAGGGCACGCTGTTCCGACCCATCGTCTGGGCCGGGATCATGTTGGCCACCTTCCAGCAGTTCGTCGGCATCAATGTCATCTTCTATTACGGCGAGACGCTGTGGAAATTGGCCGGCGTGTCGGAGTCCGTCGCCCTCGAGCGCAACATCCTGTCTGGGGCTGTGTCGATCGCCGCGGTGCTGGCGGCGCTGGCCGTGATCGACAAGATCGGTCGCAAGCCGCTGCTGGTGATCGGCTCCGTTGGCATGGCAGTCAGCCTCGCCGCGATGACTTGGGCCTTCGCGGGAGCCGGCCAGGACGCCGCCGGGAATCTGGCGCTCAGCCCAACAGCAGGCCTGACCGCCTTGGTGGCGGCCAACCTCTACGTCATCTTCTTCAACTTCAGCTGGGGTCCCGTCATGTGGGTCATGCTGGGCGAGATGTTCCCCAACCAGATGCGCGGTTCGGCGCTGGCGGTCGCGGGGCTGGCCCAGTGGGGCGCCAACTATCTGGTGGTCCAAGGCTTCCCGGGTATGGCCAAGAGCCTCGGCCTCGGCGGCACCTACGCCCTCTACACAGCCGCAGCCGTTGTCAGCATCTTCCTCGTCCGCTCCTTCATCCAGGAAACCAAGGGCAAGGAACTGGAAGACATGACGGGCTGACCGCGCGCGCATCCGTCCCTATCTAACCCCGACGGGCGGCGCTCCCCCGCCGCCCGCACCCCTGCTGAGGACCGGCCATGACCGAGACGATCGAACTGTCCCACTGGATCAATGGCGAAAGGGTCGCCGCCGACCGGCCCTCTGAGAGCCTGAACCCGTCCGACACGCGCGACCTCGTGGCCCGCACGCCCGACGGCGGGGCGGACGAGGTCAATGCGGCGGTGGCGGCGGCGAAGGCGGCCTTCCCGGCCTGGTCCGAGGCCTCGCCCGAGGTGCGTTCGGACATCCTCGACAAGGCCGGGACCCTGATCATGGAGCGGCGCGAACAGCTCGGCCGTCTGCTGTCGCGCGAGGAGGGCAAGACCCTGCCGGAGGGCATCGGCGAGACCGTCCGCGCCGGCCGCATCCTGAAATATTTCGCCGGCGAGGCGCTGCGCGTCCACGGCCAGAACCTGGCCTCGGTGCGGCCGGGGGTGGAGATCCAGACCTATCGCCAGGCGGTCGGCGTGTTCGGCCTGATCACCCCGTGGAATTTCCCGGTGGCGATTCCGGCGTGGAAATCGGCCCCCGCCCTGGCCTTCGGCAATACGGTGGTGATGAAGCCGGCCGGTCCGACCCCGGCGACGGCCGAGGCGATGGTCGCCATCCTGCATGAAGCCGGCCTGCCCAAGGGCGTTCTGAATCTGGTCGTCGGCCGCGGCGGCGTCGGCCAGGCCATCGTCGACCACAAGGACGTGGACGGGATTTCCTTCACCGGTTCGCAGGGCGTCGGCGCCGGCGTCGCGGCCGGCGCGGTCAAACGCCAGGCCCGGGTGCAGCTGGAGATGGGCGGCAAGAATCCGCTGATCGTGCTGGACGACGCCGATCTGGATCGCGCGGTGATGATCGCCCTCGACGGCTCGTTCTTCGCCACGGGCCAGCGCTGCACCGCCTCAAGCCGTCTGATCGTCCAGGACGGAATCCACGACCGCTTCGTCGCCGCCCTCGCCGAAAAGGTCGCCGCCCTGCGCGTCGGCGGGGCGCTGGACCCGAACACCCAGATCGGCCCGGCGGTCAGCGAGGACCAGCGCGAGACCTCCTATCGCTATATCGAGATCGCGCGCGGCGAAGGCGGCCGCATCGTCGCCGGCGGCGAGCGGATGCAGCTGGAGACGCCCGGTTGGTATGTGCAGCCGACCCTGATCGCCGACACCGACCCGGCCGGGCGGATCAACAATGAGGAAGTGTTCGGCCCGGTCGCCTCGACCATCCGCGTCAAGGACTATGAGGAGGCGCTGGCCATCGCCAATGGCGTCGAGTTCGGCCTGTCGGCCGGCATCGTCACCAGTTCGCTGAAGCACGCGCGCGACTTCCAGCGGCGGGCGAAAGCGGGCATGACCATGGTCAATCTGCCCACCGCGGGAGTCGACTACCATGTGCCGTTCGGCGGCTCGAAATCGTCCAGCTACGGCGCCCGCGAACAGGGTTTCGCGGCGGTGGAGTTCTTCACCCAGACCAAGACCTCCTATTCGGCGGGCTGACCGATGAGCGCTGAACCGGAACTGGTCTGGGATGTGAAGGCCGAGCTGGGCGAGGGCCCGGTGTGGGACGCGGCGCGGGGCTGCCTGTGGTTCGTCGACATCAAGGGTCGCCGGCTGCACCGGTATGAGCCGGCGAGCGACGGCAAGACCTCGTGGGACACGCCGGACCAGACCGGTTTCGCCCTGCCGGCCGAAGACGGCTCGCTGGTCTGCGGCGTGCGCGGCGGCCTGCACCGCTTCGATCCGGACACCGGCGCCTTCACCCTGATCCAGCGGGTCGAGGAAGATCGCCCGCAGAACCGGCTGAACGACGGCTTCGTCGCCCCCGACGGAACCCTGTGGTTCGGCTCGATGGACGACAGCGAGGCGACTGTATCGGGCGCCTTGTATCGCTGGCGCGGCGGACAACTGACCCGTCACGACGACGGCTATCGCGTCACCAACGGGCCGGCGCTGAGCCCTGACGGGCGGGTCATGTATCACCATGACACCACCGAGCGGCGCATCTACGCCTTCGATCACGCCGACGGCTTCCTGACCAACAAGCGGCTGTTCGCCCTCACCGAGGACGGCTTCGCCGATGGCCCCAGCGTGGACGCGGACGGGGTGCTTCATGTCGGCCTGTTCAACGGCTGGGGCGTGGCGCGCTTCTCGCCCTCGGGCCAACGCATCGGGACCATTCGCCTGCCGGTGCAGACCGTGACCAAGGCGGCTTTCGGCGGGGCCGACCGCCGCGACCTGTATTGCACCACGGCATGGCTGGGCAACGCAGACAAGCGGGCGGAACAGCCGACCCTGGGCGGGCTGTACCGCGTCCGGGTCGAAACGCCAGGTCTGCCGCAGGCCCTGATCCGCTCGTGATCGTCCTCGAGCGGGGGGACTGGCGGCTGGCGATCCGCCCGGAGCTGGGCTGTTCTGTCGCGCGCCTGACCCGCGGCGGGCGCGACGTGCTGCGACCGACGCCCGAGGCGGCGACCGACATCCTGGAGACGGCCTGCTTTCCGCTGGTCCCCTACGCCAACCGGATCGCCGAAGGCCGGTTTCGCTTCGACGGACAGGCCGTGGCCTTGCCTGTGCTCGACCGGTTCGCCCCCCATGCCCTGCATGGCGACGGCTGGCTGGCGTCATGGGAATTGCTGGAGCAATCGGAGGTGTCGGCGAACTTCGTCTATCGCCACGAGGCCGACGGCTGGCCGTGGCCCTATCAGGCGGCGCAGACCTTCACCCTGACCGCTTCCGGCCTGCGCATCGACCTTTCGGTGCTGAACCTCGCGGACACGCCGGCGCCGGCCGGGCTGGGGCTGCATCCCTATTTCGCGGTGGGCGAAAAGACCCGACTGGAACTGACGGCCGGGACGGTCTGGGCGGTCGATGCGGGCCTGATCCCGACGGCGCCGGTTCCTGCGGCGGAAGTCTTCGACTGGTCCGCCGCCCCCCGCGTCGCCGACGCCCCCTTCGTGGATCATTGCTACGTCGGCTGGGGCGGTTCCGCGCGGCTGATCGAGCCGGATCGCATCACCACCTTCACCGCCTCGCCCAACGCCGGCTGGGCCCACGTCTATGCGCCGGGGCTGGGCTATTGCTGCGTCGAACCGGTCACCCACCGGCCCGACGCGGTTCATGCGCCGGGCGGCGAGGACAGCGGCCTGGTCGTGCTCGCGCCGGGTCAGACGCTGTCGATGTGGATGGAGATCGCCGTCGCCGCCGCCTGAGGCCTAGTGGTTGTCGCGCGCCTCGCCGAACCGGTCGATGATGCGGTGGTATTTGGCCGCCGGCTCCAGCACCGCCCCGGTGTCCAGCTGGCTGACCATGCCGCGCTGGATCTCCTGCCACGGCGTCTGCGAGGCCGGATAGGCGTAGCCGCCGGCCGCTTCGAGCGCCGCGCGCCGTTCGGCCAGTTCGGCCTCGGAGATCAGGATGTCGGCCCGGCCGGTGTTGAGGTCGATGCGTACCCGGTCGCCGGTCTTCAGCAAGGCGATATTGCCGCCGGCCGCGGCCTCGGGCGAGGCGTTCAGGATCGAGGCCGAGCCCGAGGTGCCGGACTGCCGTCCGTCGCCGATGCAGGCGAGGGCGTGGACCCCGCGTTTGATCAGATAGTCGGGCGGCCGCATGTTCACGACCTCGGCCGCGCCGGGATAGCCGATCGGCCCCGCCCCGCGCATGAACAGCAGGGTCTGCTCGGTGATCGCCAGGCTCTCGTCGTCGATGCGGCGGTGATAGTCCTCGGGCCCGTCGAACACGACGGCGGGGCCTTCGAAGGCGTTGAGGTCGTCGGGGTTGGACAGGTAACGCTCGCGGAATTCGGGGCTGATGACGCTCAGCTTCATGATCGCGGCGTCGAACAGATTGCCGCTGAACACCACGAATCCGGCGTCGGTCTTCATCGGCGCGTCGAACGGCTTGATGACGTCGGGCAGGACGACCTCGCGGCCGCGGCAGTTGTCGCCGATGCCGCGGCCGGTGACGGTCAGGGCGTCCTCGTGGATCAGGCCCTGTTTCATCAGTTCGTTGACCACGGCCGGCACCCCGCCGGCATGGAAATAATCCTCGCCCAGATACGCGCCGGCGGGCTGCAGATTGACCAGCAGCGGCACATGCAGGCCGTGCGTCTGCCAGTCCTTCAACGGCACGTCGACATGGGCGTGGCGGGCCAGGGCGGTGAGGTGGATCGGGGCGTTGGTCGAGCCGCCGATGGCCGAGTTGACGACGATGGCGTTGTGGAAGGCCTCGCGCGTCAGGATGTCCGACGGTTTGAGATCCTCCCGCACCATCTCGACGATGCGCAGGCCGGTCTCATAGGCGACCTGGGCGCGCTCGCGGTAGGGGGCCGGGATGGCGGCCGAGCCGGGCAGGGACATGCCCAGGGCCTCGGCCAGCGAGTTCATCGTCGTCGCCGTGCCCATGGTGTTGCAATAGCCGACCGACGGGGCCGACGAGGCCACCAGTTCGATGAAGCCGTCGTAGTCGATCTCGCCCGCGGCCATCATCTGCCGCGCCTTCCAGATGATGGTGCCCGAGCCGGTGCGCTCGCCCTTGTGCCAGCCGTTCAGCATCGGCCCGACCGACAGGGCGATGGCCGGAATGTCGACCGTCGCGGCGGCCATCAGGCAGGCCGGGGTGGTCTTGTCGCAGCCGATGGTCAGGACGACGCCGTCCAGCGGATAGCCGTACAGGCTCTCGACCAGGCCGAGATAGGCGAGGTTGCGGTCCAGCCCGGCGGTCGGCCGCTTGCCGGTCTCCTGGATCGGATGGACCGGGAATTCCATGGCGATGCCGCCGGCCTCGCGGATGCCCTCGCGCAGCCGTTCGGCCAGCACCAGATGGTGGCGGTTGCACGGGCTGAGGTCCGAGCCGGTCTGGGCGATGCCGATGATCGGCCGGTCCGACTGCAGCTCCTTCCGCGTCAGCCCATAGTTCAGATACCGCTCCAGATAGAGGGCGGTCATGTCCGGGTTGTCCGGGTTGTCGAACCACGCCCGCGAACGCAGCGCCTTCTTCGGTCGGTCTGTCATGTGCGTCAGTTCCAGCCGCCGTCGACGATGTAATGCTGATTGGTGATGGCCCCGGCCTCGTCGGAGGCCATGAAGACGACGACCCGGGCGATATCGTCCGGAACCAGCCGGCGCTTGAGGCACTGACGCTCGAAGATCTCCTTCTCGCTCTCGGGCGTGACCCACAGTTCGAGCTGGCGTTCGGTCATGATCCAGCCCGGGGCCACGGCGTTGACCCGGACGCCGTACTCGCCGAAGTCGCGGGCCAGCGAGCGGGTCAGGCCCAGCACCGCCGACTTGGACGCCGTATAGGCCGCCATGCCGCCCTGGCCGATGACCCAGGAGGTCGAGCCCAGATTGACGATGGCGCCCTTGCCCGCCGCCTGCATGTCCGGCAGCACGGCCTGGGCGGCGAAGAACTGGTGTTTCAGATTCACCGCGATGCGGCCGTCCCAATAGGCCTCGGTCACCTCCAAGGTGGCGTGGCGCTCGTCATGGGCGGCGTTGTTGATCAGCACGCCGATGGGACCGAAGCGCTCGCGGACCGTCTGCACCGCCGCCTTCAGGGCGGGGATGTCGGTCAGGTCGCACGGGACGAACAGCAGGCTTTCGCCCAATTCCGCCTCGAGCCTGGCGCCCCGCGGGGCGTCGATATCGAGAACCCCCACTCTGGCGCCTTGGGCGATGAAGGCGCGGGTGATCGCCTCGCCGATGCCGCCAGCGCCGCCGGTGACGATGACGACGGCCCCTGCGAGGTCGGAATAGATGGCGGCCATACGCTCCCCAACGGTTGTCCGGCAGGTCCTCGCGCCCGCGCCGACCCGAAGGCCGACCTTTCATTCATGAAAGCGATATTCGTCCGCGAAAATGCTCGCCCGGCCGGATGAAGTCAACGCGAGGGTGCGCCCCACTCCGCAATTTCAACGCGAACAGTCACGCCTGGGAGACGGCGCTCATCTCGGAAGACAGGGCGGCGGCGGCGCGGCGCAGATGGCTGACCACGACGTCGATGTCAGACGTCGGCGGCGTCCGTTCGATGTAGGGGGTGATCAAGGTGGCGATCACGCCGTCGGCGCCGATGATGGGCGCGACCAGATCCGTCACGCCCTTCACGAAGTCGCTGGGCCGTTCGACATGGCCGCGTTCGCCCGCTTCCTCGGCCGCCTTGATAAAGCGGTTGGTGCGCGCCGCGCCGAAGCGGGCGACCAGCCGTTCGCGCAGATCGGCCTTTTCCGCGACCGGGGCGCAGCCGTAGAACATCAGGCCCGAGGTCGCGTCGATGAGGTTGCGGCGGTAGCCGACCCGGACCGAGAAGCCCAGATCGCCCGGGCCTTCAATGCGGGCGATGACCACGATCTGCTCGCCGGACAGCACCACCAGATGGCAAGATTGCACGGTGGCATGAGCCAGTTCGCGCATCACCGGCAAGGCGGTCTCGACCAGGGATCTCACCGGCGCCTGGGCCATGCCGAGGGTGAACAGCCGGTTGGTCAATCGATACCCCGCCGCCGACTGTTCGATGTAGCCGCGGAACTCCAGCACCTGGATCATGCGGAACAGCTCGCTGACCGAGCGACCGAGCACGGCCGACATCTGCGAGGGCGTCATCGGCTCGCCGTGTGACGACAGCAGTTCGAGGACATCGAGGCCCTTTTCCAGCGCCGGCGCGCGGTATTTGCGGTCGTCCGTCTCGTCCTGAAGCGTCATCGGCGCCGGGGTTCCTTCTGGCCGGGCGGAAACTAGCGGCCGCGGCGGGTTTCGCAAAGCCCGGCAAGCGGTCACATATGAAGCATCACGTCAGATATGAAAACGGGCTTGCCCGGCGTCTTCGCCTCACCTAGCGTTGGCCAGAGCCCGAACGGGCCACGCCCCGGGGAGGCATTCATGACGCTTTCGACCATAGATCTCGTCATTCTGGCTGTATATGGCGTGGGCATCTTTGCTCTCGCCCAGTGGGTCAGCCGTGACAAGGCGGGACATCGGAAGACGTCGACGGACTATTTCCTCGCGTCGAAAAGCTTGCCGTGGTGGGCCATCGGGGCGTCTCTGATCGCGGCCAACATCTCGGCCGAACAGATCATCGGCATGTCCGGGTCCGGCTATGTCATCGGCCTGGCCATCGCCTCCTATGAATGGATGGCGGCCCTGACCCTGTTGATCGTCGGCAAGTTCTTCCTGCCGATCTTCCTGCGCAACGACATCGTCACCATGCCGCAGTTCCTGCAGCAACGGTATGGCCCGTCGATCCGAAACGTGATGGCGGTGTTCTGGCTGGTCCTCTACGTCTTCGTGAACATCACTTCGATCCTGTGGCTGGGGTCGCTCGCGATTACGGCGGTGACCGGCGTTGATCAGACCGCGGCCCTGATCGGCCTGGCGGCGTTCGGTCTGGTCTACCAGTTGTGGGGCGGACTGAAGGCGGTGGCCCTGACCGACGCGGTGCAGGTGATCCTGCTGGTCGCTGGCGGCCTGGTGATCGCCTGGATCACCCTGGGCCAGATCGGCGGCGGCGACGTGCTGGCCGGCGGGGCGCGGCTGATGACGGAATTCCCCGAGAAGTTCGACATGATCCTGTCGCAGGATAGTCCCCACTACGCCGCCCTGCCCGGCCTGTCGGTCCTGATCGGCGGCATGTGGATCATGAATCTGAGCTACTGGGGCTTCAACCAGTACATCATCCAGCGCGCCCTCGCCGCCAGCAGCATTGACGAGGCCCAGAAGGGCGTCGCCTTCGCCGCCTATCTGAAGCTGTTGATGCCGCTGATCGTGGTGTTGCCGGGCCTCGCCGCCCTGATGCTGGCGCCGGATCTGGACCGGCCCGACGCCGCCTATCCGACCATGATGGCGCTGTTGCCCGTCGGGATGAAAGGACTGGTCTTCGCCGCCCTGGTCGCGGCCATCATCGCCACCCTCGGCTCGTTGGTGAATTCGATCTCGACCATCTTCACCCTCGACCTCTACGCCAAGGCCCGTAAGGACATGTCGCAGCGCCATCTGGTGCTCGTGGGCCGGCTTGCCGCCGTTGCGGCCATGGTCATCGGCGGTCTGGTGGCCCAGCCGCTGCTGGGGAATTTCGATCAGGCCTTCCAGTTCATCCAGGATTTCACCGGCTTCTTCACCCCGGCCATCGTGGTCATCTTCATCCTCGGCCTGTTCTGGAGCCGCGCCTCAGAAGCCGGCGCCCTGACGGCGGCGATCGGCGGGGTCGTCCTGTCGGGCGTCATGTGGTGGCTGGATCGCGAGGCGATCTTCACCCTTCCGTTCATGAACCGCGTCGGCCTGGTCTTCCTCGCGGCCCTGGCGGGGGCGATCATCGTCTCGCTGCTGTCCCCGCCCAAGGAGGGCACGATGCAGATCCGGCTGGACGGAGTCAGTTACCGGACCTCGGCTGCTTTCAACATCGCCGCGGTGGGCGTGATCCTGTTCCTGATCGCGGTCTACGCCATCTGGTGGTGATGGCCGATCAGCCGGGGACGACCGGGTCGGCGCGGCAGTTCCGGTCGATGAAGGCGGCTTGGGTCGGCATCCCGGTCGCCGTCTGGGCGTAGGCCTCGCGGATGCCGTCGAGCCGGCGCCGCAGGTCTTCCAGATCGGGGATTCCGGCCAGCGGGTCGTGCCGCTCCGGCATGATGCCCTGGCCCAGCAGGACAGCGACCCAGCTGGTTTCCTGAAACAGCTCCTCGTCTTCCCGGAACACACGTCCGTGGCAGCGGAACAGATCGATCTTGCGCTGCAGGGTCTCCGGGATCGCCATGGTCCCCACCTGGCGCCAAAGGGAGGAATCGTCCCGCTGGACGGCGTGATAGTGCAGCACGATGAAATCCCGGACCCGCTCATATTCGTAGCGCATGCGGGCGTTGTAGTGATCGATTTCGACCCGGGCGAAATCGCGGTCGGGGAAGGTCTGCAGAAGCTTCGAGATACCGCTCTGGACCAGATGGATGCTGGTCGATTCCAGCGGCTCGAGGAAGCCGCTGGCCAGTCCCAGGGCCACGCAGTTGCGGTTCCAGGCCTGCTTCCTCATGCCGGTGCGGAACCGCAGAAGATTGGGGTCGGCCAGCGGTCGGCCCTCAAGGCTGTCGGTCAGTGTCGCCACCGCCTGGTCGTCGCTGATGAACTGGCTGCAGTAGACATAGCCGTTGCCGACCCGGTGCTGCAGGGGGATGCGCCATTGCCACCCCGCCTCGCGGGCCGTGGCGCGGGTGAAAGGGGTCAGGCCATCCTCGCCATGCTCGCACGGCATGGCCACCGCCCGGTCGGCGGGCAGCCAGTGGCTCCAGTCCTCGTAGCCGGTCTTCAACGCCTGCTCGATCAACAGGCCCCGGAAGCCCGAGCAGTCGACGAACAGGTCGCCCCCGATCACGTCGCCGGACTCCATCGTCACCGATTCGATGAAGCCGTCCGGCTCGCGCAGGGTGACGTCGACGACCCTGCCTTCGCGCCGGACGACGCCGTGTCTGCGCGCCAGATCGCCAAGAAAGCGGCCGTAGAGCGAGGCGTCGAACTGGAAGGCATGGGTCATCTGCGACAGCGGCGAGCGGGGATCGCGCACCGGCCGGTCGAACCGCCCCTGCCGCGCCGCCAGGGTCGTCATGGAATACGCGCCGAGGTCGTCATCCAGCCCGGCTTCCCTGAGGCGCAGCCAGTAGTGGTGGAAGGCGGCGGCGCCGATGCGCGTGCCGTACTGGCCGAACGGGTGGAAATAGGCGTCGCCCTTGCGGGTCCAGTCACGGAACTCGATGCCCAGTTTGAAGGTCGCCTGGGTGCGACGCACGAATTCGTTCTCGTCGATGCCCAGCAGTTCGTTGAACAGCAGGATCGGCGGAATGGTGGACTCGCCGACGCCGATCGTACCGATTTCAGCGGACTCGATCAGTTCGATGCGGCAGCGGTTCTGAAGCACCTTCGACAGGGCCGCCGCCGCCATCCAGCCGGCGGTGCCGCCGCCGACGATGACGATGCTGCGAATGGGGTTCGCGGTCATGGCGCGGCCGTGGCGGCCGGAGCGAGGCCGGCAAGATAGCGGTCATGCGGCGGCAGTGATCCGGCCGCCTCGCGGATCAGGGCGGCGCGCCGCTGCATCCGCTCCAGGGTGACCTCGGCCGACGTCTGATCCACCAGCGGAGTCCAGCGCGCGGGCCAGACTCCGAGGCCGGTGAAGACGGCTGTCCAGCTGGCCTCGCGGAACGACTCGTGTTCCAGCAAGGCGACTTCGCCCCGGGCGCGGAACAGCGCGATCTTGTGGGCGAGGGTGTCGGGCACCGCCATCCGGCGACAGTAGTCCCACAGCGGACCCTCCCGGCCGGCGAAATGGTAGTGCAGGACGATGAAGTCGCGCACCCGTTCGATCTCGTCGGCGGTCTGGCGATTGTATTCGTCCGTCACGACCGTATCGAAATCGCGGTCGGGAAACAGTTCCAGCAGCCGGCCGATGCCGCTCTGGATCATATTGATGCTGGTCGATTCCAGCGGTTCGACGAAACCGCTCGCCAGCCCGAGGGAGACGCAGTTGCGGTTCCAGGCCTTGCGTCTCCGGCCGGTGACGAACCGCAGAAGATTGGGGTCGGCCTCGGCCGGTCCGTGCATCTGGCCGCGCAGGTCGGCGATCGCCGTATCGTCGTCGGTGAAGCCCGACGAATAGACGTAGCCGTGGCCGATCCGGTGCTGCAGCGGGATCCGCCACTGCCAGCCCGCCGCGCGCGCCGTGGCGCGGGTCAGGGGGGTTGTCTCGCCCGCGGACGGACCCGGCATGGCCACCGCCCGGTCGCTGGGCAGCCAATGGCTCCAGTCCTCATAGCCGGTCTGAAGCGCCTGTTCGATCAGCAGGCCGCGAAAGCCCGAGCAGTCGATGAACAGGTCGCCTTCCAGGCGCTCGTCCCCCTCCAGCACGACGGCCTCGATGAAGCCGTCGGCCCCGCGCAGGGTGACGTCGATGATCCGGCGATCAAGACGCTGCACGCCCAGGTTCTCCGCATAGGACCGGAGGAAGGCTGCATAGAGGGCGGCGTCGAACTGGTAGGCGTAGGAATAGGCCGACAAAACCGACCGGGGGTCGTTCAACGGCCGGGCGAACCGGTTCTGCGCCGCCATGACGGCGGGCAGGGACCAGGGCTCGATGTCATCGATCAGGCCGAGGCCCTTCAGGCGAAACAGATGCTGCGCCGCCGGCTGGCGATCAAGCGCGGGGCCATAGTCGCCGAAGCCGTGGAAATAGCGGCTGCCGCCGCGGGTCCAGTCCCGGAACTCGACACCGAGCTTGATGGTCGCCTGGGTCTGTTTGAAGAAGACCGCTTCGTCGATGCCGAGGGCGGCGTTGAAGGCCCGGATCGGGGGAATGGTCGCCTCGCCGACCCCGACGATTCCGATCGCCGTCGACTCGACGACGGTCAGGCTCAGGTCCCCTGAGGCGAGCCGGGACGAGAAGGATCGCGCCAGCGAGGCGGCCGCCATCCAGCCGGCCGATCCTCCGCCCACCACCACGATCCGGCGGATGCTGCGGTCCATCTGTTCCCTCCCGGAGGCTGAGCCTCTCGTTATCCCGTGGCGACGGGTTTGATATCAGAGCCGTTTCGCCAGTGTCTGTCAGCCCCGTTAACCCTCCGCACCCCACCTTTGCGCGGCGGTTATGATAGCGCTACCAGAAATCGCTTTTCATCCTGTGAAACTTTGTGCATCTTTGAAACTGCAGAGCGTCCGACAGGTCGCCCGGCGCAATAATTTTGGGAGGAGTCTCACCGCGAGAACCGCAACAATGCGGCCGGTGCGACCCAGACGGGGAGGATGAGGCTTATGTCTCGAACCAATCGTACGACTCGATTTGCGTTGCTGTGCGGCGTTTCGGCGCTGTCGATGGGCGCCTTCGCCCTGCCCTCGGTCGCCCTGGCCCAGGACGCTCCGGCCGAAGAAGCCGTCGAGGTCGAAGAGGTCGTGGTCACCGGCATTCGCGCCCAGTTGCGCTCGGCCCAGGCGATCAAGCAGAACGCCGAGGTCATCGTCGACTCGGTGACCGCCGTGGATATCGGGGCCCTGCCGGACCGGTCCGTGTCGGAGGCGCTGCAGCGCATCTCCGGCGTCACCCTGCAGCGCACGAACGCCGCGCGGGATCCGGCCCGTCTGGCGGCCGAAGGCGGCGGCGTCTTCGTGCGCGGCCTGTCCTGGGTGCGGTCGGAGACCAACGGACGCGACATCTTTTCGGCCTCGAGCGGCCGGGGCCTGAGTTTCGAGGACGTCTCGGCCGACCTTCTGGCCGGCGTCGATGTCTACAAGAATGTCGCCGCGAACATGATCGAAGGCGGCATCGCCGGCACGATCAACCTGCGCACGCGGACGCCGTTCGACAGCGTCGATTCCCTCGTCGCCGTCAACGCCGACTACAACTATGGCGACCTGTCCGAGCGCGGCTTCTGGTCCGGCAGCGTGCTGGCGTCCAATCGCTGGGACACGCCGATCGGCGAGATCGGCCTGCTCGCCAACATCAGCGTCTCGAATGTCGGCAATCGCACCGACTCCATCTCGGTGGACCGCTATGATCCGGTCGTGCTGGACGCGGGCAACGCCTCGGACGGCCGTATCGCCGGCGATACGGTCTATATTCCCAAATATCTGGGCTGGCGGACCATCGACTGGGAGCAGGACCGCACCGCCATCGCGGTGGCGGCCCAATGGCGCCCGAACGACGACCTGCTCATCACCCTGCAGGCGCTGGGTTCGCAGGCCGACGCCTACAACATCGAGCGCACGCTCGGCACCGAAAGCGTCCTGACGCCCAACACCAGCTACACCTACAACGACGAGGACGTCTTCATCGGCGGCACCGTCCCCCAGGCCAATTACAACACCAACACCCGGGTCGGCGACGACACCAAGCGCACCGGCGACGTGGCCCTGAGCTTCCAGTACACGCCGAACTCGCCCTGGTCGTTCAGCGGCGACCTGCAGTATGTGAAATCGACGGCCGAGATCTATTCGATGACGGCCTTCACCCAGCTGGAGAACCGGCCCGACCTGACCATAACGATCGGCGGCGACCTGCCGACCATCACCTCCACCGGCGGCGCGATGATCGACCAGTCGGCCTACTGGTGGGCGGCGGCGATGGACCATATCGAGGACAACGAGGCCGACGAATTCGCCGGCCGGCTCGATGCGCAATACGACTTCGAGGAGGGCGGCTTCTTCAAGTCGGTCGCCATCGGCGTCCGCGGCACCGAGAAGAACTACATCAATCGTCAGACCGGCTACAATTGGGGCCTGCTGTCGAACCAGTACTGGGGCAACGGCGGCGGCGCCGTCGTCTATCTGGACGACACCGGCTATGTGAACGACGTGGTCGCCAATCCCGCCCTGCCGCCGTCCGCCAATGACCCTCGTCTGCCGGCTTCGTCGGAGTTGTTCGCCTTCGAAAACTTCTTCCGCGGTGACGCGCCTGTGCCGGGCGTGGCCTGGTTCCCGACAGCCAGCCTCGTCAATCAGGGCACGGCCCACGCCTATGACATCCTGCGCAATACCCAGAGCTCCGGCTGGGGCTGGGCGCCGCTGTCGGACGATTACGAAAGCTATCGCCTCGGCGGCGGCAATGGCGGCATCACCGAACTGACCGAAGAGACCCGGGCCGGCTATGTCTACGCCCGCTTCGGCGCCGACTACGCCCTGTTCGGCAAGAGCTTCGACGGCAACATCGGCATCCGGGTCGTCGAGACCAGCACGGACACCAATACGGTGACCACCCTGCCGGTCATCACCGGCAGCTGCCCGGTGGCGGCGGACTGCACCGACTTCAACGCCGCGGTCGCATTCGCGAACGGCGGGTCCCTCGACGGCGCGGACGTCTCGCACAGCTATACCGATGTCCTGCCCAGCCTGAACCTGCGGGTCTTCCTGGCCGACAATCTCCAGCTCCGGGCCGCCGTCTCGCGCGCCATGGTCCGCCCCGAGATGTACCAGCTCCAGCCGTTCACCAATCTGGCGATCAATTTCGAAGCCGACGGCTATACCCTGGACGATGTCTCTCCCTTCACCGGGACGGGGGGCAATCCGGCTCTCGATCCGATCAAGGCCACCAACTACGACCTTAGCCTTGAGTGGTATTTCGCTCCCACCGGCAGCGTCACCCTGGCGGCGTTCCACAAGGACATCACCGACTACATCTTCACCGGCACCGACACCGAGACCTTCACCAACGGCGGGGTGACCTACGACTTCCAGCTGACCCGCTACATCAATGGCGAGGAAGGCACGGTCGACGGCTTCGAGCTGGCCTATCAGCAGTTCTACGACTTCCTGCCAGGCTGGCTGGGCGGCTTCGGCGTCCAGGGCAACTTCACCTTTATCGACAGCAGCGGCGGCCGGAACACCAGCCAGAACGTCCTCGACCCCGTGCAGAACGCGGGTTCGGCCGCGACCCTGCCGCTGGAGGGCATGTCGCGCACCAGTTACAATGCGGCGCTGCTGTACGAGAAATACGGCATCTCGGCCCGGCTGGCCTACAACTGGCGCGAGGAATACCTGCTGACCACCTCGGCCGCCAACGTCGAGGCGCCCGTCTGGGCCAGCGACTACGGCCAGCTGGACGGGTCGGTCTTCTACAATCTCACCGAGGATCTCAAGATCGGCATCCAGTCGACCAACATCCTCAACGAACGAACGGTGCTGAAGGTCGGCAACGAGACCCGCAAGCCGCCGTACAACTGGGTCGATACCGACCGTCGCGTCGCGGTGGTTCTGCGCGCCGCCTTCTGATCGAGCGATACGCGGGGGATGGTCCGGCCGGATCGTCCCCCACCTGTTTTTGACTGGCGTGGAGGATGACGATGGGCGAACGGCGCATCGGCCGATGGATGGCGTGCGCGGCGGCGGCCTTGGCGCTGGCGGCGACCTCCGGCGGCGTCGCCGCCCAGGAGCCCATGCCGCGGGTGATCGAACAGAACGGCCGCCACGCCCTGATCGTCGACGGCGCGCCCTTCACCATTCTCGGCGCCCAGGTCAACAACTCCACCAACTATCCCGCGCCGCTGGCCGAGGCCTGGCCCGCCGTACATTTCATCGGCGCCAACACCGTCCAGGTCCCGCTCGGCTGGGAGCAGATCGAGCCGGTCGAGGGCCAGTTCGACTTCTCGTTCGTCGACCATCTGGTCGCCGAGGCTCGGCGCAACGATGTGCGTCTGGTGCTGCTGTGGTTCGCCACCTGGAAGAACACGGCGCCCAAATACGCGCCCGCCTGGGTCAAGCTGAACCCGGAGCGGTTCCCGCTGCTGGTGATGAAGGACGGCGCGGACTCCTACGCCCTGTCGCCGCATTCGCGGAACACGCTCGAGGCGGACAAGCGCGCCTTCGCCGCCCTGATGGCGCACCTGCGCCGGATCGACAGCGACGAGCGCACGGTCATCATGGTCCAGCCGGAGAACGAGACCGGCACCTATGGCTCGGTGCGCGATTACGGCCCCGAGGCCCAGGCGTTGTTCGACGGCCCCGTGCCGGCCGCCCTGCTGCAGCGGACCGGCAAACAGCCGGGGACCTGGGCGCAGGTGTTCGGCGACGACGCCGACGAATTCTTCCACGCCTGGGCCATTGGCTCCTACGTCGGCGAGGTCGCCGCCGCCGGCAAGGCCGAATATCCGCTGCCGATGTATGCCAACGCCGCCCTGCGCGATCCGCTCAAGCATCAGGATGCGTCGACCTATGCCTCGGGCGGGCCGACCTGGAACGTGATGGACGTGTGGAAGGCCGCGGCGCCGGCGATCGATTTCCTTTCACCGGACATCTACGACCGGGCCTCGGTGACCTATGAGGGTCATCTCGATCGCTACGCCCGGGCGGACAACGCCCTGTTCGTCGCCGAGACCGGCAATGACAGGATGTACGCCCGCTATCTGTTCAGCGTTCTGGGCCGCGGCGGCATCGGCTATTCGCCCTTCGGCATCGACTACACGGGCTACGCCAATTACCCGCTCGGTGCGAAAACGGTCACCGAAGAGACCCTGACCCCGCTGCGCGACGTCTATCGCCTGATCGCCCCGTGGCAGCGGGTGTGGGCGCGGCTGGCCTTCGAGAGCCAGGTCTGGGGCGTCTCGGAGCCGGACGACCGGTCGTCGCAGACGGTGGACCTCGGCGAGTGGACGGCGACCGTCGGCTATCGCCGCTGGCAGTTCGGACAGCCGGACTGGACCTGGCTGGGCCCGCTGGACGAAGTCTCCGGTACGGAGGCGCCGAACGGCGGCGTGGTCGTCGCGCAAATCGCGCCGGGCGAGTTCATCGTCACTGGTCATCGCGCCCGCGTGGATTTCGCCGCCAAGCCCTCCACCGACGGCAAGCGCCGCATGGTCCTGCGCGTCGAGGAAGGCCATTTCGACGACGCTGGCGTCTGGGTGTTCGACCGCATCTGGAACGGCGACCAGACCGACTACGGCCTCAACTTCACCGACCGTCCGCGCCTGCTGCGCGTGGTCACCGCCACCTATTGATCCGACCCCCTTTGAGAGCGGAGCTTCCCGTATGCTGCTCAAGTCCCGATACCTGACCTCCGCCGCGCTCGCCGTGGCCCTGTTCGCGCCGATGGCCGCCTGCGCCTCGTCGCCGGGGGGCTCGCCCGCCGCGGTCGCGGACGGCGCTGTTCAACGGCTGCCCGACGGCGTCGTCGTCACGCCCCGGACGGGAGAGGCGCGGGCGGTGCGGCTGCAGGTGTTCGGGCCGCGCACCATCCGCGTCACCGCCTCGCCCGATGCCAGCTTCGAGGCGCCGGACAGTCTGATGGTGACGGCCGGGCCGCTGAGCCAGGGCTTCGAGGTCGAGGCGCGCGGCGACGTGGTTCTGGTCCGCGCCGCCGAGGTCACCGCCGAGGTCTCGCTCGAGACCGGCGCGGTCCGCTTCCTCGACAACGCCGGCGAAGTCATTCTGACCGAGCGGGTCGGGGGCCGCGAGATTGATCCGGTCCTCGTCGAGGACCAGACCGGTTCGCATCGCTTCGAGACGATCCGGCAGGTGTTCGAGCCGGCGGCGGACGACGCCTTCTACGGCCTCGGCCAGCACCAGCAAGGCGTGCTCAACTATCGCGGTCACGACGTCGAACTGGCCCAGCACAATATGGACGTCGGCGTGCCGTTCGTGGCCTCCACCGGCGGTTACGGCATCCTGTGGGACAACAACTCCATCACCCGCTTCGGCGACCCGCGCGCCTACGGCATGCTGGACGAGCGGCTGACCGTGCGAGACGCCACCGGCCGGTTCGGCGGCCTGACCGCCAGCTATTTCCAGGACGATGAACTGAAGGTCCAGCGTCAGGAAGGCCAGGTCAATTACGAATACATCCGCGATCAGCAGCGCTGGCCCGAGGGCTTCAAGGCCCAGCCGGCCCAGCCCGTCCAGGTCGGCGACATGGGCCGGGCCGGGCAGGAGGGCGTGCGCGTCGTCTGGGAGGGCACGATCGAGGCCTTCACCGGCGGCGAGCACAAGTTCAAGCTCTATTCGTCGGGCTATGCGAAGGTGTGGATCGACGGCGAGCTGAAGATCGACCGCTGGCGTCAGAACTGGAATCCGTGGTTCCACGACTTCGAAGCGGAAATTCCGGCCGGCCGGCAGGTTCCGATCAGGATCGAGTGGATCCCCGGCGACGGCTATATCGCCCTTCGCCACCTCGATCCGCAGACGGAGGCCGACCAGCAGGCGCTGTCGCTGTGGTCCCAGGTCGGGCACGACATCGACTATTATTTCATCGGCGGCGACGACCTCGACGAGGTCATCTCGGGCTACCGCGGCCTGACCGGAAAGGCGACCCTGCTGCCGCGCTGGGCCTATGGCTTCTGGCAGAGCCGCCAGCGCTACAACACCCAGACAGAGGTCGTCGACACGGTGCGCCGCTATCGCGAGCTGGGCCTGCCGATCGACAACGTCGTGCAGGACTGGTTCTACTGGCCCGAGAACGCCTGGGGGTCGCATGATTTCGACCCGGCGCGCTTCCCCGACCCGGCGCAGATGGTCAAGGACGTCCACGACATGGACGCCAACATCATCATCTCGGTCTGGCCGAAATTCTACCCGACGACCGAGCACTACAAGCAGCTGGAGGCGATCGGCGGCATGTATACGCGCAACGTCGAGACCGGCGCGCGCGACTGGGTCGGACCGGGCTACGCCAACAGCTTCTACGACCCCTATCTGCCCGCGGCGCGCGACCTTTACTGGCAGCAGATGAGCGACAGCTTCAAGGGCATGGGCTTCGACGGCTGGTGGCTGGATTCGGTCGAGCCCGACATGCACTCCAACCTCGACATTCCGGAGCGGACCCTGCGCATGGGGCCGACCGCGGCCGGCCCCGGGGCGCTGGTGTTCAACTCCTATCCGCTGGTCAACGCCGAGGGGGTCTACGATCGCTTCCGCGCCGAGCAGCCCGACACCCGCACCTATATCCTCACCCGCTCGGCTTGGGGCGGTCTGCAGCGCACCGGCTCGACCCTGTGGTCGGGCGATGTCGCGGCGCGGTGGGACGACCTCGGCGAACAGATTTCGGCCGGGCTCAACGCCGGTCTGTCGGGCATTCCCAACTGGACCCACGACATCGGCGGCTTCTCGGTCGAGGCCCGCTATTCGACACCCGAGATGAAGCCGGAGGACAAGGCGGAATGGGACGAGCTGAACCTTCGCTGGTTCCAGTTCGGCGCCTTCTCGCCGGTGTTCCGCTCGCACGGCGAGTTTCCGCTGCGCGAGGTCTACAACCTGGCTGAGCCGGGCTCGGATCTGTACGACGCCTTCGCCGCGCAGATGCGCCTGCGGTACCGGCTGATGCCCTACATCTACACCCTGGCGGGCGACACCTGGCACAAGGACGGCACCATCATGCGCGCCCTCGCCATGGACTTCCCGGCGGACGCCCGGGCGCGCGACATCAACGACCAATACCTGTTCGGCTCGGCCCTGATGGTGGCGCCGGTGTACGCGTACGAGGCGCGCCAGCGGTCGGTGTACTTCCCCTCGGGCGCCGACTGGTACGACTTCCACAGCGGCCGGAAATACCCCGGCGGGTCCGAGGCGACGGTCGCCGCGCCGCTGGAGCAGATCCCGCTGTTCGTGCGCGCCGGATCGATCCTGCCGACCGGGCCCGAAATTCTGCACACCGCCGACAAGCCGGAGGGTCCGATCACCCTGACGGTCTACACCGGCGCCGACGGGTCGTTCGAGCTCTACAACGACGCCGGCACGACCTATGGCTACGAGCGCGGCGAGTTCGCCCGAGTTCCGATCCGTTGGGACCAGGCGAGCGGTGCTCTGACGATCGGCGCGCGGGCGGGCGGCTATCCGGGAATGCCGGCCAACCGGACGTTCCATATCCGCTGGATTGATGGACCGACGGCGGCGGCCGCCGATTTCGACACGGCTCCCGTACGGACCATCGAATACAACGGGCAGGCCGTCCGGGTCTCCCGCCCCTGATGCGAATGGAGTCGAGGCTTGGATGAAGCGGTTTCTGAAAGTCGTCGGGTTGGTCCTGGCGTTCGCGGGCGGGACCGCTTCGCAGGTATCGGCGCAAACCGGCGCCGAAGCCCTGCTGGCCGACGTCTTTCAGGACCACGCCGTGCTGCAGCGCGACCGGCCCGTCGCCGTCTGGGGCAAGGCGGAGCCGAACGCCGGACTAACCGTAACCCTGGCCGGCGCGACCACCCCGGCTCGCGCCGACGCCGACGGCCGCTGGCGCGCGATTCTTCCGGCGCTGCCGGCGGGTGGTCCCTACGAACTGCGCGTGGCGCAGGGCGACCGGGCCGAGGTTCTCACCGACCTGCTGATCG
The DNA here is from genome assembly GCA_034189955.1 of Pseudomonadota bacterium. Lineage (GTDB taxonomy): Bacteria > Pseudomonadota > Alphaproteobacteria > Caulobacterales > Caulobacteraceae > Brevundimonas. The sequence continues at coordinate 22,402 of JAXHTU010000007.1, read as the reverse complement.
GCGACGTCTGGCTCTGCTCCGGCCAGTCGAACATGGAGCTGGGCGTCCGCAGCGTCGCCAATGCTGACACCGAACTGGCCTCCGCCGCCGATCCGGACCTGCGGCTGCTGCTCGTGGGCCGCGCCAGCCGCGCGGCGCCGGCCGGGGCGTTGGCCCCGGGCAGCGTGTGGCGCGTCGCCGGACCGGACAGCGCCCGCGACTTTTCCGCCGCCTGCTTCTTCATGGGCGAGCAGCTGCGCCGTTCGCAGGACGTGCCGATCGGCCTGATCGCGGCCTCCTGGGGCGGCTCGGTGATCGAGGACTGGCTGGGCGAACCGGCCCTGCGGCGGATCGGCGGTCTCGACGGCCCGCTGGATACGCTCGCCATCTACGCCCGCTCGCCTGACGAGGGCCGCAGGGTCTGGGCCGAAACCAGCGACCGGTGGTGGCGCGACAATGATCCCGGATCGGCGGGTCCGACGCCCTGGTCCAGCCCGGACTACGACGACTCCGAATGGGCGGCTGCCGCGCCGGAGGGGTTCTGGGAAGGCTCGTCGCCCGACCTGTCGTCGTTCGACGGCGTCATCTGGCACCGCGCGACGGTGACGCTGACGGCGGCGCAGGCGACCGGTGCGGCGACCCTGGCGCTGGGACCGGTCGACGATCTCGACGCCACCTGGGTCAACGGCCGCAAGATCGGCGGCGGCGAGGGCTGGGACAGGCCGCGGACCTACACCCTGCCGCCCGGCGTGCTGCGCGAGGGCCGCAACCTGATCGCCGTGGGCGTGCTCGACACCGGCGGCGGCGGCGGCCTGTGGGGTCCGGCAAGGGACAAGACGCTGACGCTGGCCGACGGCTCGATCGTCAGTCTCGCCGAACCGTGGCGCCGGCGGGTCTCGGCTCCGCTCGCCGGATTGAGGAACCTGCCCCGCACGCCATGGATCGGCGGCAGCGGCGTCACCACCCTGTCGAACGGCATGATCGCGCCGCTGGACGGCTATGGCCTCGCCGGCGTCGCCTGGTACCAGGGCGAGTCCAATGTCGGCGACCCGGAAGGCTATCGCCGGCTGCTGGCCGGGATGATCGCCGACTGGCGGGCGCGCTTCGGCGACCCGAAATTGCCCTTCCTCGTCGTCCAGCTGGCGAATTTCGGACCGGCCTCGGCGACCCCGACCGACTCCTCCTGGGCGGCCCTGCGCGAGGTCCAGCGCGAGGTGGTCGAGGCGGATCCGGACGCCGGTCTGGCGGTGGCGATCGACCTCGGCGACCGCTACGACATCCATCCGACGAACAAGCAGGAAGTCGGCCGACGCCTGGCGCTCGCCGCCCGCGCGGCGGCCTATGGCGAGGCCGACATTCCGGCGTCTCCGTCTCCCCGCGTCGCCGAGCGCTCGGGCGACGCGGTGGTGGTCGGCTTCGACCGCGTCGGCGAAGGTCTGATCGTCTACGGCGCCTCTCGCCCGGTCGGCTTCGAGCTGTGCGGCCCCGGGGGCTGCCGGTTCGTCGACGCCCGGGTGGAGGGCGTCACGGTCGTCCTCGACGCCGCGGCAGCGCCCGACGCCACGACCGTGCGCTTCTGCTGGGCCGACAGCCCGGTCTGCAATCTGTATGGCGATGCGGGGCTGCCGGCCGTGCCGTTCGAGATGCCGATCCGCCGTTAGGCCTCAGACCAGATCGGCGCCGCGAATCCGGAACGCCGGGACGAAGGCGGTCGGCCGCTGATCGGGCAGGGTGACGATCAGTTCGTCATCCGTCTGGCGGAAGGCCAGCGGCGCCTCGGCGCCCACCATCTCCACCCGCTCCACGGTCCGGCCGCCGAGCGCCTCGCGGCCCAGCGAGCGAACGCGCACCACGCCATCGTCGGGCCAGTCCAGCGCCAGGGCGTAGAGGGTCCCCGCGCGCGTGGTGAAGCGGATGTCCCGCGCTGTCCAGGGGCGCGCCCCGCCCTCGTTCTGCATGCCGGCGACGACCGCTGTCGGCCCCTCGCCATAGCGGCTCCACGGCCGGCTTTCGAAGATGGCCTCGCCATTGACCGCCATCCACGCCGCCATCCCGGCGAGGATGGCGCGCTCGTCGCTGTCGATCGAGCCGTCGCCCCGCATCGGGATGTTGAGCAGCAGATTGCCGTTCTTGGCCACCACATCGCACAGCCGCTGCACCACGGCTTTCGCGGGCACATAGCTGTGGTCGACATAGCGGGCGCGGTTGTAATGCCAGTCGCCGATACAGGTGTCGGTCTGCCACGGCTCGGGCATCAGGGCGTCGGTGAAGCCGCGCTCGAACGTCTCGACGATCCCCCGCCGCTGCTCCGGTTTAAGCCGCTTGCCATTGACCACCGGCAGTTCGCCGCGCCAGCCGAGCGAGGCGTTGTAATAGTGGGCCGTGGCGTCCAGCCCGTGCTGGCCCAGCGGCAGGCCATAGTTGTCGAAATAGACCATGTCCGGCCGGTAGCGGTCGACCAGCTCGCGCTGGCGCGCGACCCAGGAGCGGACGAAGGCCGGATTGTTCTCGGGCGGGGTCTCGATCCACTGGCCGTCGCGCGCGTCGTGCCAGGCGTTCATCGCCTCGATCGAGGCGATGCCGTCCGGCGGGGCGAAGCTCGGGCCGGTGTAGAGTTCCTGCGGATCCAGCCCCTCCCACCATTTGCCGACGCCGTCCGCCTTCGTCAGCCGCGCCGCATCGTAGCGGCGACCCGCCAGCGGTCCCTCGGCGTCATAGCCATAGGCGGTCTGCCACCAGTGCCAGGCGTGGGCCCCGTGATTGCTGACGCCAAAGCGCAGGCCGCGGGCGCGAACCAGCTTTTCCCACGTCCCGACGATGTCGCGCTTCGGGCCGACCCGCAGGCTGTTCCAGGGATGGCTGGAGTCGAACAGGTCGAGGTTGTCGTGATGCTGGGCCATGGCCACGACGTATTTCGCCCCGGCGGCCTGGTAGAGATCGAGCAGGCCGTCGGGGTCCCAGTCGTCGGCCCGCCACCGGTTGATGATCTCCATGAAGCCGACCTCACTCGGGTGGCCATAGGTCCGCACATGGTGGTCGTAGAAGGGGTTGCCCTGGATATACATCTGGCGCCCGTACCAGTCGCCGCGCTCGGGTACGCACTGGGGGCCCCAGTGGGCCCATATGCCCAGCTTGGCGTCCCGGAACCAACCGGGCGTCCGATAGCCGTCGATCAGCGATTCCCAGTTCGGCTGGAAGGGACCGTCGGCGTTCGCGGATGCGGTCGCGCAGCCCTGCAGCGCCGGCAGCAACGGCGCGGTCAGTCCGGCCTGAAGCACCCGGCGGCGGGACAGGGCGGGCCTGGTCATGTCCTTTGCATTGCTCATGCGGCCGGTTCTCCATAGACCACGCCGCGACCGTCGGTGGCGACGTAGACCCGCCCGAACACCCGCGGATCGCCGGCGATGGCGCGGAAGCGGCGGCCGTACTCATGTTCGGCGTCATTGACCCTCAGCCACGACCGCCCGCGATCGTCGGAGCGGAACACGCCGCGCGTCTCGCCCCGCACGCCGATGGCCACCAGCGAGGGGTAGGACTCGCCGGGAGGCGCCTTGCCGAAATCCATCATCTCGACCTGCAGGCCGCCCGCCACCCGGTCGAACCGCTGGCCGCCGTCGACGGTATGGAACAGACCGGCGCGCGAGACCAGCCACAGGTCCCCGTCCCGCCCCGGCGTCGCCTTCAGCGGCCAGGCGTGCTCGCGCCAGGTCGGCCGGTCGGCGGTCAGACCGGCCGGCAGGCCGCGGCTCGGGACGGCGGCGAAACTGGTCGCCCCGTCGATGCTGACGAACCACCCGCCGGTGTCGAAATCGAGCGCATAGAGCAGCTGCGGATCGACCCGGTCGGCGACCGGCCGCAGGAACAGGGGCAGTCCCTGCACGGGCCGCCATCCGGCCCCCCGGTCGCGGGACACCATCACCTGCGGCGTGGCCAGGACGAAGGCCGACCCGTCGGCCGTTACGGTGATCGGCGCGTCGCGATACAGGTCCATGCGCGGATGGGACGAGGCTTCCGCCACGCCGGCCGGGTGGGGCCGCCCCAGCGATTTCCAGCTGCGTCCATGGTCGTCAGACCAGGCCAGGGTCGCGCCGTCGTGCCCCTCCGAGCCGACGCCCTCGTGCGGCGTGCCGCTGCGCACAACCACATGGGGCGCGCACCCGGCGTAGTCGATCTGGTTGGTGTTGGCGAAGACCGGGGTGGTGAACTGCAGCGTCGGAGAGCGGCTCAGGTCCTCGTGGGCGAAGCCGGAGATGTCGCCGAATCCGGTCAGCAGGGCCGGTCCGGCCGGCGGGCTGATCAGGGTGATGACGGCGGTCTGTTCGATGCCCTCGACCCAGGGCGCCCAGTCGGTCGGTTGGCCGGCGTCGGCGTCGCTCAGGTTGGAAGTGGCGTAGACGGTCGCGCCGGTGGCGTAGACGGCGCGCTCGGAATCGAACGGATCGATGGCCAGCGCGGCGATCCACCAGCCGAAGTCCGGCCGGTCATTGCCCCAGTTCAGGAAGGGCGTGGCGCTGACATCGTGGCGGGCCCGTTCGCGCAGGCTGGTCCAGTTGACGCCGTCGTCGGTGCTACGCCACAGGGTGTCGCCGGGCTGCCAGCGATTTAGGGTCGAGACCATCAGCACGCCGGGCCTCTGGCGGTCCACCGAAAGGCCCATGAAGCCGCCCAGCGGCCGGGGCGGGCTGATATCGCGCCACTCGCCGGCGCGGGTGTCCAGCCGCCAGACCTGCCCGTCGGCGACCCCGTTCGGCCCGACGCCGAGCGTGCACGTCAGATACAGGACGCCGCGTCCGTCGATCTCGGCCTTGGCCGCCGACAGCTCCGGCCGGGGACCGCCCGGGACCGCCGCCCAGGTGGCGCCGGCGTCGTCCGACCGGTACAGGCGGGCCGATCCCGGATCGGCGACCCCGACGAACAGGGTCGGCGTCGGCGCGCCCGCTGGCCCGCTGGAAGGATCGAAGACGACAAAGCTCAACCCGGGATGGGTCGGGCCGTCGGGGACGAGGCCATGGCCGGGCAGGGGGAAGCTGTCGACCTTCGCCCAGGTCGCGCCCCGGTCGACGCTGCGCTGCAGGCCGTCGTGACGCGAGCCGAAATAAAGGATGCGGTTATCGTTGGGATCGATCGCGAGCCGCTCGCCAAGGCCCCGGCCGTCCTCGTTGCCGCCCATCCGGAACGGGACGGGCGTCCGGGTCCAGGACGCGCCGCGGTCGGTCGACCGGAGCATGGCGGCGGGCTCGTTGCGGCCCACTCCGACCGCTGCGTGGACGATGTCGGGATCGACCGGATCGGGCGCGATGCTCTCGACGCCGAAATCGCTGCCGATCGGCGTGGAGTCCTGCAGCGCCAGCCAGCGACCCAGGGGGGAGTCCCATCGGTACGCGCCGCCCATGTCGGAGCGGGCGTAGGCCAGCCCCCTCTCGACGCGGCTGAAGACGATGCCCGGGATGAAGCCGCCGGCGCCGACCTTGACGTTGCGCCAGACATAGGGGGTTTCGGCCCGAGCCGGGCGAGCGCCCGCCAATCCCGTCGCGCCGGCGGCCATCAGGGCGGCGATGGCCGCTTCGCGTCTGCTTGGCCCTTGGCGCATGCCTGCCTGCTCCCTTTTTCGGGGCGTTGATCCGCCCGCTCATGGAATGTTAGCGCTAACGAAATTGCAGTTGACAGCATTGTCACGGGTGCATCAAGCTTGCACTGGTAAAAACGAGGACGCCGACCAAGATCGTCCCGGAGGAACACAGGACAGCTCTGCCGATCTCATCCTCCGGCCGACCCGTGCGCGACCGGGTTTTTGCCGAACCTGAACAGACTGCCGGCGCGACCGCCCAATGTCGCGCCGGCCTTTTCGCTTTCACGGAACCGGATCATGCCCCAGCCCCTTCGCCCTATGCTTCTGACCGGTACCGTTCTGGGAGTGTTTCTCACCGCCGCGTGCGCGACCGATGGCCAGGCGCAGGACCCGCAAATCTTCGTCTCCCCCCGGGCCTCGATCGTCACCGATACGGCCCGGGCCCAACCGTCGGCCTGGCCGGGCGCCGCCTCGCCGGACGCGATGAGCGACGCGGCGACGGAAGCCTTCGTCACCGAACTGATGTCGCGGATGACGATCGAGGAAAAGGTCGGCCAGCTGATCCAGGCGGACATCTCGGCGATCAAGCCCGAAGACCTGCTGACGTATCCGCTGGGCTCGATCCTCGCCGGCGGCAATTCGGCGCCGGGCGGCGACGACCGGGCCACGCCCGAGGCCTGGGTCGAGCTGGCCCGCGCCTTCCGCGCCGCGGCCGCCGCCCGGCCCGGCGCGAGGATTCCGCTGATCTATGGCATCGACGCCGTCCACGGTCACAACAACGTCGTCGGCGCGACCGTCTTCCCGCACAACATCGGCCTCGGCGCCGCGCGCGACCCCGACCTGATCCGGCGCATTGGCGAGGCCACGGCGCTGGAAGTCGCCGTCACCGGGGCCGACTGGACCTTCGGTCCGACCCTGGCCGTGCCGCGCGACGACCGCTGGGGCCGCGCCTATGAAGGTTATGGCGAGGATCCCGAGATCGCGCGCAGCTACGCCGGTCCGATGACTCTCGGTCTGCAGGGCGAACTGCGCGCCGACGGCCCGATCGCGCCGGGCCGCATCGCCGGCTCGGCCAAGCATTTTCTGGCCGACGGCGGCACCGCCAACGGTCAGGACCAGGGCGATTTCCGTGGCCCGGAAGACGAGCTGATCGATGTCCACCTGGGCGGCTATGTGCAGGCCATCGACGCGGGGGTCTTGTCGGTCATGGCCAGCTTCTCAAGCTGGAACGGCGTCAAACACTCCGGCAACGAGACCATACTGACCGAAGTGCTGCGCGGGCCGCTGGGCTTCGACGGCTTCGTCGTCTCGGACTGGAACGCCCATGGCCAGCTGCCGGGCTGTTCGAACGAGAGCTGCGCCCTGGCCGTCAACGCCGGCATCGACATGCTGATGGCGCCGGACAGCTGGAAGCCGCTCTACGCCAACACCCTGGCCCAGGCCTGGTCCGGCGAGATTCCGGCGGCGCGGCTGGACGAGGCGGTGCGCCGGATTCTGCGGGCCAAGGTGAAGACCGGCCTGTTCGTCGAGGCGCGGCCCGTCGAGGGCCGTCTGGAGGCGCTGGGTTCGCCGGAGCATCGGGCGCTGGCCCGCGAGGCGGTGCGCAAGTCCCTCGTGCTGCTCAAGAACAACGGCCCGGTCCTGCCGATCCGCCCCGGCGCGCGCGTGCTGGTCGCCGGGTCGGCGGACGACATCGGCCAGGCGTCGGGCGGCTGGACCCTGACCTGGCAGGGCACCGGCAACGCCAATACCGACTTCCCCAACGGCCAGTCGATCTGGTCCGGCCTGCGCGAGGCGGTCGAGGCCGGCGGCGGAACCGCGACCCTGGCCCCGGACGGGGCCTTCGACCAGAAGCCCGATGTGGCCATCGTCGTGTTCGGCGAGACTCCCTATGCCGAGTTCCAGGGCGATGTCGATCATCTGGACTTCGTCCCGACCGAACCGCTGGAGACGCTGCGCCGGCTGAAGGCCGCGGGCGTGCCGACGGTGTCCGTCTTCCTGTCGGGCCGACCGATGTGGACCAATCCCGAGATCAACCAGTCGGACGCCTTCGTGGCGGCCTGGCTGCCGGGGGCGGAAGGCGGCGGCGTCGCCGACGTTCTGATCGGCGACAGCGAAGGCCGGCCGCGCCATGACTTCGGCGGGCGGCTGTCGTTTTCGTGGCCGAAGGACGCCACCGGCGCGCCCTTGAACCGGGGTCAGCCCGGTTATGATCCGCAGTTCGCCTATGGCTATGGCCTGACATACGCCGAGCCGGCGGTGGTTCCGACCCTTGGCGAGGAGAGCGGCGTGGCCAGCGAGGCTTCCAGCCTCGATCGCTATTTCGTCGACGGCCGCTTCATGCCGCCGTGGTCGCTGATGCTGCGCGACGCAGGCGGCGAGTTCCGCCTCGGTCAGGAAAAGGCGGGCCAGTCGCCGCGCGGCGTGGTCGCCCTGCGCGCCGCCGACGGCGCCGCCCAGGAGTCTGCGCTGGGGCTGACCTTCTCGGGCGCCGGCGGACAGGCGGTCATCGCCGCCCGGCCGGTCGATCTGACGCGACAGACCAATGGTGAAATGGCGCTGCACGTCCGCTATCGGGTCGATACGCCGCCGGCCGGTCCGGTCTCGCTGGGCGTCGGCGCGGTCGGGGTGGACGTCGCCGGGCTGTTTCGCGAGGCGCCGGTCGGGCAGTGGCGGTCGCTCAAGGTGCGCCTGTCCTGCTTCCGGGACGCCGGCGCGGACGTTTCTGCGGTCGATCAGCCCTTCAGCCTGTCGACAGACGCGACGTTCGCGGTCACGGTCGAGGATATCCGGCTGGCCTCGAACGAAGGCGACGCCATCTGTCCTTCCGAGTGACCGCTTGACCGAAACGACCGCCCTGATCGGTGTGGACTGGGGCTCCAGCAATCTGCGCGTCCTGCGCATCGCCGCCGGCGGCACCGTGCTCGACCGCCGCGCCGATCCGCGCGGGGCCGTAGGCCTCGCCCCCGCCGACTTCTCCGGCGTCCTCGAGGCGGTCGCCGGAGACTGGCTGGGCGACGGGGCGCCGGTGCTGGTCTGCGGCATGGCGGGCGCGCGCCAGGGCTGGACCGAGACTCCCTACTGCCCCTGTCCGGCGGGCGTCGCCGACCTCGCCGCCAACCTGATCCGGCCGGAGTCGGCTTACACCGTGGCCATCGTGCCCGGCGTCGCCTTCAGCCCCGGCGGCGTCCTGACCGACGTCATGCGCGGCGAGGAGACCCAGGCCCTCGGCCTCGGTGTGAGCGGTCTGGTCGTCGCTCCCGGCACCCACAGCAAATGGATCACCCTCGAAGCCGGCCGCATTATCGCGGTCCGGACATGTCTGACTGGCGAACTGTTCTCCGCCCTGCGCAAGGCGACCATGCTGGGCGCGGGTATGGGGAATCCGGGCGTGGATACGGACGCCTTCCGCCGCGGGGTCGGGCGCGGTCTGGAGGAGCGCAACCTGGGCGCGGCCCTGTTCTCGGTGCGGGTCGAGAGTCTGGCTGGCCGGTTGGAGCCGACGGGGGCGGCCGACTATCTGTCGGGCCTGCTGATCGGCTCCGAAATCGCCGGACAGGACCCGGACCGGCTTGCCGGCCCCCTGACCCTGATCGGGGACGCGGCGCTGTCGGCGCGATACTGTGAAGCGCTGGAGATGGCGGGCGGGCGTGATGTGCGGATCGCCGATGTCGAGCAGGCCACCGCCGCCGGTCTGTGGCGCATATGGGAGACGGGTCAATGACTGCGGACATCATCGCGAGGCTGGACGCCCTGCCGCTGGTCGCCATCCTGCGCGGCCTCAAGCCGGACGAGGCCGTTGAGGTCGGGGAGGCGCTGCTGGCGGCCGGCCTCCCCTGTCTCGAGGTGCCGTTGAACTCGCCGCAGCCGTTGGAGAGCATTCAGCGCCTGCGAACCGCGTTGGGCGATCGAGCCGTCGTTGGCGCCGGCACCGTGCTCACGCCGGCCGCGGTGCATGAAGTCGCCGCGGCCGGCGGCCAGATCGTCATCTCGCCCAACGCCGACCCCGCGGTGATCCAGGCGACGCGGGCGGCCGGCCTGATGTCCATGCCCGGTTTCTTTACGCCGTCGGAAGCCTTCACCGCGCTCGGCGCCGGGGCCCAGGTTCTGAAACTGTTTCCCGCCGAGGTGGCCGGCGTCGCGGGGCTCAAGGCGGTGCGCGCCGTGCTTCCGGCGGGCCAGCGGGTCTACGTCGTGGGCGGCGTCGAACCGGACAGCGTTTCCGCCTGGAGATCAGCGGGCGCCTCAGGGTTCGGCATCGGCTCGGCCATCTACCGCGCGGGTCGATCCGCCCGCGAGACCGGCGAGCGCGCGGCCGCCTTCGTCGCGGCCTGGAAGGCGTCCGGCCCCGAGTCCTAGGTCGGCGCGCGCCTGGGTCCTGGGGGCCGCCGCCCGGATGTGGCGAGATGCTGCAGGCGCGAACCGCCGGGCGCCATGATCCGGCATGTTTCGCGGATAATCTGCCCTTCGTCACAGGATTGTTGCGTACCGGCGACCCTGCATTGCCTGTTCTGGAAGAATCTTCCACCAAACACCGTCCGCCCACTTGCCTATTTCGCAAATGCGGTAAACATTTCGCACATGCGTAATGCTGTTCAGGGGGATCAGAACCATGCGACTTTCCAGTGGACTTGCGGGGACGCTCGTCCTCGCCTCGATCGGGCTGGCGACCACCGCGTCCGCAGCGGTCGCGCCCGCGGCGCCTGAACCGGCGCTTTTCGCCCATCAGGTCGCACTTGCCCTTGATGGCGCGGCCTCAAGCTGGATCCTGACCTCGACGGCGCTGGTCCTGCTGATGACCTTGCCGGGTCTGGCCCTGTTCTATGGCGGCATGGTCCGGCGCAAGAACGTCATCGCCACCATCACCCAGTCGCTCGGCGTGGCGGCGGTGGTCACCCTGGCGTGGTTCATCGCCGGCTATTCCCTGTCCTTCGGTGTCGGGCAGCCGGTGGCCGGCTATTCCGGGGACACCGTCAACGCCTATATCGGCAGCCTTGAGTCGCTGTTCCTGAACGGGGTGACGCCGACCACCGCCCACAGCCTGACGCCCGGCCTGCCGGAGTATCTGTGGATCGCCTACCAACTGACCTTCGCCATCATCACCCCGGCCCTGATCGCCGGCGCCTTCGCCGAGCGCATCAAATACTCCGGCCTGCTGCTGTTCACCGGCCTCTGGACCCTGCTGGTCTACGCCCCGATCTGCCACTGGGTCTGGGGCGGCGGCTTCCTCGGCGCGGCGGGGGTGCTCGATTTCGCCGGCGGGGCGGTCGTGCACGTCAACGCCGGCGTCGCCGGTCTGGTCTGCGCGGTCTTCCTCGGCGCCCGGAAGGGTTACGGCCAGTCGCCCATCGTGGCGCACAATCCGGTGTTGACCATGATCGGCGCCTGCCTGCTGCTGGTGGGCTGGATCGGCTTCAACGCCGGCTCGGCCTGGACCCCGGATTCGATCGCTTCGGTGGCCCTGTTGAACACCCTGCTCGCCGCCATGGCCGGGTCGCTGACCTGGAAGATCGTCGAGGTCATCGAGAAGCGGAAGCCGTCCCTGATCGGCGCCCTGTCCGGCCTGATCGCCGGCCTCGTCGCCATCACCCCGGCGGCCGGCCTGGTCGATCCCAAGGGGGCGGTGATCATCGGCCTCGCCTCCGGCCCGGTCTGCTATGCGGCCTCGGTCTGGATCAAGAAGCTGCTGCGTTATGACGACAGCCTCGACGCCTTCGGCATCCATGGCGCGGGCGGCATTCTCGGAGCCTTGCTCACGGGGGTGTTCGCCTCGGCCGCCGTCAACAGCGTCGGGGAAGGGGCCAGCGTGGCCAATCAGGCCTGGGGCCTGGGCGTGACCATCGCCTGGAGCGCCGTCGTCACCTTCCTGATCCTGATCGTGTGCAAGTTCACCACCGGCCTGCGGGTCAGCGCCGAACAGGAATCCGAAGGCCTCGACGGTCACCTCCACGGCGAGGTGATGGAGCCCGCCTGAGCGCCGGGACCGGCATAGAGCGGCGCGGAGCCTCCCCTCCGCGCCGCTGTCAGTAAGCGTGATTGCGTCTCGACAGCCATTGAAAACCAAGGGGATACAACAATGAGAACCGCACTCGCCTGCGTTGCAGCGGCGGCCGCCTTGCTGGCCGCATCCAGCGCCTCCGCCCAGGACGGACCCCAGATCGCCTGGAATGTCGGCCTGTTCAGCGACTATGTGTTCCGCGGCTTCAGCCAGACGGACGAGGAGGCCGCCATCCAGGGCGGGGTCGATCTGACGGCGGGTTCGTTCTACGCCGGCGCCTGGGCGTCCAACGTCGACTTCGGCGACGACACTGAGGCCGAGGTGGACCTTTACGGCGGATTCCGCACCGAAACCGGCGGCTTCGCCGTCGATGTCGGGGCCGTGGCCTATCTGTACGTCGAGGCGCCGGACGGGGCCGACTATGACTACGTCGAGTTCAAGGCCGCGGCCTCGCGGGCCATCGGCCCCGTGACCGCGGGCGCCGTGGTCTTCTACTCGCCGGACTTCTTCGGCCTGGACGAGGAGGCGACCTATGTCGAAGGCAATCTGGCCTTCACCCCGGCCGACAAATGGACGGTGTCGGGGGCGATCGGTTACCAGGCGCTCGACGTCAACGACGACTACACGACCTGGAACGCCGGGGTGGCCTACGCCCTGACCGACAATGTCGCCATCGACGTGCGCTACCACGACACCGACGTCGACGGACCCTTGTCGGAAGACCGGTTCGTCGGCGCGCTGAAGGTCTTCTTCTAGCGCTGCGCTGCCCAAGCGGACCGGCAAGACCTTGCGCGATCAAGGCTCTTGCCGGTCCGTTTTTGTTCCTTGTCGCGCCTCTCCTGCATAAGCTGCACGGAAGTTGCGTGACCGGGCACAGCCTCCTAAACCTGTGTGCAGGTGCGAAGGAGTAGCCGTGGCGTCCGCCAACCAGACATTCGTTGTGACCCCTAGGGTCGGGCCGGTGAAAACCCCGGCAGGCGAACGCGTGCGCGATTTCGATGAGATCGTCGCCCGCTTCACCCCGCCGGCGGGCGCTGTCCAGTCCAGCCGCTGCGCCCAGTGCGGCGTGCCGTTCTGCCAGAGCGGCTGCCCGCTGGAGAACAACATTCCTGACTGGCTGAGACTGGCTGCCGAGGGTCGGTTCGAGGAGGCGTGGCGTCGGTCCGAGGCCACCTCGACCCTGCCCGAGATCTGCGGCCGCATCTGTCCGCAGGACCGCCTGTGCGAGGGAGCCTGCACCCTCGAACAGTCTGGCTGGGAGACGGTGACGATCGGCTCGGTCGAACGCTTCCTCGGCGACATGGCCTTCGAGAACGGGTGGGTCGCGCCGGTCACGCCGTTGACCGAACGGGGCCGCTCTGTGGGGATCGTCGGCGCCGGCCCCGCCGGGCTTGCCGCCGCCGACCGGCTGCGCACCGCCGGCTACGCCGTGACGATCTACGACCGGCACGACCGCGCCGGGGGTCTGCTGACTTATGGCATCCCCGGCTTCAAGCTGGAGAAGCCGGTGGTGCAGCGCCGTCTTGACCGCCTCGTCGACGGCGGCGTCAGCTTCCGCCTCGGCGTCGATGTGGGGGCCGATCTGCCGTTCGCCGAGGTCCGCGCCGCCCATGACGCCGTACTCATCGCCACCGGCGTCTACCAGGCCCGGCGGCTGACCGCGCCCGGCTGCGGCTCGGACGGCGTGGTCGCCGCGCTGGACTATCTGATCGCCTCCAACCGCAAGAGCTTCGGCGACGCCGTGCCCGCTTTCGACAGCGGCGCCCTGAACGCCGAAGGCAAGCGGGTCGTGGTCATCGGCGGCGGCGACACGGCCATGGACTGCGTCCGCACCGCGGTGCGACAGGGCGCCAGCGCGGTCACCTGCCTCTACCGCCGCGACCGCGACAACATGCCGGGCAGCGCCCGCGAGGTCGCCAACGCCGAGGAAGAAGGCGTCGTGTTCGAATGGCTGGCGGCCCCGCGCGCCGTACTGGGCGAGGCGGGCCGCGCCAGCGGCGTTCGGGCCCAGCGCATGGCGCTGTCGGCCCGTTCGGCCGAGGGGCGCTGGAGCGTCGAGCCCGTGCCCGGCGGCGAGTTCGACCTGCCCGCGGACCTGGTCATCGAGGCGCTGGGTTTCGAACCCGAGGATATGCCGGGTCTGTTCGCCGAGCCGGACCTGGCCCTGACCGACTGGCGCACCATCCGCACCGCCGGCCACACCAAGGCGACGACGCTGGAAGGCGTCTTCGCGGCCGGCGACATCGTGCGCGGCGCTTCCCTCGTCGTCTGGGCCGTCCGGGACGGCCAGGACGCCGCGGCCGAGATCGACGCCTGGCTCACCGCGCGCGAACAGGTGGCGGCATGAGTTTCGACCCTCGCCAGTATGAAGCCGATCGCCAGACACTGGTCGACGCCCACGCCTATGATCCGACCTCGGAGCGGGATGCCTGCGGCGTCGGCCTGATCGCCGCCATCGACGGCCGCCCCCGGCGGGAAGTGGTCGACCTGGCCCTGAAGTCGCTGAAGGCCATCTGGCACCGCGGCGCCGTCGACGCCGACGGCAAGTCGGGCGACGGCGCGGGCCTGCTGATCGGCCTGCCGCGCGCCTTCTTCGAGGCCCAGGTGCGTGACGCCGGGCACGAACCCGGCGCCGGTCCGATCGCGGTCGGCATGATCTTCCTGCCGCGCGCCGATCTCGGGGCCCAGGAACGGGCCCGCACCATCGTCGAGCGCGAGGTGCTGGCCGCCGGCTTCTGGCTGTACGGCTGGCGCCAGGTGCCGACGCGGGTCGAGGTGCTGGGGCAGCGCGCCGCCGCCACCCGGCCCGAGATCGAGCAGATCATGCTCAGCGTGCCCGAGGGCCTGACGGGCGAGGAGCTGGAGCGCACCCTTTATCTGCTGCGACGGCGCATCGAGGCGCGAGCCACGGCGGCGGGGCTGCAGCATTTCTACATCTGCTCCCTGTCGGCGCGGTCGGTTATCTACAAGGGGATGATGCTGGCCGAAGCCTTGGCCGACTTCTATCCGGACCTCAACGACCCGCGGGTCGAGGCCAATGTCGCCCTGTTCCACCAGCGTTACTCGACCAACACCTTCCCCGAATGGCGGCTCGCCCAGCCGTTCCGGATGCTCGCCCACAACGGCGAGATCAACACCCTGCGCGGCAACGCCAACTGGATGCGCAGCCACGAGATCCGTATGACGGCCGAGGCCTTCGGGGCCGATGACGCCACGGTCAAGCCGGTCATTCAGCCCGGCGCGTCGGATTCCGCGGCGCTGGACAATGTCTTCGAGGTGCTGGTTCACGCCGGCCGGTCGGCGCCCATGGTCAAGGCGCTGCTGATGCCGGAGGCGCCGATCGAGGGGCTGATCTCCGACGATCACCGGGCGCTCTACGCCTACTGCAACGCAGTGATGGAGCCGTGGGACGGCCCCGCCGCCGTCTGCGCCACCGACGGCCGCTGGGTCGTGGCCGGCAAGGACCGCAACGGCCTGCGCCCGCTGCGCGCCGCCGAAACAACCGACGGCCTGCTGATCTGCGGCTCCGAGGCAGGGATGACGGGGGTGCCGGACGAGCGGATTGCGCGACGGCTGCACATCGGCGGCGGACGCATGATCTCGGTCGATCTGGAGGCGGGCCAGCTCTACGACGAGGCCGAGACCATCGACCGGTTGGCGGCGAAACACCCCTATCGCGACTGGCTGTCGAACATGATTCAGCTGGATCCGAAGATCGGCCCGGGGCCCGAGCCCCGCCGCCTTTCGGGCGAGGCCCTGACCCGGCATCAGGCGGCCATCGGCTGGACCCAGGAGGATATCGAGGCCCTGCTGGACCCGATGGCTGGCGAGGGCAAGGAGGCGGTCGCCAGCATGGGCGACGACGCCCCGCCCGCGGTCCTGTCGGAACAGACCCGACCCTTCGCCCACTATTTCCGCCAGGCCTTCGCCCAGGTCACCAACCCGCCGATCGACTCCCTGCGCGAAGCCGGGGCGATGAGCCTGCGCACCCGCTTCAAGAACCTCGGCAACATCCTCGCCCAGGACGAGACCCAGACAAAGGTCTTCGTGCTGGACAGCCCGGTGCTGACCACCGGCATGTACGAGCGGATGCTGGACGTGGTGGGGGCCGGGGCGACCACCCTCATCGACTGCACCTTCGCCGCGCCGGCCCCGGGCGCCCGGCCGGGACAGGCGATGAAGGCGGCCCTGGATCGGATCCGCGACGAGGCCGTGGCGGCCGCGCGCAGCGGGGCCGCCCTGATCGTCCTGACAGACGAACAGGCGGCCGTGGACCGGCCCCTGATCCCGATGATCCTCGCCACCGCCGCCGTCCACGGCCGGCTGGTCGACGAGGGCCTGCGCACCTTCTGCTCGCTGGTGGTGCGCTCGGCCGAGGCCATCGACGCCCACGCCTTCGCCGTTCTCGTCGGCTGCGGCGCCACGGCGGTCAACGCCTGGCTGGCCCAGGAGAGCTTCCTCGAACGCCTCGACAACGGCCGCTATCCGGGCCTGAGCCTGCGCGACGCCTGCCTGAACCACAAGGCGGCGGTCGAGGCCGGCCTGATGAAGATCCTCGCCAAGAAGGGCATTTCGGTCATCTCGGCCTATCGCGGCGCCTGCGAGTTCGAGGCTCTCGGCCTCAGCCGCGCCCTGACGGCGGAATTCTTCCCCGGCATGACCTCGCGCATCTCGGGCATCGGCCTGGCCGGTCTGGAGGCCGGAGCGGTCGCTCGCGTGGCGCGTGGGTTCGCCACGCCCCGCCCCGGGCTGCGCATCGGCGGCGCCCATCGCATCCGCGCCGGCGAGGAGACCCATGCCTGGGACGCCGAGATGATCCACCGGCTGCAGGACGCCACGACGCGCGGCGACTACAAGCGCTTCAAGGCCTACAGCCGGCGCGCCCGCGAACTGCCCGCCGTGGCCCTGCGCGACCTGCTCGACTTCCGCGAGGCGATCCCGATTCCCGTCGAGGAGGTCGAGAGCGTCAACGAGATTCGCAAGCGGTTCGTCACCCCCGGCATGTCGCTGGGGGCCCTGTCGCCCGAGGCGCACGAGACGCTGAACATCGCTATGAACCGGATCGGCGCCCGCTCCGTCTCCGGCGAGGGCGGCGAGGATCCCGAGCGCTACCAGGCGCGCGCCAACGGCGACAATCCGAACAGCGCCGTCAAACAGATCGCCTCGGGCCGCTTCGGCGTGACCGCCGAATATCTGAACCAGTGCCGCGAGATCGAGATCAAGGTGGCCCAGGGCGCCAAGCCCGGCGAAGGGGGCCAGTTGCCCGGCTTCAAGGTCACCGAATTCATCGCCCGCATGCGTCATTCGACGCCGGGGATCGGTCTGATCTCGCCGCCGCCGCACCACGACATCTATTCGATCGAAGACCTCGCCCAGCTCATCTACGACCTCAAGCAGATCAATCCGGACGCCCGGGTGACGGTCAAGCTGGTGGCCCAGTCGGGCATCGGGGCGGTCGCCGCCGGCGTCGCCAAGGCCCGGGCCGACATCATCCTGATCGCCGGCCACAACGGCGGCACCGGGGCCTCGGCCCTTGGCTCGATCAAACACGCCGGACTGCCGTGGGAAATGGGCCTGTCGGAGGCGCATCAGGTGCTCAGCCTCAACGGCCTGCGCGGCCACGTTCGCCTGCGCACCGACGGCGGCCTGCGCACGGGACGTGACATCGTCGTCGCCGCCATGCTGGGAGCCGAGGAGTTCGGCATCGGCACCGCCTCCCTGATCGCCGTCGGCTGTCTGATGGTGCGCCAGTGTCATTCCAACACCTGCCCGGTCGGGGTCTGCGTCCAGGACGAACGACTGCGCGCCATGTTCACCGGCACGGCCGACAAGGTGGTCAACCTGTTCAGCTTCATCGCCGAGGAGACGCGCGAGGTGCTGGCCTCGATGGGGCTGCGCTCGCTGGACGAGGCGGTGGGTCGCACCGACCTGCTGCGTCAGGTCTCGCGCGGCTCGCCCCTGCTGGACGACCTCGACCTCAATCCGCTGCTGGTGCGGGTCGGGGAGGGCGACGAGCGCCGCCCGGCCGACGGACCCCGCAACGCCATCCCGGACGCTCTCGACGCGCAGATCGCACGCGACGCCACGCCCTTCCTCGAGCGTCGGGAGAAGATGCAGCTGACCTATGCCGTGGCCAACACCCAGCGGGCCATTGGCACGCGGATGTCCTCGCACATCGTGCGGCGCTTCGGCAACGAACTGCCGGACGGTCATCTGACCCTCAATCTGCGCGGAGCCGCGGGCCAGTCGCTGGCGGCCTGGGGCATGAAGGGCCTCCGCATCGTGCTGGACGGCGAGGCCAATGACTATGTCGGCAAGGGCCTGTCGGGGGCCGAGATCATCGTCCGCCCGCCGAGCTGGGCGGCCGGGGCGGCCCTGATCGGCAACACCTGCCTCTACGGCGCCACCTCGGGCGCCCTGTTCGCCGCGGGCGCGGCCGGCGAGCGGTTCGCCGTCAGGAATTCGGGCGCGGTCGCCGTGGTCGAAGGCTGCGGCGCGCACGGCTGCGAATACATGACCGGCGGCGCCGTGGTGATCCTTGGCTCGACCGGCTGGAATTTCGGGGCGGGCATGTCCGGGGGCGAAGCCTTCATCCACGATCCCGAAGGTACGGCGCACGATCGCCTCAACACCGCCTCGGTGGCCGCCGGCAAGGTGATGGGCGAAGCCGCCCTTCGCCTTCAGGCCCTCGTCGAACGCCACGCCGCCGAGACCGGCTCCCCTGTCGCCCAGCGCTTGCTTGAGAGATGGCCGGTCGCCCTCGGCCAGTTCAGCCATGTGCTGCCGGTGGTCGAGGGAGGCTCCTCGGTCAACGCCCGGCGCGCCTGACCCGCCGCGCGTTTGGCGGGTCCTGCCGGACCATGCGGCCGGCGGCGCGGGGCGTCAGGCCGCGCGGGGCGGGAAGGTCTCGACCGATCTGTCGGGCGTGGCCTTCAACCCGGTGCGGATCAGTTCGGACAGGGTTTCCGCCTCGATCTTCTCCATGACCCGGGCGCGAAAAATCTCCACCGTGCGGGGACTGATCTGCAGCTCGTTGGCGATGTGCTTGTTCGTCCGGCCCTGAACCAGGGCGTCGAACACCTCCCGCTCGCGGGGCGTCAGGCGGGCCACCCGTCGGGCCGCGATGTCGGTCTCGGCCTTCTGCAGCAGCAGGTTGTCCATATGGGCGAAGCTGCCGCGCACCACCTCCACCAGTCGATTGGGCTCGAATGGCTTCTCGATATAGTCGACCACGCCAGCCTTCATCAGTTGCACGGCCAGTGGAACCTCGGCGTGGCCGGTGATGACGATTATGGGCCAGGCGTCGCCCTTGAGCGCCCGCAGCCGCCGGACCACTTCGGCCCCGTCCATGCCGGGCATGCGCACGTCGGTTATGACGCAGGCGGACCCCACGTCCGGAAGATTCTCGAAGAACTGGATCCCGCTCGCGAAGGCGCGCGTCCTTACGCCCTGGGAGCGCAGGAGGCAGAGGATCGAATCCCTGACGGCGTCGTCGTCATCGATCACGAAGACGGAATGCTCGCTCATGCTTCCTCCAGCTCCTGTTCCCGCAGCAGGGTGAATGAAAAGGCGGCCCCGCCCAGATCACTGTCCTCGACCTTGAGGAGGCCGCCGTGGCTCTCGACAATCGTCCGGGTGACGGACAGGCCCAGACCCATGCCGCCGCTCTTGGTGGTCATCAGCGGCCGGAAAATCGTCTCGAGTTCGTGGGTCGGGATGCCGGGTCCGTTGTCCTCGACCCGGACCTCGTAGAGATCGTCGGAGACCGCGCGCCCCAGAATTGAGACCCTGGCGTCAGGACGATCGGAGACGGCCTCGGCCGCATTGCGCACCAGATTGACCATGGCCTGCTGAAACTGGATCCGCTCCGCCCGGACCTCGTCGGTCGTGTCCTCCAGACTGACGTCGACGCGCACCGCGCCGTTGCGCTCGATCATGGCGAACACGCCCTTGAGGCCTTCCACCATCGAGGACACCCGCTCGACGCCGAGGCTGCGACTTTCGTGCGCCAGCAGCTCGCGCATGCGCCGGATGATGCTTCCGGCGCGAAGCAGCTGGGCCTTGGCGAGGTCGATCGTCCGCGCCGCGCTCTCGCCCATCAGCCCGGCCTTCTCGACATCCATCTGGCTGGCTTCGAGATAGGTGGCGGCGGCTGACAGCGGCTGGTTGAGTTCGTGAGCGAGGGAGGCGGCCATTTCGCCGAGCGAGTTCAGGCGCCAGACCCTGTTGAGCTGGGTGTGCAGGTCGCGGGCCCGCTCGTCGGCCAGGTGCGCCTGGGTCAGATCGGCCAGACACAGCACGGCGTGGCTGTTCGGATAGTCTCCCGGCAGGAAGCCGGCCTGGATACTGAGCGGGACGGCGCCGCCGGCGCGGCGGCAGGTCCAGGCGCGATCGCCCTGGCCCGCCAGCGCCTCCCGACCGCTCTGGAAATCGGCGAGATCGAAGTCGTCCACGATCGAACCGAACGGCCGTCCAGTCGCCTCCTGCTCGGCGACGCCCAGCAAGTCGCAGGCGAACGGGGTCAGGAAACGGATCCGGCCGCCGCGATCCAGCACGACCACGGGCATGGAGGCGAGAATGGTCTCCAGCATCTCCTCGCGGTGGGCGAGGCGGTGCGACAGTTCTCCCGCGCGTTGCCGGTAGGCGCGCAAACTCCAGCACAGTTCGGCGATCAGCCATGTCACCAGGGTGAACAGGGCGGCGTTGACGGCGGCGTCCAGCGGGCTGACGCGGTCGACGTGCAGAACATTGGCTGTGATCGAGAGAATGATGGCCAAAGCGGTCGCCCAGCGACCGCTGACCGCCGCCGTGGCGACGACCGCCGGGACCATCGGCAGATAGTAGAACTCGCCCACCAGCTCGAGCGTCGTGCGGAGCAGGATCGCTGCCGCAACCGCTGCGACCGCCACCGCGAAGCCCGCCCCGCGCCGCCGCAGGATCGCCAGCACGGGCGGCCACTTCGTCGGGACAACAGAGAACAGGGACGTCAACGGGTAAGCCTGCAGGCGCGCTCGCGCGGTGAAGCTCATACAATCTGAATCTGGTTAACCAATGATGGTTAACGGCCCGACGGCGTTCGCTCGCCGCACGAGACCCCTGCCAAGGCATAGGTATTCCTACGTATTCGCCGGTTCAGGAATTATATTCAGCGTTCGATCAAAACCTGCGGATGAACTTCGCAGAAAGATCGATCCCCTCCATGTCAGCCCAAGTCGCCACCGCCCAACCCCTCCGCCTCCCACTCCTTCTTGGCGTACTCGCGGCCTGCCTCGCGCCGGCCGCGGCCCATGCCCAGTCGGTCAGCGGCCAGGTCGGTGTGGCCAGCGAATACATCGGCAAGGGCGCGGGCAAGAGCGACGGAAACCCCAGCGTGTTCGGCTCGGTCGAGATCGAAGGCGGCGCCTTCTACGCCAGCGCCTTCGCCTCCAGCGCGGATCTGAGCTCGGGGGCGCACGCCGAGATCGTCACCGCCATCGGCTACCGGCCCGAGTTCGCCGGCTTCGAATTCGACGTCTCGGTGGTGAACCGCGACCTGCCCGGCAGCAACCCCGGCTACGACGGAAACTATTGGGAGTACCAGGCCGACGCCTCGCGCAAGCTGGGGCCGGTCAGCACCCGCCTGCGGGTCAACTACACCGCCGACGGCGCCGGCGGCACCAGGGAAGCCTGGTGGGTCGAGCTGCAGGGCGGCGTCGCCATCGACGGCAAGACGAAAGTCACGGCCGCTGTCGCCGAGCGCTCGGCCGACGGCGGCGCTGAATACGTCGCCTGGAACGCCGGCGTGAAGCGCAAGCTCACCGACAAGATCGCCCTCGACGTCCGCTGGTACGACACCGACGGACACAGCTTCGGCGAGCCCTATGAGGGCCGCCTCGTCGGCTCCATCGCCCTCTCGTTCTGATCCCGATTCCGCCGCGTTCGCCCTCAGGCCTTCGAAGGAAACCCCCCGTGTTCACCAATCTCTCCGTCAGCCGCAAGCTCACAGTCGCCTTCGCGGCGGTGCTGCTCGCGATCGTCGCCATGGGCGGCGTCATCTTCTACAACCTTCAGGCCCTGGAGCGCGCCGGCGTCCTCCGCGCCGACGTCAACGAGGCGGTGCGGGACACCGCCATGGCCGAGCTGAAGGTGGTGCGGCAGGAGAATAGCATGCGTGGCTATCTCCTCTCCGGCGACCGCTACTATCTCGAACGCCTCGACGCTCACCGGGCGGATTTCAAGAAGGCGCTGGCGGACCTGAAGACCGTCCCCGGCATGAACGCCGCGGCCCAGGTGGCGGTGGTCGAAGCCGCCGCGGACGAATGGTTCGAGAACGTCGTCGTGGCCGGCAGCGCTCTGGCCGCCAATCCGGAGACCCGGGCTCAGGCGGTGGCGATGGTCGGTCGTGACGGCTCGGCGGATGCCTATATCGGCAAGGTCGAAGAGTCGCTGGAAGTGATCAAGACCACCAACGCCGAACATATCGAGCAGGCGGTGCAGGCCCAGACCAAGGCCGCCCAAACGGCGATGATCGCCTTGCTCATCGGCCTGATCGCCGCGACCCTGATTGCGATCGGTTCCGGCTTCATGGTCACCCGCGCCCTGATTGGTCCGATCCACAATCTGATCGGCTACATGAAGCGCATCATGGGCGGCGACATGAATGTCGAAGTGCCTTGCGCCCTGCGCAAGGACGAGTTCGGCCAGTTCGGGGTCGCCATCCTCGCCTTCCGCGACGCCGCCATCGACAAGCTGCGCGTGGAAGCCGAGGCGGTGACCGCCCGCGAGGCGGCCGAGGTCGAACGGGCCCGCAACCAGCGTCAGGCCGACGCCGCCGCCGAGGAGCAGGCGATCGTCGTCGAGGCCCTGGGCGAAGGGCT
>JAXHTU010000069.1:0-15357 GCA_034189955.1 Pseudomonadota bacterium | reverse complement strand
GTCTCCTCCCCCCTTGGGGGAGGGGGACCATCCGAAGGATGGTGGAGGGGGAAGCCCCGAACGCCGGCGGATGCGACGAGCCCCCTCCACCGCTTCGCGGTCCCCCTCCCGCAAGGGGGGAGGAGACAATGACGACCATCTTCGCCCTCGCCACGCCGCCCGGTCGCGGAGCCATCGCCATTCTCCGCCTGTCCGGGCCGGGCACCGACGCCGCCCTGGCCAGCCTCGGCGCGGGTGGTCTGACGCCGCGTCTGGCGTCCCTGCGGACCCTGACCCACGACGGCCGCCCACTCGACCAGGCCCTCGTACTGCGCTTCCCCGCCCCGAACTCCTACACCGGAGAAGAGTGCGCCGAGTTGCATCTGCACGGCGGCCGGGCGGTGGTGGAGGCGGTCGGCGACGCCCTGATCGCCCTCGGCCTGCGCCCGGCCGAGCCCGGCGAGTTCACCCGCCGCGCCTTCGAGAACGGCCGGATGGATCTGGCCCAGGCCGAGGCGGTCGCCGATCTGATCGACGCCGAGACCACGGCCCAGGCCGCGCAGGCCCTCGGCCAGCTCGACGGGGCGTTGTCGCAGACCTACGCCGGCTTCCGCCACGACCTGCTCAGGGCCCTCGCCCTGGTCGAGGCCGAGATCGACTTTCCAGACGAGGAGGTGCCGGACAATCTGGCGCGCACCGCCGGGCCGGTGCTGGACGGGCTGATCGCGGATCTGAAGGCGGCCCTGGCCGACGCCCGGCGAGGCGAGCGGGTGCGCGAGGGGTATCGCATCGTCCTGATCGGCGAGACCAACGCCGGCAAGTCGTCGCTGTTCAATTCCCTCGTCGCCCGCGAGGCGGCCATCGTCACCCCCATCGCCGGCACCACCCGCGACGTGCTCGACGCCGATCTGATCATCGGCGGCTACGCCGTCACCCTGTCCGACACCGCCGGCCTGCGCGACAGCGACGATCCGATCGAGGCCGAGGGCGTCCGCCGCGCCCGGGCCCGGGCCGGGCAGGCCGAGCTCCGGCTGTGGGTGCGCGCCCCGGGCGACCCGGACGGGGCCGCGGCGGCCTATGCCCGGCCCGACGACCTGGTCGTCTTCACCAAGGCCGACGTCGAGCGCGCCGCCCCGCCGCCGGACCGCGAGGCTCTGATCGTCAGCACGACCACGGGGGAGGGGCTCGGCGCCTTGCACGACTGGCTGGCCGACCGCCTCGCCCGCGACCTGTCCGGCGCGGACTTCCCGGCGGTCACCCGCGAGCGCCACCGTCGCCGGCTGGCCGAGGCCCTGATGGCGGTCGAGGCCGGCCGACGGGCGCTCGACATCGCGCCCGAGATGGCCGGCGACGATCTGCGCCGGGCGGCCGACAGCCTGGCCCGGGTAACCGGAGCCATCGGCGTCGAGGACATTCTCGGCGAGGTGTTCTCGACCTTCTGTATCGGCAAGTGATCGGTTTCACGTGAAACACCGCTGCGGCGCCGGTGGCGAGACCGGCCGTTTTCCCCTATGTCCCCGGCCATGAAGCGTTTCGATGTCATCGTCATCGGCGGGGGTCACGCCGGCTGTGAAGCCGCGGCTGCGTCCGCGCGCGCCGGGGCGGCCACCCTGCTGCTGACCCAGAAGCTCGAGACCATCGGCGAGATGTCCTGCAACCCGGCCATCGGCGGGCTCGGCAAGGGCCATCTGGTGCGCGAGATCGACGCCATGGACGGCTTGATGGGCCGGCTCGGCGACGTCTCCGGCATCCAGTTCCGCCTGCTCAACCGCTCCAAGGGGGCGGCGGTGCAGGGACCGCGCAGCCAGATCGACCGCCGGCTCTATCGTGAGGCCATGCAGGCTGAACTGGCGCAAACCCCCAACCTGACCCTGTTGGCCGGCACGGCCGAAAGCCTGATCCTCGACGGCGGCCGCGTCGCCGGCGTGGTCACGGGGGAGGGCGCCGAGCTGGGCTCCGCCGCCGTGGTCCTGACCACGGGCACCTTCCTCAACGGCGTCATCCACAAGGGCGACCAGCGCATCCCCGCCGGTCGTCACGGCGAGGCGCCCTCGACCGGCCTGGCCGCCGACCTCTATGGCGCCGGTCTGCAGATGGGCCGGCTCAAGACCGGCACGCCGGCCCGGCTCGACGGCCGCACCATCGGCTGGGACCGGCTGGAAATGCAGGCGGCCGACGCCGACCCCGTGCCGTTCAGCTTCCTGACCGACCGCATCGACACGCCCCAGATCGCCTGCGGCGTGACCCATACGACCGAGGCGACCCACCGCATCATCGCCGACAATCTCGGCGACAGCGCCGTCTATGGCGGCCACCTGTCAGGCCGCGGCCCGCGCTACTGCCCGTCGATCGAGGACAAGGTGGTGCGGTTCGCCGACAAGACCTCGCACCAGATCTTCCTAGAGCCGGAAGGGCTGGACGACCCGACCGTCTATCCCAACGGCATCTCGACCTCGGTGTCCGACGCCACCCAGGCCGCCTTTCTGCGCACCATTCCGGGGCTGGAGGCGGTCGAGGTGTTCCGCTTCGGCTACGCCATCGAGTATGACTTCGTCGATCCGCGCGAACTGACCCCGGCGCTGGAGGTCAAGAAGCGGCCCGGCCTGTATCTGGCCGGCCAGATCAATGGCACCACGGGCTATGAGGAGGCGGGGGCCCAGGGCCTGATCGCCGGGCTCAACGCCGCCCGCGCCGCCGCCGGCTCGGAGCCGATCGTCCTGGGTCGCGACCAGGCCTATATCGGCGTCATGATCGACGATCTGGTCACACGTGGCGTGACCGAGCCCTACCGGATGTTCACCAGCCGGGCCGAGTACAGATTGACGCTTCGCGCCGACAACGCCGATCAACGGTTGACCCCGCTCGCCATCGCCGCCGGCCTGGTCTCCGCGAAGCGCCGCGCCGCCTTCGAGGCCAAGGCCGCCTTCCTCACCGAGGCGGCGACGCTGGTGCGCGCGACCAGCTATACGCCCAAGGAGGCCGGGGCGCTGGGCGTCACCGTCAACGCCGACGGGCAGCGCCGCTCCATCCGCGACCTGCTGGCCTTCCCGGGCGTGGGCCTCGAGACCTTCGAGGCGGCCCACCCCGCCATCGTCGCCTGGCCGCGTCAGGTGCGCGAACAGATCGAGATCGACGCGGGCTACGCCGGCTATCTCGACCGCCAGGCCTCGGACGCCGAGGCCCTGCGCCGCGAGGAGGCTTTGGCCATACCGCACGACCTCGACTATGCGGCCATCGGCAGCCTGTCGAACGAGGTGCGCGAGAAGCTCAGCCTCGTCCAGCCGCGCACCCTCGGCCAGGCGGGGCGGATCGAGGGCATGACGCCGGGGGCGCTGACGGCCCTGCTCTCGCATGTCAAACGCACCCGGGTGGCCGCGTGACGCCTTCGGAATTTCAGGCGGTGACCGGCGCTACCCCCGCGCAGATGGCCGACCTAGACATCTTCATCGAACGGCTGACCGAGACCAATGCGGTGATGAATCTCGTCGGGCCCGACAGTCTGCCGGACGTCTGGAACCGGCATATCTGGGACTCGGCTCAGCTGCTGGGCATGGCGCCCGCGGCCAGGAGGTGGGCCGACCTCGGAGCCGGGGCCGGCTTTCCCGGTCTGGTGCTCGCCATCCTGCTGAAGGATCGATCCGACAGCCATGTCTGGCTGATCGACAGTCTTGGCAAGCGCTGCCGCTTCCTTCAGGAGGCGGTGGACGGGCTGTCGTTGCGGGCCACGGTGATCAATGGGCGGGCCGAGGAGCAGAGGGTCACGGTCGACGTCGTCACCGCCCGCGCCCTGGCGCCGATGGAGAAGCTGCTCGGCTATGCACAGCCTTATCTACAGCGCGGCGCACAGGGGCTGTTTCTCAAGGGGGAAAAGGCCGAGGCTGAGTTGATCGAAGCCCGCAAGGTCTGGCATTTCGACAGCAGTCTGTCCGTCTCGCGCAGCGACCCGCGCGGCCGTATCGTTTCCGTCCGGAGTCTCCGTCGTGTCCATAGTCGGTAAGACGCGCGTCCTCGCCATCTCCAATCAGAAGGGCGGGGTCGGCAAGACGACCACGGCGATCAACCTCGGCACCGCCCTGGCGGCGATCGGCGAAAAGGTGCTGATCGTCGACATGGACCCGCAGGGCAATGCCTCCACCGGGCTGGGTGTTCCACGTGAAACACGCCGGGTGACCATCTATGACGTCATCGTCGACGGCCGCTCGGTCGACGAGTCCGCGGTGCAGACCTCGGTGCCCGGCCTGCACATCCTTCCGGCGGACGCCGACATGTCGGGCGTCGAGATCGAGCTGAGCCAAGCCGATCGCCGCTCCTATCGCCTGCGCGACGCCCTCGACGGACAGGGCGGGGAGGGTCAGGCCCGGTATGACTATGTCCTGATCGACTGCCCGCCGTCGCTCAACCTGCTGACACTCAACGCCATGGCCGCCGCCGACGCCGTCCTCGTGCCGCTGCAGTGCGAATTCTTCGCCCTCGAGGGCCTGACCCAATTGATGAAGACCATCGAGATGGTGCGGCAGAGCCTCAATCCGACGCTGGAGATCCAGGGTCTGGTCCTGACCATGTACGACCGCCGCAACGCCCTGTCGGGACAGGTCGCGGCGGATGTGCGCAAGCATTTCGGCGACAAGGTCTACGAGGCTGTCATCCCGCGCAATGTGCGGGTGTCCGAGGCGCCCTCGTTCGGCAAGCCGGCCCTGATCTATGACCTGAAATGCGCCGGCAGCCAGGCCTATCTGCGCCTCGCGCGCGAGGTCGTCGCGCGCGAGAAGAGCCGGCGGCTGCAGGCCGCCTGATGCGAAATTACGAAGTGGAAACAGTATCTTGAGCGAACGTCAGCGCGGTCTGGGCCGGGGATTGTCGGCCCTTCTGGGAGAACAGGCCGGCGAAGCCGTGCCGGTCGACGGTTCGGCCGCCCCGGCCGGCGTGCGCATGGCGCCGATCGAGAGCCTGAAGCCCAATCCCGACCAGCCGCGCAAGATCTTCAACAACGACGACCTCGCCGAGCTGGCCGAATCGATCCGCGACAAGGGCGTGCTGCAGCCGATCCTCGTGCGGCCGCATCCGAAGGAGGACGGCGTCTGGCAGATCGTCGCCGGCGAACGCCGCTGGCGCGCGTCGCAGATCGCCCGTCTGACCCAGGTGCCGGTCATCGTCCGCGAGATGGACGACGTCGCGGTGTTCGAGGTGGCGATCATCGAGAACGTCCAGCGCGCCGATCTCAATCCACTGGAGGAGGCCGACGCCTACCGTCTGCTGATGGAGCGGTTCGGCCGCACCCAGGACGCCGTCGCCGGCGTCGTCGGCAAGAGCCGCAGCCATGTCGCCAACACCCTGCGTCTGCTGCAACTGCCGGAAGAAGTGCTGTGGTACGTCCGGCACGGCAAGATGAGCGCCGGCCACGCCCGCGCCCTGATCACCGCGCCCAACCCGGCCGCCCTGGCCGAGCAGATCGTCAATGAGGGACTCAACGTCCGTCAGGCCGAGGTGCTGGCGCGGCGCGCGGCCGAGGGCCCGAAGCCGGGCAAGGGCAAGGCCCGCGCCGACGCTTCGTCGGGCGAGGGCGGGGCCGATATCGCGGCGCTGGAGCAGGATCTGACCGACGCGCTCGGCCTGCCGGTGTCGCTGGCCGATCGCGGCGGCAAGGGCGAGCTGACCCTGCGCTACGGCAGTCTGGAGCAGCTGGACGACCTGTGCCGCCGGCTGATGCGCGGCTGAGCCCGCCCGTGCTACAGTGACCGCATGACCGACAAACCGAGCAATCCGACCGCCGAAGCGATGAAGAAGGCGCTGGCCGCCAAGAAGGCCGGCGGCGGGCCGGCGCACGGCGGGCCGGCGCACGGCGGTCTGGAGGGCGGCGCCCGGGCCGAGCAGAAGGCGCAGCAGACGCGCAACCTGGCCCTGTCCAAACCGGCTTTCCGCAAGGCGTCCAAACGCGGCTGACCCGATGGTGACAGGGCAGTATCCGTCGTCTCTCCTGTCTCA
This sequence comes from Pseudomonadota bacterium, assembly GCA_034189955.1. Lineage (GTDB taxonomy): Bacteria > Pseudomonadota > Alphaproteobacteria > Caulobacterales > Caulobacteraceae > Brevundimonas. Next base: position 9,396 of record JAXHTU010000069.1, on the reverse strand, counting down.
CTTCGCCGTCGTCGAATTCCCCGCGAAACCGTCGTCGAATTCTCTGGCGGTTTTCACAGCCCCAGACGGCGCGCCCGGGCCGAAATTTCCAGCAACAGCCGTTCGGCGATCAGCTGGTCGGGCGAGCCGGTGGTCTTGGTGGCGACGTCGGCGGCGTTGACGCTGTCCAGCACCCTGTCGAGGTCCTCCAGCCGCCAGCTGCGCGCCTGACGCAGCATTTCGGCCTCCTGTTTCCAGAACACGCCGGCCGATTTGGCGGCCTCCTTGGCCCCCGCGCCATTGGCCTGCAACACATTGATGCGGCGCAGCTTTCCCAGGTGGATCGAGGCCTGTCTCACCGCCATGACCGGCGATTCGCCCTCGGCCAAGGCGCGGCGCAGGCCGGACTGGGCCGGGGCAGGCCGGCCGCCGAAGGCCTGCAGCGCCGCATCCTGCAGCGAGGCGTCGGCCTCGACCCCGAGATGCTGTTCTAGTTCGGCCACGTCGATGGTCTGGCCCGAGCCCGGGCCGATGTAGAGCGCCAGCCGCTCGATCTCCTGCCGCATCAGCCCACGCTCCCGCGGCAGGCGGCTGACGAACCGGTCCAGCGCGTCGCCGGTCAGCCCGACCTGGTCGGCCGCCAGCGCCTCGCGCGTCATCCGCGCCACGTCACCGGTCTCATCCTCATAACAGGCGATGCCGACGGCGGCCGAGGCGCCCTCGGCGGCCTTTCGCAGGGCGGAGTCGCGGCCCAAGGCTCCGGCCTCGATCACCAGCATGGCGTCGGGATTGTACCGGCCCTCGGCGTGCGCCTTGAGGGCGGCGGCCAGCATCTTGTCGATCGAGGCCTTCTCCGAGCCGAGGCGGACCCGCACGAGGCGGCGGCCGCCGATCATCGACAGGGCGGTCAGGGCCTCCTCCAGCCGCGCCTCGTCGCCGTCGATGTCGCTGTCGGTCAGGACGGTGACGTTGAACGGGTCGTTGAGGTCGGGAGTGATGGCCTTGCACAGGATCGCGGCCCGCTCGGCCACCCCGGAGCGGTCCTTGCCGTGAATGACGGCGGCGCGCACCGACGGGTCCGGCGTCTTGAGAAAGCGATCGACCTCGGGCCGTTTCGCCAGGATCATCGCCGGGCCGTCACGGACGGTCCTGCAGGACGCGCATCAGGTCCAGCCGGATCTGGCGCGCCAGCTCGGCGGCGGCGCGTTCCTCGCCGTCCTGCTGGGCGGCGATGGCGGCGTAGGGCTGGTCGGCGGCGGCATAGGTGGTGGTCACCGTCTCCGTGCCGGTCAGGGGCGCCCCGCCGGCGGCGGGCGTCAGGGTCCAGCGGCCCCGCACGGTCAGTTCATAGCGGGTCGCGGTGTCGTCGATGCGCCGGCCGAGCGGACGGCGTGACTGTTCGGCCGTGGCCTCCAGCCGCCAGAGCGGAGCCTGGGCGGCGTCGCGGCCGAGGGCGTCCTCCAGCTGCTCGCGCAGGCGATAGCCGAGCCGGTCATCCTGGGTGGTGACGGCGATGCGGCCGAGGCCCGAGCCGACTCCGGCGTCGCCGTACAGGGGCGTGAATCCGCAGCCGGCGAGGATCAGTCCCGCGAGTGCGACAAGGCTGGCCGGGCCGGCGCGCATCAGCCCACCACCAGATTGACGATGCGGTCCTTGACCACCACGATCTTCCTCACCGTCTGACCCTCCAGCCGCGCCTGAACGTCCGCGTCGGCCATGACGATGGCCTCGACCGCGGCCGGCTCCAGACCACGGGCGACCCGGATCTCGCCGCGCCGCTTGCCGTTGACCTGGATCGGCAGGGTCACCTCGTCGTCGGCCGCCAGCGCCGGGTCGTGTTCGGGCCACGGCGCGTTGAGGATCATCCCCGCTTCGCCCAGCCGCGTCCAGCCTTCCTCGGCCAGGTGGGGCGTGAAGGGGGCGACCAGCCGCAGCAGGGCCGACAGGGCCTGACGCCGGGCCTCGCCGCCGGCCGCGGCGTGGTCGCGGATGACGGCGACGAAGGCGTACAACCGGGCGATGGCCGAGTTGAAGCGGAAGCCGGCGATGCCCTCGGACACCGCCTTGATGGCCTTGTGCGTCTCGCGCACGAGGGCGGCGTTGGCGGCCGCCTCGCCGGGGACGGCCGGGTCGAAGCCGTCGACCTCGGTCCAGACCCGCTGGACGAAGCGGCTGGCGCCCTCGACGCCGCCCGGGGTCCATTGCACATCGCGCTCGGGCGGGCTGTCGGACAGGACGAACAGCCGGCCGGCGTCGACGCCCCAGGTCTCGACGATCTGCTGCGGCGCGACGACGTTCTTCTTCGACTTCGACATCTTCTCGATGTCGCCGATGACCAGGGTCTCGCCGGTCGAGCGCTGCCGGGCCGAGCGCCGGCCGCCCTCGTTGAGCAGTTCGACATCCGTGGGCTCGACCCAGGCGCCGTCGGAGCGGCGGTAGGTCTCGTGCACCACCATCCCCTGGGTGAACAGGCCGGCGAACGGCTCGCGCACGTCCATCAGACCGGCGTCGGACAGGGCGCGGGAGATGAAGCGGGCGTAGAGCAGGTGCAGGACGGCGTGTTCGACCCCGCCGATATACTGGTCGACCGGCAGCCATTTGTCGGCGGCGGCCTTGGAGATCGGCCCGGCCGCGGTCGGGTCGGTGAAGCGGGCGAAATACCAGCTCGAGTCGACGAAGGTGTCGAGCGTGTCGGTCTCTCGCGTCGCATCCCCGTGACACGACGGGCATTTGACGTGCTTCCACGTCGGGTGGCGGTCCAGCGGATTGCCCGGCGTGTCGAAGGTCACGTCCCGCGGCAGTTCTACGGGCAGGTCGGCGGCCGGCACGGCGCCGCACGACGGGCAGTGGACGATCGGGATCGGGCAGCCCCAGTAACGCTGGCGGCTGACGCCCCAGTCGCGCAGGCGATAGATGGTCGCGCCCTCGCCCTGGCCGGCCGCCTCGACCCGGGCGATGGCCTCCGCCTTGGCGGTCTCGATGTCGAGACCATCCAGGAAATCGGAGTGGAAGATCGCCCCGGGGCCGGTGTAGGCCTCTGTTCCTACGGCGAAATCGTCGCCGGCGCTATCCGGTCTCACGACCGGGATCACGGGCAGGTCGTATTTGCGGGCGAAGTCGAGATCGCGCTGGTCATGGGCGGGACATCCGAAGATGGCGCCGGTGCCATACTCCGACAGGATGAAGTTGGCGATCCAGACCGAGACCTCGCGGTCGTCGAACGGGTGCCGCACCTTCAGGCCGGTGTCGAAGCCGACCTTTTCGGCCTGTTCGATCTCGGCCTGGGTCGAGCCGCCCTTGCGGCATTCGGCGATGAAGGCGGCGGCGGCCGGGTCGGTCTCGCCGAGGGCGCGGGCGATCGGGTGATCGGGGGCGATGCCCATGAAGGAGGCGCCGAACAGGGTGTCGGGCCGGGTGGTGTAGATCTCCAGCCCGTCCGGGGCGGCGTCAGGCGCCTCGCCGGCCCAGGCCCAGGTCATCTGCAGGCCCTTCGAGCGGCCGATCCAGTTCTCCTGCATCAGCCGGACCTTGTCGGGCCACCGGCCTTCCAGCTCCTTCAGCCCCTCGATCAGGTCGTCGGCGTAGTCGGTGATGCGCAGGAACCACTGGTTCAGCTTGCGCTTCTCGACCACGGCGCCCGAGCGCCAGCCGCGCCCGTCGACCACCTGCTCATTGGCCAGGACGGTGTTGTCGACCGGATCCCAGTTGACGATCGAATCCTTGCGATAGACCAGGCCGCGCCTGAACAGTTCGAGGAACCAGGCCTGCTGCTGGCCATAGTAGGCCGGATCGCAGGTGGCGAACTCGCGCGACCAGTCCAGCGACAGGCCCAGCAGCTTCAGCTGCTCGCGCATGGCGGCGATGTTGGACCAGGTCCAGTCGCCGGGATGGACGCCGCGTTCGATGGCGGCGTTCTCGGCCGGCAGGCCGAAGGCGTCCCAGCCCATCGGATGCAGGACGTCGAAGCCCTGGGCCCGTTTCGAACGGGCCACGACGTCGCCCATCACATAGTTGCGGGCGTGGCCCATGTGGATGTTGCCCGACGGATAGGGAAACATCTCGAGGACGTAGTATTTCGGCTTCCCCGTCTCCGCGGTCGGCGTGCGGAAGGCGTCGGCCTCGGCCCAGCGGGCCTGCTGACGGGGTTCGGCGGTCTTGGGCTCGTAACGGGCCACGGCAATCCTTGAGGCGTCGCTCCTGAGGGCGAGCCTGAGGAGGCTATGGTCGGGGAGGGAAAATCAGCGCGCGGTCTGGAGGTTGAGCTGACGCGCCTTGGTCAGGATCGCGTTCTCCAGATCGGTCTCGGTCTGGGCGGCGACCGCGGCGCCGACCCACTGGCCGGAGGCGTCGCGCACTTCCTTGGACACGGTGACGTTCAGGGCGTCGGCGCGCAGACGGGTGTCGAGGATGAACACCGTCGCCTTGAACCGCTCGTTCGGGGTCTGGGGGTCGGTGTACCAGTCATAGTTGACGACGCCGCCCCACGGGTCGGCGTTGGCCAGCGGCATGAAGCTGAGGGTGTCGAGCGTGGCGCGCCACAGGAAGGCGTTGACGCCAATGCCCGTCTGGCCGGCCGGGACGGGGTTGGCCCTGCCGCCCATGCCCGGGATCCCGCCGCATGCGCCCAGCATCAGACCCGAGGCGATCAGGGCGACCGCTGCGCCGCGAACCAGCACCATCGAGACTCTCCATTCAACAAGACATGCGGCGGGCCGTCCCGCGCACATACCGGCCCCGACCCACGGGGCCGGTCGCCTAGGCGAGGCTCTATAACACGGTGAAAAGGGGCGATGACAAGGCGAAGTCGCACAGGTCCGGCCGGGAGCCGGTCCCGCGGACGGCGTGAACCCTCCTGGCGCGACTTCCATCCGTGACGCTCGCGCCACAGGAGTCCCCTAGAGTCTGGCGGAACCGTGAGTCATCACCTACGTTTCGTTGACCGGGCAGGGTGGCGGTGTCTAATCGTCGCCAAGGACCGTTGCGGAAACTCCGTCGCGGCATAAAGGGCAGGACATGCGCCAGATCACGCGCAAGAACGGCGCCGTCATCGCCGCAGCGGTCGCAGGGCTTATGCTCGTGGCGACGGCTGATGTCGCCTCGGCCCAGGCCGCGTCCTCGCGCGCCCGCACCCCTGCCGTGACGCTGACCGAAGCCCAGGCCGCCCGCGCCGCGGCGAACACCAACCAGTCCCGGCTGCGCTTCACCGAACGCGGCCGCTGGGGTCTCGACCTCAACCTGAGCCAGCCGGTCGGGCGCGACAGCAATCTCGGCGACGTCGAGGCGGGCGCCTACTATCGCGTCAACCCGCGCCTGCGGCTCGGCGCCACCGCCGGCCTCGCCGAGCCCGAGGCCGATCCGGCCAGCGCGCCGCAGGCCGATCGCCGCGCCGCGCCGCGTTTCCGGCTGGAATCGATCTTCCGCTTCTAGGCGTCGACCGGCCCGAAGGCCGCCCCGACCGCGCCCACCCCCGCCAGGCCGCAGGCGCCCGAGCCGATCAGTTCGCGCGCGTTGCCGCCCGTGATCCCGCCGAGGGCGTAGACCGGGACGGAGGCGTGGCGGGCCAAGGCCGCGAATGTCCCGACGCCGAGCGCGGGCCGGGCGCCCGAAAGGCCTCCGGCCGCGAACACAGGCGACAGCACGGCCGCGTCCAGACCCGCGGCGCCCCCCAGGGCCTCCGCCGAATGGACCGCTCCGGTGACGCGCCAGTCGGGTCGGGCGTCGACAAGGGCGGACGCCTGACCCAGCGCCCGTTCGGGCAGATGCACGCCGTCCGCCTCCAGCGTCTCGGCCAGATCCGCGTCCAGACCGATCAGCAGCAGGCCGTCGCGCCGCCGCGTCGCCTCGCGCAGTCGCAGACCGGTCTCGCGCGCATCGGCCGCGCCGAAGGACCGGAACACCACCGCCGAGCCCGCCGGCAGCCGCGCGGCCGTCTCCCACGGGCGCGGCGTGCGGTCCGGGTCGGTGAAGAACAGCAGCGGCGGCAGGTTCGGGGCCGGCCTTCGGGCGGCGCGGCTGACATTCGCCGCCTCCCGTGCGAGGACGCTGGCGACCTCCCACAGGATCTCCGCTTCGGACCGGTTCATGCCCTCCTCTTCTCCCGATCCCGATCCCGGGTCCAGCATCGCCGAATGTTTCGCGACGGTCCGACGCCGGATCGCCGAAGCCTGTCGCGGCGCGGGGCGCGATCCCGGCGCGGTCGTCCTGACCGCCGTGACCAAGACCCAGCCGGCCGGGGCGCTGGAGACGGCGCTGGCGGCGGGCCAGCGCGTGTTCGGCGAAAACCGGGTGCAGGAAGCCCAGGCTCACTGGGGCGCCCTGCGCCTCCGCGTCCCCGACCTCGAGCTGAGGCTGATCGGGCCGCTGCAGACCAACAAGGCGGCCGACGCCGTCGCCCTGTTCGACGTCGTCGAGACCCTTGACCGGGAAAAACTGGCCGACGCCCTCGCCGCGGCCGCCGACAAGGCCGGGCGACCCCTCCGCGTCCTGGTCCAGGTCAACACCGGGGCGGAGGCGCAAAAGGCCGGGGTTCCACCGGAAGAGGCGGACGGACTGGTGCGGTACGCCCGCGACAAGGGGCTGAGGGTCGAGGGTCTGATGTGCATTCCGCCGGCGGACGAGGCGGCCGGCCCGCATTTCGCCCTGCTGCGCAAGATCGCCCGGCGCAACGGACTGGACACGCTGTCGATGGGGATGAGCGGCGACTATGAGACGGCGATCCGCTTCGGCGCGACCCATGTCCGGGTCGGATCGGCGTTGTTCGGGGAACGAAACCGTCCCGAAACCCCCTCTAGTGACTGAAAACCGCTCCGCTTCGGGTCCAACCCTTGGCGGAACGGCCGACGCTCGCCATTCTGGTACTCATGCCCGCACCCAAGACAATCCTCATCATCGACGACGACGACGACCTGCGCGAGGCGCTGGCCGAGCAACTGGCCCTGCACGAGGCCTTCCGCCCGGTCCAGGCGGCGACGGCGATGGAAGGGGTGCGCATGGGCCGCGAGGTGCGCGCCGACCTGATCCTGCTGGACGTCGACCTGCCCGACATGGACGGGCGCGAGGCCTGCCGGCTGCTGCGCAAGGACGGCGTCTCGACGCCGATCATCATGCTGACCGGCCAGTCGTCGGACGCCGACACGGTGCTGGGGCTGGAATCCGGGGCCAATGACTATGTCACCAAGCCGTTCCGGTTCGCGGTGCTGCTGGCCCGCATCCGCGCCCATCTGCGCAGCCACGAACAGTCCGAGGACGCGGTCTTCCGCATCGGCCCCTACGAGTTCCGGCCCGCCGCCAAGGTTCTGATCGACGACAAGGCGCGCAAGGTGCGGCTGACCGAGAAGGAAACCAGCATCCTCAAATACCTCTACCGCGCCGGGGCCAAGGCGGTCTCGCGCGAGGAGCTGCTGACCGAGGTGTGGGGCTATAACGCCGGGGTCACCACCCACACGCTGGAAACCCACATCTATCGCCTGCGTCAGAAGATCGAGCCGGAACCCGGCCAGGCGCGGCTCCTGCTCACCGACGCCGGCGGCTACCGGCTGCAGCCCTAGAGCCTGATCGGTCTAGCCCGGCCGCCACTCGCTGAGGGTCTCGCCCGTCGGCGTCTCGAAGGCGACGCGGTCGAGCTGGACCGCGGCCACGCAGACCGGCCGTTGATTCGGATTGTTGGCGCGGCAGCGAATCGCCCGCCCGTCCGGGAAGGCCGCCATCCGCCCCTGCAGGCGGACGCGGTAGCCGGCCTCGAGCGCGACCAGAGGCGCGTCCCCGGCCTGGCGGATGGTATGGGCGTAGGCGCGGCCGTTGCGGCGGCCGATGCGGGAGCTTCCGGTTTCGAACACCGCGGCCAGTCCGACGGTCTGGGGCGAAGCCGCCGCCGCCCCGCTGGTCAGGGGATCGACCCGGATCGAGGGGCAGCCCTCAGCGGCCATCCACGGCCGGGCGACCCAGAACCCCTCGACCGCCTCCCATTGATCCTGACCGGCCCCGGCGATCAGGGCCGAACGGGTCCAGTCGCCCGGGGTCAGACTCAGGTTGATGTTTTCCCGCTCCGGGCCCCACGACCAGCGGGCCAGACCGTCGCCCACGCCCTCGGCTGGCGACGCCTCCGCGCCCTCGCAGCCGAAGGCGAGGCGAATGTCGAACTGGCGCCCGGCCAGAGGGCTGGCGTTTTCGGCCTCGGCCCCGGCGGCGTAGTCGGCCGCGGCCCGGTCGACGGCCGCGAGCAGGGCCCGGCGATCGAGGGCGACCGGCCCGACCGGGGCCGCGGGGGCGCTCGTGGCGGGCGTGGGCGGTCCTGGCGACGGCGCGGCGGGTTCCGCCTCTCTCTGGCAGGAGGCCGCAAGGAGACCAGCCGCCGCAGCCACGACGACCGGCAAGCGAAGAGGCGAGACCGGTTTCAGCATGGAACCAGCCTAACACGTTGATCGCTCAATTGGGGGCGGCTCACCGAAAAGGTTGACCTGACCGGGGCGCGAGGGGCAGCAGGGCGAATGACTTTCGATCAGATCGCGGCTCTGCTGGTGCTCGTCACCGTGGTCGGGGTGCTCATTCACGGCCGCGTGCGCGCCGACGTCGTGGCGCTCGCCGGCGCCGCCGCCCTGCTGCTGCTGGGCGTGGTGCGACCGGTCGAGGTCCAGGGCGCCTTCGCCAGCCCGGCGGTCATCGCCCTCGCCGGCCTGTTCGTCATCGCCTACGCCATCGAGCTGTCCGGCCTGCTGGGCCTGATGATCCGCCAGGCCACCCGGCTGGCCGCGCGGGTCGGGGCGATCGGCATCTGGGCGGTGCTGGGCATGTGCGGGATGCTGGGCGGCTTTCTGAACAACACCCCGGTGGTGGTTCTGGCTGCGCCGGTGATCCGCGACGTGGCCCAGTCGCTGAAACTGTCGCCCAAACGCTTCCTGATGCCGCTCAGCCATATTTCGGTGCTGGGCGGTCTGCTGACCCTGATCGGCACCTCGACCAATCTGCTGGTCAACGACATGGCGCGCAATTCCGGCCAGCCGGTGTTCAGCCTGTTCGAGATCACGCCGGTCGGCCTGTGCATCGCCGTCGCCGGGGGGCTGTGGCTGTATTTCGTCGGTGCGCGGCAGCTGGGGCGCAGCGTACAGGCCGACGAGGCCGAGCAGGCCCGGCTGGCGGCGATGGAGGAGGCGCGTCAGGAGGCCGAGGCCGAGCGGATCGCCCGCGGTCGCCGCCGGTTCCCGTTCGGCCTGCCGCGTCTGGGCGAGGCCCGCACCAATGACGACGGCTCCGGCGACGCCCATCTGGGCGATGTGTCCCTGTTCGGCGCCGCCGACCGGCCCTTCGACCTGCGGCGGTCGCTGATCGCGCTCGGGGTGTTCGTTCTCGTCGTGGCGTTGGACAACAGTTCCGTGGCGAACAGGGTCACCCCGTACAGGATGATCAAGCCGACCAGCGGTC